>CAZBOX010000114.1:0-17618 GCA_964493595.1 uncultured Candidatus Obscuribacterales bacterium | reverse complement strand
ACCCGCATGGAAGCCGAGGCGCAAACATCCAAAGGAGATTTGGAAAGCGCTGAGCGTTCCTGGTATGGCGCTGTAAAAGTAGCCGAGAAAGTCACTGGTAACGCGCAAAGACTGGCTTACAGCCTCGATAGCTTGGGCGAAGTGCTGTGCAGGCAGGAAAAATTCTATCTGGCTGAACCGCATTTTCGGCGCTCTTTCAAATTGAAGAAAGAAGCGCTTGGCGCCGCAAATCCACTTGTTGCATCGGCTGCAAACACTCTGGCAAAGTTGCATTACATGCAGGGACATTACAGAGAGGCCGAGGAATTTGCTGAAGAATCCGCCAAGATTTACGAAAGTGCTCATGGTAAGGACCATCCGGATGTGGCTACCAGTCTGCACAATCTTGCCACTCTCTATCACATTCAGTGCAAATATCGCGAGGCGGAAAGCTGCTATCAGCGCGGTATAGCTGTGAGAAAGAAAACATTGGGTGAAGATCATCCGGATACCATCCGCATCAAGAAGAATTATGCCGACTTGCTCACGACGAACAACAGGCACGATGAGGCGCAGAAGCTCAATGACAAGGCTACCGGTCTCATCACCGGCAGCTGGTCCGTCATTCAGATTGCACCGGACGATCAGTTGACTGCAAAGGACTAGAGTCCAGAAACTCTGCTCGCACTAGCGCCGCTACCGTGAGGCGGCATCATTAACGTGTTCTCTCAATTTATTGCTGTTCAGGTTTGCCAGGCGCGCTCTCTGAAATGCACGCCTCTTCGGGCTTCTCAAAGAAGGCGCTTTTGTGTAGCGGGTGCAACATACCTGGTGATTATCTGGCTCTTATTCATGCGCTTTCTTTAGTTTTGGTCTGTATTTATTTCTCCAACCCATCAACAAAGAAGAACGTTTAAAAACGTCAACCTGCTCCGACTCGAATAATCTGTCAGCGAGACTTGCGACATTCCGTCGCGCACACGCCTGCTTCTGCCGGTGTGTTTTTCTGCCGGTTTCCGCCGGCGATTCAAACTCGAGGTGAATACGATGTCCAAGCGCAAATTTGCCTGGGGAGCGGTTGTAATCGCTCTCATCATCGGCGTTGCGGGCGTGGCCTGGAATATCTTCGGACTCCACGAAGTGAAGATGACCCAGTCCGAGGTGCAGCAGAGAATCGATGTGAAGATGCCGTTCACTACCAAGAACGGTGTCGTCATCCATTCCGTCGCTATGGACTTGACCGGCGACAAAATCGGGCTGGTCATCGTGGCGACGGCAAATAAGCTCAAAACGGAGTTCACCGTCAAAGCCCAGACACAGGGAAGTCTCACCTACAACAACCTGGACGGTACTTTCCACTTCAAGCCTGATCAACTCAAGTTGGTCGACGTGAAGACCAACGGAGAGAGTGTCTCGACGCGTCTGGACTCCTTTGTCGAGAAGTGGGTGTCCAGCCCGAAAGTGCTTGCCAACAAGGATGAACTCGTCAAGGCAGGCGCCGACCTGGTCAACAGTATGGTGCAGAAGTCCGCTGAGTTCACGCTGGAGCGTATGCCCGTCTACACACTGCCTGATACGTTCAAGGGGCAGATGGCGCGCATGTTTCTCAGCTCGGTAGAGGTGAAGGATCAAACCGTGATCGCTCATCTCTCCTTCTGGCAATTCACCAAGATGATGATTTTCTACACCTTTGTCATCGTGGTGGCGATTGGTTTTGCCATTGCCATGCTCGCGTGTCCCGAAATGTTTGTTGCCGTCGCCGTCATCGGCAGTTTAGGCAACTAAATTTCGGCATGAGCCGGTGCGCCACTGAGACAGCAGTGGCGATAGAAACCGGTGCGAAAGCTGTCCCAACAATTCGGAGTTCCCATGAACCGAAAAACACTAATCACGCTCCTGGTCGCTGCAGTAGCAGCTGTCGGCGCCTTCTTCATGTACAACGACTACACGTACAGGCAGGAGCACGGTCGCGTCACGGCTGTCGACCTCTTCTCGTACGAGCAGGAGGTCGAAAACGTTCAGGACGCCAAGCCTGTGCTCATCTACTTCTACAAGCAGGAGCAGAATGCTCCTCTGGATGAAGAGCAGATGAGGGTCGTCGAGAAATTTGCCTGGCGGCATGCTCGCGACGCCAAGGTCGTGGCGGTCAATGTCGCGCATATCGAGAACCTGCCTCTGGCTCTCGCTCATGGAGGTGTGCGCACGCCGTCCTTCGTGTTTGTCTGGCAAGGCAAGCAGGTGAAAGGACAGAACGGCAGCTCGGCCGATTACGCCGAGCTGCAGCGCTTGTTCAGCCTGGTGCAAAGCCAGCGCTAAAGCACGCCGCATTGATACTTGGTCCCCCGCACAGTGCAAGGCTGAAAGCTGCGGCCTGTGCGCGGGGACTTCCATAACCTCAATTGCCAATTTACTTACAGCCCAAAGGGAAAGAGAATGGACTGGAAGAAGTGGTCCGGTAAAGCGGCTCAATATGCCGCTGACGGCGCAGTCGAGAAAACTGCCGAGTTTGCTCTTACGAAAATCGGCCCTTTTCGAGTGGCCGGTATCATCGCCAAGCTTCTCATGGCCGGTGCGATCGTGTTTGCCTTCGGTGGATGGCTGTTGCATTTCTTCGCTGGCTATGCCGGCGTCGCAACTGCCGTCTACGTCATCGCCGCCGGTGTTTTCGCTTGCGGATTTCTCATCAGCATGGTGAGAAGCTTCATCCTCGATAAGGCCAGAAGGGCACTGAAAACCGGTGTGGACTGGACGGCCGGCGAGGTGAAGAGGCGTTATAACGGTGACGGCGCGAATGCTTCAGGTTCTGGTAATCCACCGGTGGCCGACGCGAAGCAAGCCATCAACAAGTGATTCGCCAGCCGCTCTGGCCACCAGACTTCGATAAGTAAAAGCTCGCAATCGGGAGCGGTGCAAATAAGCGCTGCTCCCGTTGTGGCTTTTGCTAATCAAAACGAGAAATGAGACAAAGAGAATGGCAAAGAAAACAATTGCTCCAAAGCTTTTGGCTCGCCGCTTTCCCCTTACACCGGGACAAGTCCTGGGTCCATATTTCATCGCCAACGCCAAGCTGCAGAGCAAGTTATTCCCTGCAGGCGAGACCGGCGAAGAAATCGCCGTCAACGGGCAGGTGCTCTCTCAGGACGGCTTGCCGATTGCTGATGCGACGCTGTCTGTGTGGGTCGCGGATCCATCAGGTCGTTACGACAACCAGAACGACGACGGCAGCCCGAAGCCGATCGCCGTCAAAGACCATCTGTATCGTGGGCGGATCAAAACCGACAAGGCGGGTGGGTACGCCTTCACCATCCTTCGTCCGGGCAACTACTTCGATGACGGCTACAACCTGTGGCGTCCGTCGCACATTCACGTTGTCGTCGAGGCGAAAGGCTACAAGAAGTTGACCACGCAGCTCTACTTTGAGGACGATGCCCAAAATACGCTGGATATCCCCGGCGACGATTTTTTCCAGCCGGAACTGGTCGTGCGTCTCAATCCGGCGCTTCCTGCAGCGGGTGTCGTGCAGAACGGGGTTTTCAATTTCGTTCTGGCTAAGGGGCGCTGAGTCTTCAGGCTTCATAGCCGGCTGATTTGTAATGACGTCAGGGTGGATACGATGGAATTGCGCGAATGCAAGTTCATCGTATCCACCCTCTGGTGATGGTGTTGTATTTGGTGCAATTTTTTTGTTGTTCTGTTTTATATGATAACACATAGTAGAAACGCTTGAAAAGAATCGACTTCAGTTTCGCGTTGGCGCGAGGGACGCGGCGCCATGCGTCGGCCGTTGCAAAATACGGCCGACGCATGGATCTCAGCAAATCTCTTTGCCGGTTGCTGCTACTCCCAGGCTCGCGCCGCGTTCAGGACGGTCTCGAGGCTTTTCTTGCCGCTCTTGCAGCCGGCCGGCACGTCATCGCTCATTTCGAGCAGGAAGTTGAACCCTTCGAGATAGGTTTCGGCGGACTTGACCGCCAGCTTGAACGCCGTGTTGACGCCCTTCTCTGTGAGAAGAAGGCTGGCAGCTCTCTCGAACGCGAGATTGGCGGCGTGCTTGAACTTCCCTGCCGACTCAACGAAACGTTCGTAATGACACCTGTCGCTGTACCCCCACCGGCCGTTCTGGACGTAGCAACCAGCACCGATGGAGACTTCATGGAGGACCGCGAGCATCTCGACGGTGTGAACGAACTTGTTCCAGACTTCCGTTGATTCCACTGCGTACATTCTGTTTTCCTTTCGCGGCGCGAAGTTTGAGTTTACTTGCCGGCGGGAGTCTTTCCTCGACTGAGCAGCCCGCTCGCCCAGTCCCAGATCTGGCTCAGTCCGAGTACGGCGAAGAGAGCGTAGGCGCCGTAGATGACGAGGCGGAGGGTGGAGTTGAAGGGCAGCAGGAACGGCGTCAGCATGGACACGACGAGGAGCGCCACGATCAAGAAGGCGACCTTGCGAATCTTCGGCAGGTTTGGCGTAGTGAAGGGACGGCTGAACTGGCTCACCAGGAAGCGATACACTCGGTATGCGCCGAGCCCGATGATGAGAAGAAGCACGAAGGAGACGATTCCGAAAGTCTGCACGGGGAATCCTTTCGGCGATTGTTGAAAATCGCCAGGAGAACTGTTGTTTTTGTCAGCACCACAAATGGTGCGGGGTGATCCGGCGTCAGGGTTGCACGGGGCTCTTCTTGTCGCGCTCTTTTGGCTGAGCCGGCACGACATCGAAGCGCCTTTCGATCTCGTCGAGAGCCCGGTCCTTGCCGTGTGAAAGGGCAAACCAGAAGTCGGCATTGGTTTTTGAGCGCAGCCTACGATGAGCTTTGCCGAGAAAGCCGGCCATCAGCCTGAAGCGAAAACGATCGGGCTCTTGCAGGAGCAGCGGGTAAACCGGCTTCAGCAAACGAATCGCAATCCTGGCACTGAACTCCTGGTTTGCCTCGAGAAGCAATTGAGCGATCGTAAGGCGGACCGATGGCTGGATGCCGTGATTCTTCTCAGCCTCTTCGAGCAACGACATGAGAGTGAATTGTCTTGGTCTCACGCACCGCCTCCATCCTTCAGGGAGAACCTCAGTCGGCGTATGGATCGCGCTTGTACAGCTGCTTGTTCATTCGCCGGTCACGGCGGCTGGCCTTGCTGTCCTCGAGACCCTCGCGCTGCTCCTCGAAGAGTGCGCGCATGGTATCGTCGAGCGTGGAGTACTGAGGTGTCCTGGCATTTGGCTGGTTGGAATTGTGGTTGTTGCGCTTGTCGAATGCCATGTTGTCTCTCTTTCTGTCCGGTTCCTGCCGGCGGCGCCCTGCCGCGCCGCGCCTGGTTAGTGAAATTCCAACAGTCGAGCATTGGGCTCGATAACGTTTATCCTGAACTGTCGTGGCTGTCTTTGTCTGTTGGATTTCGGGTTTCTGAAAGGGCGAATGGATGTGTTTTGAGTCTATGTGTGAAAACAGAATAGAACCAAGCTCTTTCTGCAGTTTTAATTCCTTGATTCCAGACTTTCTCTCTAGCGTGCATGTGCTTAGCTGTGCATAAATACCCTTGCTCAGCGAGTCTTCAGAGGTTTGATTAAAGAGCAAACCAGTTTGCGGCGCCTCGGCTGGCTTCTGGTCTTGTTTTTCTGAAATACGCAATAAGACTGTTCTTCTGTCGAAATACGAAAGAGTATAGTAAAAAGGCTTGAAAAAAACGTTTCCTAATGCGCAAGAGAGAAGAGACCTGAGTCTTTTCTCCTCCTGCGCACAGGAAACGCTAGTGCCTGAGTCCTCGGCTACGCGAAGGCACCGATCAGAGCCGCAAGGCTGATCAGGGCGACCACCGCCGATGCGATCGGCAAGAAGATCCAGGTCATCATGTAAGCGATCAGCTTGAAGACCTGAACGAGCGGATGACCACCCGGTTTGGGCGAGAACAGGAAGTCCGCGATCTTCTTGGAGAACATCGTAAAGGACGCCGAGAGGACAAAAATGATGGCCAGGACAGGCCAGCTGGCATGCAGGAATTCTTGCATAGTATTTCCCCGTGCACCGCTGCTCTGGCAGGGGCGCATGAAGTGCGGTATTGAACCGCGGTTTTTAAATTGAGAACGCGAACGCCGCCTGCATGGCAGCGTCGCGCTCTCACTGATGACCAGAGACGAACTGCTTTCCGCTCAGGTTTACTTGCCGATCGGGTGGACGAAGTCGTTCCACAAACCGAAGGCGAGCAGAGCCATGAACAGGAAGAAGAAGATCTGGTACAGCAGCCCCTGAGTCTGCGGTGTCAGCGGTCGTCCGCGCACCTTCTCGAGAGCCAGGAAAACCAGATGACCACCGTCCAGGATGGGGATGGGCAGCAGGTTGAAAACAGCCAGATTGAGGCTGATCATGACGAGGAACATGACGAAGGGCGCGAAACCCTGTGCGAACATGTCCGCGCCGTAGCTGACGATGCCGACGATGGCATGAACATCAGTGGCGCCGTCGGGCAGATTGGCAGGCTTTTCGACAATGCCGACCATCATGCCGAGTCCATGCAGAATGCCCGTCACACCGTTGTAAGTGCCGACGACCGAGAGCTTCGCAGCCTCGCCGACGGAAACTTCCTTGAAGGTGTTGCGGACCTGCGGACCCATGGCTACGCCAATCTTCCCTTCGGAAGTCGGCGTGAGCGTGACGGTGACCTGCTGACCATTGCGGTCTACCACCACAACCACAGGCTGCGAAGGATGCGCAGCCAGGTTGTTGCGCACGTCATCGATCGTGGTCACATTCTGACCGCCGATGGTGACTACTCGGTCGCCGCCCTGAAGACCGGCGTCGCGTGCGATGGTGACATTGTTGGCGTCGACGTTGTAGATGACGACCGTATTGGGAACGGCTTCCTGCGTCGGAACGCCCTTTGTGGCGAACATGCCGAAAAGCAGGACGACGGCGAGCAGTATATTCATGGTCACGCCGGCGACCGCAACGACAGCGCGCCGCCAGATGGCCTTGCGCTGGTATACGAAGCCTTGCGTTTCCAGACCGTTCGCCTTCATGAATTCCTTGGCGCTGGATTCGTCTCCCATTTCGGGAAGAGCGACATAACCGCCGAGCAACCAGGGCGTGATGCGGAATTCGGTGTCGCGCCAACGTCCGAGGACGAAGAACGGCTTGCCGAAACCGATGCTGAAGATGGGCGTTTTGAACCCGAGCATCTGAGCTGCGAGCCAGTGCCCGAATTCATGAACGATGATGAGCACAGCCAGACCAGCAATCATCGCGGCGATGCCGCCGATGTTGAAGCCGGCTGTGACCATGGACATGAGTTCTGTCATGTTGAGTACTCCAAAAGCGCAGACGCGCTTCGTTACTGCAAGGCGCTCTGCAAGCGACTTGCATCGGTGGCAAACCACCTGTTAGATGTCCGGAGGGCTCCGGAGGAATTTCGTTTTTATTTGGACAGGGGCTCGAAGCATTGCGAGAACCTGTTGCCCTTCTGCCGGTTCGCCGATTTCTTACCGTCGGCTTCCACGCGTTTGGCGCGTGGTTGATGAGATTACTTATCCCAAGCGGCCGCAGACCGGGCTGAGACTCCCGCTGCGTTTTGCCCGGTCGGTATAGACCGCCGGGCAGGAAGGGCGGGGCACCAAATGTAGTGCCCGCCCCACCTGAACCTAGCTGCGCGCAAGCAGTCCCGTGCAGGGTCGACGCATTGCATCGACCCCGCCGGTCCTTACTTGCTCTCTCCTTCCGGCTGGGCAGCAGCGTCGCCTTCCTGCTTGGGCGAGCCCGCTTCCGCCGTCGGCTGAGCCGGAGCGGTGTGCGCGAGCGGGTCCTTGCAGTCACCGGTGACGCAGTGCTCCATCGCCTTCTCGACGACCTGCTCACCGCAGGTGGCGCACTCGGAGCCCTTGTAGAGAGCCAGCCACTCGTCGCCGAGCAGGGTCTCCTTCTTGAGCAGAGCCTCGGAGACGCGGATGAACGCCTCCTTGTCGCGGCTGATGATCTCGTGCGTGGCGCGGTAGCACTCGTTCACGATCTTCACCCATTCCGCGTCGATCCGGTTCTTCAGCTCCGGACCGGCATCCGAACCCATCGCCATCTGGCGACCGAGGAACGGACCCTGCCCGCCTTCCGAGACGGAGATCGGGCCGAGGTCGGACATGCCGAACTCGGTGACCATGCGGTAGGCGATGTTCTTCGCCTGGACGAAGTCGTTCTGAGCGCCGGTGTCGACAGTGTTCAGGAAGATCTCCTGAGCAACGCGACCACCCATCGCCATCATGATGCGAGCGAGCAGCTCGTCGCGCGTGTAGTTGTAGCGGTCACCCTTGGGGAGCGACTGCGTGTAACCCAGCGCGCGAGCACGCGGCACGATCGTGATCTTGGAGACCGGGTCGCCGCCCTTGTTGAGGTCGTGCATGACCTGGCTGATCCAGGCGTGACCGACCTCGTGGTAAGCGGTGTTGCGCATGTCCTTCTCGGACATCCGCTTGGCGCGACCTTCCTTGGCCGGACCCATCTGCACGCGGTCGATGCCTTCGGCAAAGTCGGCCATGGTGATCTCGAACGGGAAGTTCTTCTTCACCTCCGACTCGCTCATGCCGCCCTGGCGCGCCTCCTTGCGGAGCGCACGGATACGGCGCAGAGCGACGAGCGCGCCCTGGTCGGTGAGACCTTCCAGCTGCGCACCGGAGAAGCCCGGGGTCAGCTCGGCCAGAGTCTTGGAGTTGAAGTCCGCGGCGCACTTCTTCTTGCGCACGTGGATCTTGATGATCTGCTCACGACCGACGACGTCGGGGTGGTCGACGAGCACCTGCAGGTCGAAACGACCCGGACGGAGCAGCGCCGGATCCAGAACGTCCGGACGGTTCGTGGCAGCGATCACCACCAGCGAGGTGTTCGGCGTGAAGCCGTCCATCTCGACCAGCAGCTGGTTGAGCGTCTGTTCGCGCTCGTCGTTGCCACCGCCGATGCCGGAGCCGCGCTGGCGACCGACCGCGTCGATTTCGTCGATGAAGAGGACGGCAGGCGAGTGCTTGCGCGCCGTGTCGAAGAATTCGCGCACGCGGGATGCACCCACGCCGACGAACATCTCGACGAACTGCGAGCCGGAGATGGCGAAGAACGGAACCTTCGCTTCACCCGCGACCGCCTTGGCGATCAGCGTCTTACCGTTGCCGGGGTCGCCGATGAGCAGCACGCCCTTCGGCGGCTTGCCGCCGATTTCGCGCAGCTCGGAAGGATCGCGCAGGAAGTCGACGATTTCCGACAACTCCCGCTTCGCCTCTTCCGCACCGGCGACGTCAGCGAACGTCTTGGTGTCGGCCGAAGGCTCGATCTTCTTGGCGCCCGACTGCCCGATCTGGCGCTGGATGCCACCGCCGCCCTGCATCCGGCTGAAGAGCCAGAAGATGAAGACGAGCGGCAGAATCATCATGGCGATGTTGAGCAGAATGCTCACGAACGCGCTGCCACCGGAAGCCTCCTTGGGCTCCTCGGCGACGTGAGAGACGTTCGAAGTGCTGAGCGCGGTCAGCAGGCGCTCGGCGCCGGCTTCACCGGGGACGACCACCTGCTGGCGGCTGCCGTCGGTACGCTCGATGATGGCCTCCCGGACAGTCCCCTGAGGAGACTTGAGGAGGGTGACGCTCTTGATGGTGGATGCGCTGTCGCGAATCGTGGTCTGAGCATCGGAAAACGTGATGGTCGTGGGAGTTGCCTGATTCGGCTGACCGTTCTGCGAATTCACGCCGTTGTTGTTCAACGACGAGAACGCAAAGACGAGCAGCAATCCAAAGGCAATCCACCCAAACCACTTGAAGGACTTTTTGTCCATAGTAGCCTCGTTATTGTTGCGCGGAAGTCGCCTCCCGCAAACTGGTGGAGCTCTTAGAACTGGGACTCTGTCCGCGTTTCAGGTCAACCTCATTGAGGTCGGTGCCTGTCAGCGCGGTACGGCATGCACAAAACGCGTCCACGAGACCGCCGATCGGCGGCGTCTAAGCGGGTTCTGTGCGGACTACAGATCTATCCAGCTTCGGAGCGGACTGATGATTGAGACGGCTTACGCCTGGACGGAGTCGTCGGAATCGTTCTTCTCGCGAACGATGCCGAGTTCGACCATCTCGTCCCAGACCTTCTTCTCGGCGTCCTTGATCCCCCACTCGCGGGCAGCCTTGAGCTGCTCGAAGAGCGGCTTCTCGACGGAGCGACCGAGCTCGGCCCAGCCTTCGATGGTCGTCGGAGCGTCGATCAGCTCGTCGCTGCCCGATACGGGCAACTTGCTGATGCGTTCGCCGTCGCGGGTGAGTCCGGCTTCTCCGGTGATGACGTTCAGGTCGAACATCACCCGGGCGCCCTGCTCACGCAGATCCCGCTTCTTGGCCTTGAGACCGATGAGCCCGAGCCGCGCCGGCTTGCCGACCTTGGCCCACTCCTCGATCGTACGCTTGGTGCCTTCGACCTCGCTGCCGTCCGCAGTGCGGATGACGCGCGCAGTGAGACCGTCGGCAGACAACTCGTAGCGGAAAGCACGCTGAGACACGCGCACGCCTTCGCCGAGTTCGAGAGCCTTGATGTAGCACTTCAAAGCCCTGATGGTGAAGCCTTTCAGCTTCTGGATGTTGTTGGTTTCCATTGTTATTGCTCCTCTTTCATGCTGAGGTTTGCAGCTGCCGGCGCTTGGAACGCTGTGCCACTCCGCGAGGACAGCCTGATTGCGTCCGTCGAAGAGTTGCACCACCGGCAGTGCTGGTTTAGAAAAGGCGCCTCCACCATGGAGTACGCCACGATAGCTGCTGTCCGTGCCAGGACAGTGCCGATTTCCCACCCAGCTACGTGTCACCGTCGACTGCAACAACAGCCGAAAAAGGACCTGGCGACAAACGTGGCAAGTAACAGTCTCTCTGCCTTCCGAAACTTGAGACTGATGAATTCGCGCGAAAAGTTTGGCTGCACGAAGTGGCGGGGGGGTTGACCGAGCGGCAACGCTTCAGAAGTGTTCCGCTGAATCTGTGGTCCTAGACGGTGAGCAGGAGTTCGCACGGATGGCGAATTTCCAGGGATTACTCACAAGGGTTGGAGCGGTGGCTCGGGTTGTCTAGGGGACTCACGGATTGGAAAGGAAGGGCAGGAGTCAAAAGTAGAAAAAGAGCCAGGTGTTGTTCAAGAACGCGCGGCTTCATAGCTTTTAAGAGAAAAGTTCGAATGAAGGTTCTGACAAGAGAGCTTATTGTGAGCCGGCGGTTGTCAGAAGCTCAAGGTTGTCGTCGTGGTGGGAATTCCTAAAAAAGGCAGGGCTCTGGCGGATGTCAATAATGGGCTCGAAAACATTGCCAGGCGTGGGTTTTCGGCGGCATACACATAGCGAAGTTCGCAGACGAAACACTTTGCACCGCGCGCGCAGCTCTTTGCAAAAAATCAGCTGAGTGCCGCTTAAGAAGCTGGATTTCAAGCGATCGCCAAAAGTGGTATGGCTGAAGGTCCGGTAGTTACAAACGGACCGGCTCGCGCAGCGGTCCTGGAATGGCTCGCTAGCGCTTTGTTTTCGGGCCTTGCGATCTAATGACAACCTTCTCTGTGGGGCTCTTGCCCAGGGTCTTTTTATTCGAATCGATGTTGAAAAGAGACTGGCTTTTGCTCAAAAACGCACCTGTTAAAGTAGGAATTTCATTCAATCGATTCCCGGATAGACTGGGAACGATCTTTCAAAACCGGGGACTAATCATGCTCGATGAGCTTTTCGGCACTACCAAGCCGCTAATTGGTGTAATCCATCTCATGCCTCTGCCGGGCTCATCGCGTTTCGATGGTCATTTGGAGCAAGTTATGTTGCGGGCGGAACAAGAGGCTGCCGCCCTCACCACCGGTGGTGTCAATGGCATCATTGTCGAGAATTTCTTCGATGCTCCTTTCACTAAGGGTAAAGTCGATACTGCCACAGCCTGTGCAATGGCTCTGGTGGTCAAAAGAGTCATGTCCATCAGCGATCTTCCCGTCGGCGTCAATGTTTTGCGCAACGATGGTCTGACTGCGCTGGCTGTCGCCGCCACCACGGGCGCGAAGTTTATCCGAGTCAATGTTCTGTCCGGCGCGATGGTCACGGATCAAGGAATTATCGAGGGAGATGCTCACGCGTTGCATCTCTATCGCCGTCAGTTGATGGCGAACAAAGATGTGAAAATACTTGCCGACGTGCTTGTCAAACACGCCAGCCCGCTTACTGCAGATGCTGATATTCAGCTGATTGCCAAGGATACTGTAAAACGTGGTCTCGCCGATGGTCTTATCGTAAGCGGCGCTGCGACCGGTTCTGCTCCAGATATGGCAGATTTCAAAGCCGTCCGGGAAGCTCTTCCTGACACTCCGCTCTTTTGCGGAAGCGGTTGCACTAATGGCAATATCAAGGAAATTCTCTCTGTGGCAGACGGCGTGATTGTGGGTTCTTCTCTCAAGCGCCAGGGTCTGGTCGAAAATCCCGTCGATGTCGAACGGGTGAGAACACTGGCGCAGGCCGCACCGAAAGGCTAAAGCTGCTGGTTGGAAATTAGAATTCGACTCCGCTGCCGCTGTCTTTTGCCGGTCTTCTTGCTTGATTGCGACCGCTTGTCTGCGGAGGTGCAGCAACATCGCCGAAAGGAGTTGTCGTTGTTAAATCACCTGGCGACGAGCCTTCCGGCTCGGCTTCCTTGAAGTATTCATCATTGAACATCTTTGTTTTGGGATTTTTCTCGAGCAAATTCTTTATCCGTTCGAAATCCGCGTCGGCTTGAAACATCCAGCATTTGACACGGTCGCTCCAGACCACCAGGTCGACGATTGCCTGAGCGATGTCAGGGTTGTCCTGCCTCAATCTGGCAACGACCCAGTCGGGCAGCTGGATTTGCGACATGCTCTCCGGTTCTTGCGCTTCAACCACGACACAAATTCCTTCCGAGAGAAGGGTCGCAAGCGCTTGAATTTGCTGTCGCCGCGTCAGGTTCAGTCTGGCTAGTATGGCGCTGAGCGGTTGCCTGCCGTCGAAAACGGAGAGCAGCTGTTGGGCTGATTCATGGAGTTTCGGTGGACGTGCGTCTTTGACAGGGCTGAGGACGGATTGTCCGGAAATGCGAAGCTGGTCTAGAAAACGCTTCTGTTCGGCGTAGTGCTGACCTTCTCTAATGAGCTTGTCAGTGGTTTCTTCTGGATCTTCCGGATGAATCGAGCGTTCATGTGGGTCTATAGAGTCGATTTCGATAAAAGAGAAAGTGCCTGAAAGCCAGAGGAAAAGCTCGAAAAGTGCTTCTCTGCCTAATAAAGCGTCGGCTTCGGCATGAACTATGGAGCCGTCTTCGATGAGGATGGCTGCCGTTTTCGCTCCCTGCAGCAAGCCGAATTTGCCGGTCAGGGCGCCGTTGCGGACCAGCTGCAAAAGATTTGGCAAGGAAACTTTGGAAAGCTCGCCGGTCAGTTGCATTGCGTGTGTTACCCGTCTTTGACTTTATTGATTGCGCTGCTGCTTGCCAGCCACTTTGATTCAGCTCTAACAGTATACAAAGTATTGCTTTAGCCACCGTGGAGCCTTTTGCTCGCCTGCCTGTGATATATACTGGTCCCTTCCGATTTTTCGCAGTTTTTCGAGTTTCATGCGATTTTCTTGCGCATGCCGTGCAGTTTCCCTGGGAGTATTCAAGTCATGGAAGTAAAAGAGAACATCGAGCAAAAGAACAACGATCCGGCAGATGTTCTGGGCGATGAGGATAAAGATTCGGATAAGGCGAAATGGTATACGCAGACCATTCAGCAGACCGAGCTTGCCGACTACTCGCCTGTCAAAGGCTGCATGGTCATAAGACCGTATGGATACGCGCTCTGGGAGAACATCCAGCGTGCCCTCGAC
This sequence comes from uncultured Candidatus Obscuribacterales bacterium, assembly GCA_964493595.1. Lineage (GTDB taxonomy): Bacteria > Cyanobacteriota > Vampirovibrionia > Obscuribacterales > Obscuribacteraceae > QKMZ01. The sequence goes on along the minus strand of CAZBOX010000114.1, from coordinate 3,807 downwards.
AAGATGATCAAGGACACTGGTCACCAGAATGCTTATTTCCCCATGTTCATTCCCGAGTCCTTTCTTACGAAAGAAAAGGAGCACGTCGAAGGTTTTGCTCCGGAGTGCGCGATCGTAACTCATGGCGGCGGCAAAAAACTGGAAGAGCCTCTGATTGTCCGTCCGACTTCCGAAACCATCATCAACTATATGTTTGCTCAGTGGGTGCAGTCATGGCGCGATTTGCCGCTTCTCATCAACCAATGGGCAAACGTTGTTCGCTGGGAAATGCGCACGCGCCTCTTCCTTCGTACGATGGAATTTCTATGGCAAGAGGGGCACACTGCCCACGCCACATCTGAAGAGGCTCAAGAAGAAGCCAAAAAGATGCTGGATGTTTACCGATCGCTGGCGGAAGACTGGCTGGCTTTGCCTGTTTTGACCGGTGAAAAGACCGAGCGCGAACGTTTTGCCGGTGCTGTTCAAACCTATTGCATCGAGGCTCTGATGCGTGATGGAAAGGCGTTGCAAGCCGGAACATCGCACTTCCTGGGGCAAAATTTCGCAAAGGCTTTTGAGATTCAGTTTCAAAATCAAGAAGGTCAGCTAGAATACGCCTGGCAGACCAGCTGGGGCGTTTCGACCAGATTGGTGGGCGCGCTTGTGCTTGGTCACGGCGACGACAAAGGTCTGATTCTTCCTCCCAAAATCGCTCCCATCCAGGTTGTTATCGTACCTATCTACAAGCAAGATGCAGAAAAGGCGACAGTGATCGAGCGCTGCCGCAAAATCGAAGACCTTCTCAAAGACGCTGGCGTGCGCGTGAAGCTCGACGATAGAGACAATCACACACCTGGATTCAAGTTCAATCACTGGGAGCAGAAGGGTGTTCCGGTGCGTATCAACATTGGTCCGAAAGACTGCGAAAAGAATGTCGTCGAAATCGCGAAGCGGCATGACGGAACTAAAATCCGCGACGTGGCCCAGGACGGAATCGCTGAATACATCACGAATTTGCTTACTGAGGTCCAGCAAGCGATTTATGACCGTGCTCTTGCGTATAGAAAAGAGATGACGACGGAAGTGGCTTCCTATGACGAGTTCAAGAAGCTGGTCGATAAGAAAGGTGGCTTCTTCGAGGCTTATTTCGCCGGCACAAGCGAGGATGAAGGCAAGATCAAGGAAGAGACGAAGGCGACCGTGCGTTGCATTCCTTTCAACCAGAATCATGCCGAAGGAAAGTGCTTCTACACAGGCAAGCCCACCAAACAGAAGGCGATTTTCGCCAAAGCCTATTAGAGGTCAAGCTCCTTTTTCGGTACAAGAAACAGTGAAGGCTCACTGGATGGGCTTTGTTGATCTGCGCTAAGCGTGCCTGTTGACAACCGTTGTGCGGAAATGCTGTTAGGGGCTGGTTTCTGGGATTTGCAATCACCGCCAAAAAACTGTCGATTATGTGGTTTGGCGAAAGCCGCGCTATGCACTAACGCGCGGTCAAGAGCGACGCATGTATTGAACGATTGCCTGGCGATTGGCTGGCCATCGGACGTTCGGCAAATCGGCGTACATGAGCTGCATCACCTATTAGTATTTTTGAATTCAAATGAACTGATAACAGTTTGTACGTACTGATTTGAAATCATAAGTTTTTAGGACAACACATTTCTTCCAGTCCAAGTTATTCCCGAAAACAAACCAATCGTGCTCTTCTCCACACTCTCTTTTTCCTCGCACGAGGCCGGGATCAACACGGTTGTTTGTCCATGAAGTTTGGAAGATAGCGGCACCCGTCTTTGTGACTGATGTCGGTCGAACGGAATTTTGCTTGCCGCCGGGTTATCGCGGCAAGTTTTGTCTATGAAACGAGCATCGGATTATCACTGTGGTCACCGCCGAGCCTTGTCTTGCCTGGTTTACAAGCGAGACTTGGCGCAAGCGTCATGGTGTAATTGGTGCTCGCGTGCATAATGCACAGGAAGGTATTACATGAAAGGTCTAGCTGAATATGCGCTCGAAGTCGGCAAGCACGCAGGTGCGAGCTATGTCGACGTGCGCATCATCGATCAGAAGTATCAGCACATTCAGACCAAAGATTTGACTGTGGCTGAATTCAATCAGGGCACTTCTTCCGGCCTCGGTGTTCGCGTTATTGCCGGCGGTGGGTGGGGTTTTGCCTCAACTCAGACGCTGACGAAGCGGTCGGTCGCCAAAGCGGTCAAAGAAGCGGTGAAGGTTGCTCGCGCCTCCGCGACTTGTCTTGCCGAGCCCGTAAAGCTCGCTGACGAGCCGGCTTATGTTGCTGAATGGGTGTCGCCGCATCTGGTAGATCCGTTCACGGTATCGACCGAAGAGAAGCTGGCATTGCTCTTCGACTGTGCCAAGATCATGCTGGCAGTCAAAGGTGTGACGCTTGCAGGCGGTTCTCTCTCCTTCATTCGCGAGGAGAAGTATTTCGCCTCGTCCGAAGGCAGCCGTATCAAGCAGACAAGCATTCGCTCTGGCATCGGCATCGAAGCCAATGCTACGGACGACCATGACCGCCAGCGGCGTTCGTGGCCTAACTCTTTCGGCGGGCAGTACGAGCTTGCCGGCTGGGAGATAATTCAGCGCTGGCCGATTAAGGACCATGCGCAGCGCATTGCCGAAGAGGCTGTGCAGCTTTTGACCGCGCCTTCGATGCCCAAGGGTAAGAAGGACATCATTCTGACCGGCAGCCAGTTGGGCTTGCAGATTCATGAATCGTGCGGTCACCCCAGCGAGCTCGACCGCGCCCTGGGGTGGGAGATCAATTTCGCCGGTTTCAGCTTTCTCACTCCCGAGAAGCTGGGCAATCTGCAGTACGGTTCGCCGCTCGTCAATCTCGTTGCCGATGCGACCGAGCCTACCGGTCTGGGCTCCTTTGGTTTCGATGACGAGGGCGTGCGCGCCAAGCGGACGTACCTGGTCAAGGACGGCATGTTCGCGGGCTACTTGAGCTCGCGAGACACCGCACATCTGGTTGGTCTCAAGGAGTCGGGCGGTGCAATGCGCGCTGAGTCCTATGCCTATGCGCCGATCATCCGCATGACCAATATCTCCCTTCTGCCTGGCAATGCGGGCAGTCTGGAGGACTTGATCAAGGACACCAAGGACGGCTATCTCTTCGATATCAACAAGTCCTGGTCCATCGACGGACGCCGTTACAACTTTCAGTTCAGCTGTGAAGCTGCCTGGGAGATCAAGGACGGCAAGCTCGGGCGCATGTTCAAGAATCCCAGCTACAGCGGCATCACGCCTGAGTTCTGGAATGCCTGCGACGCCATCTGTTCGGTCGACGAATACGTCAATTGGGGCGTTCCCAATTGCGGAAAGGGTCAGCCGATGCAGACCATGTGGACCGGTCACGGCGCAGCACCAGCGCGTTTCCGTAACGTGCAAGTGGGCATCGCCACGTCCGATGCGGACACGCCGAATGCAGAAAACGCTGATGGCAAGTCTGATGTGAAAGGGGGTGCACAATGATCAACGAAGCCAAAGCAAAGAAGATCATTGACGCCGCCATTCGCTATGCGCGACGCAAAGTCGACGGCATTGAGGTAACGCTCCACGGGTCGAACATTGCCACGTCGCGTTTTGCCCAGAACGGCATGACGCAAAATCAGGCGCCGACCACCGAGACCATCATCTGCTGCCGGCAAGTCCGATGTGCAGGGAGGTGCCCAATGAATAGCGAAGCAAAAGCCAAGAAAATCATCGCCGCTGCCATCCGCTATGCGCGACGCAAGGTCGACGGCATCGAAGTGACGCTCAACGGTTCGAACATCGCCACGTCGCGTTTTGCCCAGAACG
>CAZBOX010000113.1:0-17656 GCA_964493595.1 uncultured Candidatus Obscuribacterales bacterium | reverse complement strand
CCCAACTGCAAATTTTTTTTGTTCAGAATCGTATTAAGAAGGAGGGGATATCCCTTGTCCGAGGTTAGAGTTGCAGAAGGCGAAAGCATCGAACAGGCGCTTAAACGCTTCAAGAAGAAAATTCAGAAAGCAGGCATTCTTTCTGAGATCAAGCGCCGCGAACGCTACGAAAAGCCGAGCGTGAAAAGAAAGCGCAAAGCGGAAGCCGCACGCAAGCGCCGCTCCTAATCGGCCAGCGCCTGACATCCAAATCGCTGACTCTAGCGGTTTGAAGACAGAATTATGAACAGACTTTGCGAAATGCGGGTCTGTTCGTTTTTCTTTAAGAGTTCAAAATGGCAGCTCAAAAATTGCGCCGAGGGGCGATCGGCTGATGGCAATGATCAACAGCTTTCCCAAGGACATGCGTGCCGAAAACCATCAGCGCTTTCTGCCGCCAGCCCGGGACAGCTATAGCCAGACCGATGCCTGCAATATCTCCTATCAAAGCACCCTCCAGATACTGGTCATCATGAAAAGCCCACTGATCAAGGGCATGACTGGCTGTCCAGCCAAGAATCATACTGCCGATGCAGGTCGAGACATATTTGAGCTTGAGCTCCTTGACCATCTCGGCATGAGACTTGCTGCCATATGCAATATGGACTTCACCTGTTTTCTTTTTCCAGTCGAGCAATGCTGTCGGAGAAATTTCCTTGGGCATACACGCGGGCGCCCATTTGTAAGCAGAACAAATTCCGCCTGTCCACTTTCCAAATTCAAAAAGCGATGAACATTGCTGCTTTTCAATAGCGCCAATTTCGCCTCTATCCAATCCGGAAAGAAGTGGATTGTCCTGTTTATAAACCGGCTCGTTTTGCTCGCTTTTGACAGGCGTTCTCAAACCAAAGTAGTAACTGACGATCTCATCGGCCAAACGCTGATGGAGAGCGATTGAATTATTTTGCCGCTCGGCTGAATCAAGCTGAAAAGTAGAGTCCTGCAATAACGTGTCAGCCAAACTGCCCATTGCTTCAACACTCCGCCTGAAGGAACCTTTTACAGATTAGAGTGGTCGTCCAAGCAGTTAAATGTTGAATTATGCAGTTTTGAGCGCCTAGATAAAAATCCGGAAAAGCTCACCTCTTGACAATTTTGACGGCGTGTAATTTCATTGAGGTCGGGAATATAAGAAACACAAGTCCTTTGAGGAGTAGAGCTATGGGCAAGAATTCCCATAAAAATTCTGCGCAACTAGTTACGGTTGGCACGGATAGATTGAAAGAAAGATTGAATGTTCTGTATGCCGCGCGCCGCGGGCAAAAGATCAGCATGGAAGGCGTCTTCGACCATCTATGGGACCTTAAGGAATCAGCGATTCTCGAGGGCAAAGGATCCGTGGAAGTGCCGCAGTCTTGGCTTGATGAACTGAATGACGAGACTCTCTCTTCAGACGCTCGCAGCCACTAAAAAGATTATAGAATTAAAGCGCCGTGTGCACTATATTTAGTGGCACGGCGTTTCTGCGTGCACTTAACTCAATTAGATATCCAGTGGGTCGAAAAGAAAGAATCAAAATAATTGCAATCATGGCTCTTCTCTGCTGCACAAGTGCAAGAGCGCAGTCTGTGCCACGGCAGGCAACGACGAAACAGATAAAACCATCAAAACAACAATTGCGGCAATTGATTCTGGATTTACAAGTTACCGCTCTGAAATGCGATCAGAAAACAGCTGCTCTAGCCAGACAGGTTTTTCAAACTGTTGAAATTTATCGACTGCGAAAAAAGCGCTTTCCCAACTCCGTAGCAGAGGTCCAAGAGCTGAAAGGCTCGGCAAATTTGCCCAGTGAAAAATTCCCGCCCCCCTGTCCTTATAACGATCCAACCTTGGTCTCTCAAGAATTGCGGCAAGAGCTTATCAATGCAGGCAATCCACCTTCTGAGTTTTGCAAGATAATTATCGAAAACGACCCTTTTATTTCCCCCTCATTTCCCATGAGCTTGAACAATGTAAGGCTCGCCCCGGCCACCGGCGCGCCAGGAACAATCATCGTTAAATACAATGCCAATTATTATCTTGCTGTGTGGTGCATGGGATTTGCAGGCAAACCAATTGTTGACGAGAAATCGCAATTGCCGCTCGTTTTCTTCAGGGATTTCTCTGCTACTTTCGAGTAGCTAGCTCTTGCCTATGTAACGCGCACGCGGTCTAATTACACCACCATACATGCGCTGCTCGATCGCATGCGCAATCCAGCCTGATGAGCGGCTGACGGCAAAAATCGTAGAGCCGGCGCCGGCAGGAAGAGCAAGAGCGTAAGAAATGGCAGCAAGACCGACATCCAGATTGGGCTCCAAACCAAGTTGATCCCGCACGCACTGGACAATTTCCAGAAGTCGCTTTAGATGCGTATTTTTGCTGGACACTTGTTGCGCGCAAGCAATCAGATGCTTTGCACGCGGGTCGCCCTCTGTATAAAGATCAGTGCCAAATCCGGGGATCGTTTCGAACTGGCGCAAATAGTCTTTGAGCCAGGCGGCAACAGCTTTGAACTTGAGCGATGTTGTGACTATATCTTCAGCTCGGCGGCTGGCAGAGCCATGCAAACTGCCGCTGAAAGCTCCCAATGCAGACTCGACGCAGGAATATAGCGAAGCGTCGCAAGAAGCGGCTATACGAGCAGCCAGCGCCGAAGCGTTCAATTCGTGGTCCGCGCACAGTACAAGAGCGGAGTTGATTGCCTGAGCCTTTTCCTTCGACTTATTTCCGGTCAGAGAATGAAGCAAAGTTTGTGCGATGGGAAACGGTCCATCTGGTATGTATTTATCTCGTTTTGCCGGCAGCCCGAGATTCATCGCCATAGTTACGATCAGGCGTCGCGCCGTCTCGAAAATATCAGTGGCTAGAAGTTTGCGCGACACAGGATCGCTCATTTCCGCGCTCACCAGCATCAATTTGAGCAGATCAAGGAAATCAGCATCTTTGCAGGCCAGCGGGCGCAATTCCTTGGGCAGCGGCAGGGGCTTCATGCGCTTCCACTGATTGGTATTCGTCGCGCCTGTTTCCCACAAAAGATCGACAACCGCTTCGAAAGCTTTATCCGTGCGCGCAAGCTCAAGGGCGCTCTGCCCACGATAGTAGTGACCATCCTCACGTATCTCGGTAATCGCCGATTTGATTACAGGACCGGTCCATACCGCGGGTTCCTGATCCTTCGGCGATTTAAAGCCGCGAGAAGATTGCCTCAACCGGATCAGATCGCTCAGACGATAAGTTCTTTCTCTGGCGTTTTTGGCCGGCTGGCTTTCGATCATGCCACGACTGGCGTATGCGTACAGAGTTGCGGACTTGACTCCTAAGAACTCTGCAGCCTGGCTGCCGGTCAACAGCTTATCTTCTGGGTCGGGAAGATCTTTTGGATTGTTGGATTGCATTCTGCCGAATTTCTATCGTGGGTAGGCACCGGTGTACTTGGATGCTGGACGAATCAGCCTTCCCAGAGCACGCTGTTCGGCGATGTGAGCAAACCAACCGGCTGCTCTGCCGACTGCAAATGTCGATGAGAAAATATTGCTGGGCAGCTTGAGCGAATCAAGCAATACAGCGGTATAGAATTCCACATTTGCTTTTAGCGGCTTCTCCGGATGCCTTTCGGCCAGGATGCGCTCGGCCGTACTTTCGACGGCTCTTGCTAGAGTCAGGCGAGAAGCCTTCAGTCCTGCTTCTTCGAGCTTTCTTATCGCTTGTTCGAAGATTGCCGCCCGCGGATCGCGCACAGTGTAAATGCGGTGACCCATACCCATGATGCGCTTACGGCTGTCGAGTTGGGCAGTGATCCACTTTTCAGCATTCTCAGGGCTGCCGATTTCGTTGAGCATATCCAGAACCGGCCCGGGTGCTCCACCATGCAATGGTCCTTTGAGAGCACCAATCGCAGCAACGATGCAGCTGACATTATCGGATTCGGTCGAAGCTACTACACGAGCGGTGAATGTGGAAGCATTCATGCCGTGATCGGAGACCGTCGTCAAATATGTGTCCATACCGGCAATCTCGGCTTTGGATGGCGTTTCGTCCGTAATCATACGCAAGAAGTCAGCGGCATGGCTGAGCTTTGGATCGGGTGCGATCGGCTTGAGCTTGCGGTTCATGCGCGAGAAATTGGCAGCAAAAACGCCGATAGCTGCGGTGATACGAGCGAATTCCTTGCTGTCGACCTGGGTGCCACTGGTCAGCAGACTGGTGGCAGTGCGCAGAGAGTCCATGGGATGCTCGCGCAGCAAGGCAGGCAGGATGTCCTTGCTCATCTCATAAGCCTCAACACGAGCCTGCCCGAAGAGCTTGCTCAGTTCCGCTCCATCCTCTTTCGAGGACCAGAGAAGAGCACAGGTCTCTTCAAATGTATGCGAAAAGCCCAGCTCCTCGGCATCAAAGCCTTTGATTATCAGCCGACCGCGCTGCCCTTCTACTTCGGAAATCCCTGTCTCGGCCACAACGACGCCGTCCAGACCGCTTTTGATCACAGTCGACTCGACCATGGAATACCCCCTTATCAACAGGACTTGGATACGTATTGATCTGTGCTGGTCAATATATCAAGTAATCCTATCAAGTATCGAGAGAAATTTGTTGCGAAATGGGCAACTCGCAGGCTTTTTAGTTTTCCATGAGACTCGGGTCAAGCTCAAAAAAGGGGAAATTAATAAAGTGATGTATTGATTCCTTTCAATCAATATATCAATATATACACAGGTCGACGCCGCGGCCCGCCCTACCTGAGTAGTGCCGAGCAGCAAACGTCATCCGAGAAACTTATACCTATATATGAGGACCACAAGGATGGCAGTACTGATGGAAAACATCAAAGTCAAAGGCGAAATAACCGAATCTGTAGAGAGAATCCTCACCCCCGAAGCAAAGAAATTTCTCGCCGCGCTTCACGAGCGCTTCAACGCAAGGCGAGAAGACTTGCTTCAAATGAGGGCAGAACGGCAGAAAACCATCAACAGCGGTGTTCTGCCGAATTTTCTGCCTGAGACACAAGAAATTCGCAACAGCGAATGGCAGGTCGGTCCGGCTGCACTGGATCTCAGAGACAGGCGCGTCGAAATCACGGGTCCGGTGGAAAGAAAAATGATGATCAATGCTCTCAATTCGGGAGCAAAAGTCTTCATGGCCGACTTCGAAGATGCACTTTCGCCGACCTGGCAAAATGTAATCGAAGGACAGGTCAACTGCATCGAGGCCGTCCGTAAATCACTCTCATTCACCAGTCCTGAAGGCAAGCAGTACGCGCTCAACGAAAAAATCGCTACTCTAGTTATTCGCCCACGCGGCTGGCACCTGCTAGAAGAACATCTGGAAATCAACGGTAAAGCATGCTCAGCATCGCTGTTTGATTTCGGGCTGTATTTTTTCCACAACGCCGAACAGCTGATCAAAAACGGCAGTGGTCCTTACTTCTATCTTCCTAAAATCGAAAGTCATCTGGAAGCACGTTTATGGAACGATGTTTTTGTTTTCGCGCAAAATTATCTGAACATTCCACGTGGTATCGTCCGCGCCACCGTACTTATCGAAACAATTCTGGCTGCTTTCGAGATGGAAGAGATCCTGTATGAGCTGAAGGAGCACGCGGCCGCTCTGAACGCCGGGCGCTGGGACTATATTTTCAGCTTGATCAAGAAAACCAGAGAGCACAAAGAATTTATACTTCCGGACCGTTCGCAAGTAACAATGTCCGTTCCTTTTATGCGAGCCTATGCGCAACTTCTGGTAAAAACTTGCCATAAGCGCGGTGCGCATGCAATCGGTGGAATGGCAGCATTTATTCCAAGCAGAAAAGATGCCGAAATAAATGCGCAAGCTTTCGCCAAAGTAACTGAAGATAAAACCCGCGAAGCAGGCGACGGATTCGACGGTACATGGGTCGCCCACCCCGATCTGGTCCCAGTTGCCCGCTCAGTCTTCGATGATGCCCTGGGCGACAGAATGAACCAGAAGCATAACTTGCGAACTGATTTTGAGACTTCCGCAAAAGAATTGCTCAACACAAAAATCGAAGCTGCAACAGTGACGCGCCAGGGTGTGTCGAACAATATCGACGTCGGATTGCAATACATAGAATCATGGCTAAGAGGAATAGGCGCTGCGGGCATTCACAACCTGATGGAAGATGCAGCCACAGCCGAAATCTCCAGGGCTCAGCTCTGGCAGTGGATTTCCACCGCCACGCCAATGGATGACGGTGCGCCCGTTACTGCAGTGCTCTATCAAGAGCTCAAGAAAGAACTGCTTGCCAAACTGGCCGTGTTTGATGGCAACAGATATGCAGATGCAGAAAAAATTCTCGACGATCTAGTTTTGAACAAAGAGTTCAAAGAGTTTCTCACCATACCCGCATACGAATACTTGAGAAATTCAAGCGGCAGCGCGCAGTAAGCGCCTCATAGTCGAGCCCAGAAATTCCAACCACCTTTCCCACACACTCCGAGGATATAGAGATGCAACAATCCAAAGCAGAGCAAGCGCTCAAACTGAACGATGCCTGGCAAACGAACCCCCGCTGGCACGGGATCAAGAGAAACTACTCTGCTCTGGATGTTGTAAAACTGCGCCCCTCGATAGACATCGAACACACACTTGCAAAAGTAGGAGCACGCCATTTTTGGAATTTGCTCAACAATGAGCATCACATCGTAGCCCTCGGCGCTATGAACGGCTCGCAAGCAGTACAGATGGTCAAAGCCGGGTTGAAATCTATCTACTTGAGCGGATGGCAAGTTGCCGCCGATGCCAACGTTTCCAAACAAACCTACCCGGATCAGAGCCTCTACCCGTCCAACAGCGTCCCTGAACTGGTAAAGCGTCTCAACAGCGCCCTTCTGCGCGCAGACCAGATCGAATCAGCCGAAGGAAAGTCGGAGCGCAATTGGCTCGTGCCGATTATGGCCGATGCCGAGGCCGGCTTCGGCGGCCCGGTTCACGCCTTTGAACTGATGAAAAGCATGATTGAAGCAGGCGCTTCCGGCGTCCACTTCGAAGACCAGCTGGCATCTGAAAAGAAACGCGGGCACCTGGGCGGCAAAGTTCTCGTACCAACATCTCAATTTGTCAGAACCCTGACAGCAGCAAGACTTGCTGCCGACGTGCTGGATGTTCCCTCGATCATCGTTGCACGCACAGATGCTCTTGACGCAACGCTGCTCACATCCGACATCGATCCGGCAGACCAGCAATTTATACAGGGCAAACGCACTCCGGAAGGCTATTACCAGGTGAAAAACGGCATCGAGCCGGTCATTGCCAGAGGTCTTGCTTACGCTCCCTTTGCCGACCTCGTCTGGTACGAATCATCGAAACCGGATCTTGGCGAAGCAAAAGAATTCGCGGCCGCTATCCACGAAAAATTCCCCGGCAAAATGCTCGCCTACAATTGCTCTCCGTCCTTCAACTGGAAGCAAAATCTGGACGACAAGACGATCGCCAAGTTCAACGAAACCCTGGGCGAGCTTGGATACAAATATCAGTTCATCACTCTTGCCGGCTGGCATGCAACCAACATGAGCATGTTCAACCTGGCTCACGGCTATGCCCGTCAAGGAATGCCTGCTTATGTGGAACTGCAGGAAGAAGAATTCGCCTCACAACCGCTCGGCTACACAGCAGTGCGCCACCAGAGAGAAGTCGGAACCGGTTATTTCGACCAGGTTCTCATGACTATATCGGGCGGCACCGCATCCACTGCCGCGCTGAAAGGCTCGACAGAAGAAGCTCAATTCGAGCAAGAACTCAAAAGTGTAGATAAGCAACTGGTCGTATCCAAATAGCAAAAGTTGCTTTGCAAAAGGAGCCCGTGCTGCCGTGGTTGGAACAGCACGGGCTTCCTTCATTTTCGGGCACGCCGCAGTGTGGAAAACACCATTCCCAGAAATCACCCACCAGATTACATTTGCTTAAACCTCAAAAATAGACCTTGGGGAAATTGAAATGGTCCAACCCACATTGGCTCAGAAGGAAGAACGGGCGACCCGCACACGGCGCGCAATCATACAGAAAAAGAAAAAAGCCGAGCAAAACTCAGGCGAGCTTAAAGTTGGCATCTCTGCATTCGGCGCCTGGATGGTCGGAGTCGGTTCGATCATCGGCTCGATGGCTTGGTTGATGCATGGGCCTATGCTGGCACGAGCGGGAACGCTGCCGTGCATTTTGGCCTGGACATTGGCAGCAATAGCAACCGTTCCTCTGGCTGTGATTCTGATGGAATTGTCGTCTATGTTTCCTGACGCGGGCGGACCCTATGTCTACAAATACTATGCGCTCAAACGATTGATTCCAGCGAAAGGAGAGATGGTCGGCTTCCTGACCGGATGGCTTTTCTGGATGGCGGCGATAGTCGCCCTGGCTTGCATGTCGAATGGTCTCTCGAATCTTCTCGGCACCATGTTCTACGGCAGCCCCTCGGCCTCTCCTCTGTGGTTCGGTCCGCTCGTCATATTCGTGCTTTTCGCAACAACAACCGCCGGAAATCTTCTACCTGTAAAAAAAGCCGCCTCCATAAATAACGTTTTTACCGTGATGAAACTGGCCATGGCCCTCGGATTCGGGCTGATTGTCGCCGGCTCAGGTCATGTATCACTGGACAGAATCTTGACCGTCTCGAGCCCGCAAGGGCAAACAGATCTCTGGAAAAATGTCGGCTCAGTGCTGATGATCGCAATGGCAGGCTTCTCTTTTCTTGAAGTCTCCGGTTGCACATCCGCAGAAACAGCAGACGCCCGTCGCGTCGTGCCCAAAGCGATGGGACTGACGCTGATTACTGTCACCTTTATGTACGTGGGAATGTGCATCGCCATCAGTAGCGTGTCGAATTTCACCCTCTCGCCGGACAAATCTACATTGATTGTCCCGGGTACAACCTTTCAAGCAACCTGCCCATCCATCGCCGCCATGTTGGCAGGACCGGTCGCCGGCAATATATTCGCCGGTTGCGTGGTAGCATCAATTATCGGCTGCGCATTTGTGGCACTGCTGGCGGTGGCACGGGTCAGTTATTCGATGGCCAAGACAAAACTCTTTCCCGCTCAATTTGCCATGCTTGACGCAAAGACATCGGTTCCGCGCTATGCTCTCTGGTTTCAATTCTGGTGCCTCTGCCTCATCGGCGTGGGAGCCAATCTTCTTTCGAGAACAGGCGTGTTCTCGGATGCCTACACTTTTCTTTGTGAGACTTTCGGCTTTATGTATGCCTTCGTGGCGATGCTATATGGCATATGCCTGATTAGTTTGCGCTACACGGACCCAACCATGGAACGCGCTTTCCGCATAGGCGCAAAGGGGAATGTTATGGCCTGGATAGTCTGCCTGGTAACAATCGCAATCTGGTCTTTCTCCGCATTCTTCTGTGTTAACTGGACACATCAGGTGGCCGGACTGCTCATCCTGCTTTCGGGTATCCCCATCTACCTGCATTATCGCAAGCCCGGCTCCGCCGCCGGACATTCAAATGGGAACCTGGAAGCGGTACGCGTCGAAATTCCCATTCACAGCAAGCGAGGTTGATCTCGAGGCTCGTCTAATTCAGCAAAATCACAAGACGCTTGCCGTCCCAGTCCGTCTGCCCGCCCCTGACCGGCGAGCAGGATTTTGTCGAGGGATCATACAATGCCAGTCCGCAGTGCTAGTTATCGCAGGCACTATCATCGATTGAACCATTGCCGGCACCACCAGATACAGGCTGACAAGCGCCAGTCAATAAATTTAGTTCATCAGTTTGACCGACTCTCCATAAACTTCTTGCGATAGCGAGCCGCGGCAGCCATATCGCCTGTTTTTTCGTAGAGAATTGCAAGTCGGTCGTAAAGGATTTGCCTGAAATTCGGAGCGCCGAAAGTGGGAGATGCTATCGAAGGCTCCGCCTTCTTCAGCTCTCTAATCGCTTCTGCATACTTACACTGTTTCATCAGCAGTAGGGCAAGATTGTTGGATGTTGCAACAACGGATCCCGGGTAAATATCCCGCTTTTGCCAGTAGAGATCTCTTGCTCTTCTGAAATAGGGAATCGCATCATTGTACTTTTTGTGAGCGCCCAGAACTTCGCCAATCATATCGAGCGAACCGGCTGCCAGTGCCAGTTCTTGATTGTTTATGGCCACGGCCGATGCTCGCTCGAGCAAATGAATACATTGGCTCTCCGAACCCAACCAACCGCTCAAACTTCCTGTTGCATAGAGCGCACGCGCCAGGAGCAGCCTGGAATCGGGATTCCTTTCTTGGTGTTCGAGTATCTTCCTGCATTCTTGCAGTGAATGCAGCGTTGCACCACGACTGGCTAACATGTGCAGCTTGATCTGCAGGTATTGATGAAGCAAATACGGATTATGTTTTTCAGTCTTCTCTATCTCGAATTTTGCTTGATTGAAATAAAAATCCGAAGTATCCGGATGACCCGTTTCGTCTTCAAGAAGCGCACGAACCAGCAAAGACTTGACTGCCGTATCAGACAACATCTCAGAATTAGCGTGCAAAATATTTATCGCTTCATCACTACATTTGCGCGCACTTTCTCGGTCTCCCAAAGAAATATAGATTTGACTGAGAAAACTGAAGTCTCTTGCTTTGAGCGTCGCCGGAATGTCTTTCGAGGAGCGCAGAATCTTCTCAGCCTCATCTACTCTACTGCGAACATCATCCTCACTTGCATAAAAAGCGAGCAAGGCTCTGAGAACAACCGCGCCTACGACTTCGGTATTCGATTTATCCAGATACGTCGATGTTGCCGCTATGGCACTATCAAGCAACTTAATGAGGCTTTCGGTGTCATCCTCGGCGTCGTAAAGCATAGTTAAGTCGTTGAATTTTTCCAAAACTTGTTGCGCCCTGAGCTTCATCTCTTTAGGATCAGCGCTGGACGCAGCATCTTTCGTGTCCGCTATGAAGCTGGCGAGCGAAGTCTTGCACAACTTCAGCTGTTGACCGCGAAAGGAATCGACGTCACCAATTACTCTCATTGCTTCCTGCTTCTTTCGCTCAGACCACTTCGTATGAGCCTCCTTATCACCTACAGCGGTAGCCAGTTCAGCCAGCTCGCTCAGGCTGGTAATCAAATCCAGCTTTTTCTTTTCCAAGGGAAAGGTTTCAGCGATTTTCAATGCGTTCAAAAAATGCTCTTCAGCTTGTTTGTAGTCCCCTGCGTCAAAGGCAATTTGTCCTTTGTAATCGAAATCAGACCAGAAATAATCGAAGATGCGATGTACCTGACTGGAGGCAACCCAGATCAATACCGCCGCGCTGACGAGGACATAAGCGACAAACATTTTTGCGCCGATTGCTTTACCGGCCTTCTTTGATAAGGGCAGCCTTCTTAGCGATGCTCTAAAAACGGAGCCCAAACTGCTCTTTTTCTGCCGTGAAAGAGTGAAAAGTTCTTGCTCCAGCGCCTCAGCTGTCTGGTATCTATGACTGCGATCCTTTGCCAGACATTTGAGGACGATTCGGTCCAACTCTTCAGCCAGTGGCATGCCTTTTCTAATACTCGACGGCGGCTGAGGCGCATCGTCATTGTGCATACGCATGGTGTCGAGGGCGGTCGCTCCGCGAAAAGGAACATCGCCTGTCAAAGCCTCAAAAAAAGCGCAACCCAGGGAATAGATGTCTGTTCGGGCATCAATCTTCTCACCGCGACATTGCTCTGGACTCATATAGCGGGGACTACCAAAGATTTCGCCCGTTCTCGTCAAATTGATAGCGTCCTCTTCAAGAGCGCGCGCGATTCCAAAATCGACGAGCTTCGGCTGCCAGCCGCCATTCAAAGCTCTGGCAAGCATGATATTTCCGGATTTGATATCGCGGTGCACTATACCCTGCTTGTGGGCATAGGCAAGGGCACCTGCACACTGACGCATAATGTCTATCGTAGTATCGACCGGTAAGCCGGAAGTGCCGTGAACATGCTCGAAAAGAGTTTTTCCGTCAACGAATTCCATGGCGATATAGGGCTCGCCTTCGGCGAAGGTATTCATCTCGTAGACATTGACGATATTTGGATGATTGAGGATACCTACTGCCTTCGCTTCACGCTGGAAACGCATTAAACTCTCCTCGGTAAAATGGCGACCAGGCAAGAGCACTTTGATGGCCACATCTCGCCCCAGAGAAAGGTCTCTAGCCTTGTATACGGCACTCATGCCGCCTTCGGCGAGCCTTCTATCGATACGAAAATGTTCGGCAATGACATTTCCGACCAGCCCGTCGGGCTTGTTCAGGTGCTCTTTCAGAACAAGATTATCGGAAATCAGGGTGCGATTGTCGTCCAGCTCAGCGTTGGAGGACATTTTCAGGGTTTGGTCGTCCACAGATCCCGGATTGCCATGCTCATAGGCACTTCTGGGCGCGTCAGCCCCCGGCAAATCCTCCGAAAGACTCGCCAGTTCATCCTCTTTACGCTCTCTATGGGGTTTCTTACTCAAGAATGGCTTTCAACACTAGACTTTATATCTATTCCCAGAGAATCTCGTAACCTGATTGAAGCCTATGCCTGCAGCAACAAAGACTTATTTGGCAAAATCGACACGTGCTGCAAGACTGCGTTTCATCGCCATGATCGCCATAATCTCAGCGGATTGAGCCCAAGCAAGCGGTTCATTGGCATCAGAAACCCACTGCCGCGATTTCGCATCTACTATGTAAGCTTCCGGGATTCTCCAGCGCTTATTAACCGTTGAGAGGCTTCGCTTGAAGAAAAAATCTTGCCGTTCAAAATAATTCTGCTTCTTTGTCTGTAAGTAAAGCGCGCCGTATATGACGGACATCATTGGAGCCACGTGCGACCATTGGGCCTCTTCATGATCCTTCAAGTCTCTCCTGTCCTGCCTTCCATCCCAGATGTCCAGAGGGTAGCGTGCAAAACCGATGGGGCGGCAGAGCTCCTGCGTCGTCGACATAAGGACTTGGTCGGTCATCCGCTCACTGACTAACGGTTGTCCAGCGACAGCCCCAAGAAAGAGAGCGTTTATCAAAGCCGAGTCAGCCTTCCTTGTGCTGCTGGCATCGGCACGTTTATCTTCAGGATCGCAGTTGATAAACTCGTTCGGAAGAATTCGATCGAGACTATCTTGACACCGACTGATTGAGGTAGCGAGTTGAGCGCTTGTAACTGTATAAGTCTTACCATCAAGCTTTTCACTCAACGCGCCATGTTTATCGACGATTTTTTTTACTTCTCGCAGCGCCGCAAGCGCACAACCGATGGAAGAAGCGTGTTCTGCTTTTTTGTCTTCCCACGCACCAAAATCAAAGTCTTTCCACACTTCGATTTTTTCGAAAAACAACGGCACCAATACGCCCAAGCGGTGGGCTTCTTGCTGGGGATTATGTGAATTCGACGCGTCTGCCTTTTTGCCTTCTTGCAGGACGTCCAATTTTCCTTGATTTGCAGCATAGTAAGTCATGAACAGCAAATACCCAAGAGCGTCATTCTGAGCGTGTCCCCATTGATCAGGCACTTCTTGCAAGTTGATGGGGTTGTATCGAATATGGGGCCGCTTACTGTAATCGTGCGCGCCAGACTTTCCGTCAATAATATCGGTGAAACGCCTGTAATAGTTATAGTGATGCTTCAATGAAGCTTCTAATCCGCGCCTCCATGCGTCTTTTGCCACCTTCAGTTCGGTTCTTAAGGCTTCATCTTGAGCCATTTGATATTCAGCCATAACTTGCATCACATTGTCTCTGTCCCAGTGCATTATCAACATTCCATCGATTGCAGACTCTAGAGAGCGAGGATCGTGGACAGTCACCGCAGAATGTCCACCGCTTGAATAGCGCCTGAGAGCAAGGGTTCCGTGAGCAGCCAACTCGCGAGTCACCTTATCGAGTATTTCTTCGTTGATGCTGGCTCCGGACAATGAACGCTTTTCGACTATTTCTTTCAATTCAACATTTTGAAAGACAATCGGCAACTGCTCTAAATTGAATGAGAGAGCAGCTGATTGAAATAGAAAAGGAAACAATGCCCACAAGGCCGCTGCGGCACGCATCGACTTCTTCATCACGATCATCCTGAAAACGCGCCTCCGGCGGCAATGAGAGGGAATCAGTATACAAGGTTCAGGCCTCGTCCCATGGGCGCTCTAGGAGAAACCCTATACATCGAGCCTGTCCATCCGGTTACGCTCGTGCTATGTGACGTTGCGGCATAAGCCAATTAATTTGGCATTAAGCGAGGAAAAAACTATGAAGTCCTTTTTAGCGGGTGCCATTCTTGTCCCGACAGCAATTGCCAGTTTGTTCAGTGCATCACTGCCGCTTATTGTAAGCGCTCAACAAACTATAGGAGCTGCGATTCCCGGCAGGGCGTCAGCTCCAAAACAAACTAAAGAAGACCAGGATAACCAGTTCAAAGCCGACGGCTCCGGCACTCTTGTAGCCATGTTGGGCTCAGGAAA
The DNA here is from genome assembly GCA_964493595.1 of uncultured Candidatus Obscuribacterales bacterium. Classification (GTDB taxonomy): domain Bacteria; phylum Cyanobacteriota; class Vampirovibrionia; order Obscuribacterales; family Obscuribacteraceae; genus QKMZ01. Next base: position 3,230 of record CAZBOX010000113.1, on the reverse strand, counting down.
AAAACTTGGTCAGTGCCCTCTGAAACACACAAGTGTTACCGCGAATGTATCTGGATACGTGGCTCGTGTGACTGTTAAGCAGGTCTTCGAAAATCCCTTTAAGGACAAGATTGAAGCGGTTTATACATTTCCACTATCGGAAACAGGTGCCGTCGATGATATGCGTATGAAAGTTGGCGAGCGCGTAATTAAAGGTACGATAAAGAAACGCGAAGAAGCGAAAGAGATTTACGATAAGGCCAAGGCTCATGGACAAGTGGCAGCGCTGCTTGATCAAGAGCGCCCGAACATCTTTACTCAGTCAGTCGCCAACATCCTTCCAGGCAATCAGATTGAAGTTACACTCCAGTACGTCGATTTGCTTCCATATGAATCAGGTCGTTATACATTTGCCTTTCCGACTGTCGTGGGTCCGCGCTTCATGCCCGGAACACCTGCAGGCAAAACCGGTACAGGCAGACTGGCGGACACATCGCTGGTTCCGGACGCATCAAAAATAAGTCCACCCGTAGCAGCAAAAGGAGAGCGCGCCGGTCACGACATTTCTATCGATGTGAATATCGATTCGGGTGTGCCAATTCATGCTATTCGCTCTGGATTGCACGAAATCACCACGACGCAGCCGAATGCTCAGACCGCCAAAATCAGTTTAACCGGAAAAAACACAATTCCGAACAAAGATTTCGTTCTTTCCTGGGACGTTGCAGGAGACCAGATCAAGAGCGGATATCTGACTTACAAACCAACCAAGACATCGGACGGCTATTTCACGGTTATGGTTATGCCGCCGAAGCGCGCCACTCCAGAACAGATTCAGCCTAAAGAGATGATTTTCGTCATCGATTGCTCCGGCTCGCAAAGCGGGCCTCCACTGGAGAAGGCGAAAGAAACAATGCGCTACATCATCGAGCACATGAACAAAGAAGATACGTTTCAGATCATTGCCTTCAGCAATGATGCAAGGCCGATGTTCGCAAAACCGATGAAAGTCTCTGCGGAAATGAAAAAGCAAGCACTTCATTACATCAACGGACTGAGCGCCAATGGCGGAACATGGATGGCGCCTGCAGTGGAAGCAGCTTGCAAAACACCTGCTGATGCAAATCGTCTGCGCATCGTCACCTTTATGACTGACGGCTATGTCGGCAACGATATGGAAATAATCGGCATGATCAAAAAATTGCGCGGCAAGTCGAGGTGGTTTTCCTTCGGCACCGGCAGTAGTGTCAATCGATTCCTTATTGACTCGATGGCAAAAGAAGGCGGAGGAGAAGCGGAATATGTGCTGCTCAACAGCTCCGGCAACGAGGTCGGCAAGAAATTCTACGACAGAATCTCATCACCCGTGTTGACAGACATCAAACTGGACTTTGAAGGTGTTCAAGTCAAAGAAGTATTTCCGCATGAAGTGTCCGATGTCTGGGCGGAAAAGCCACTCTATATCAAAGGAAGATATATCAAGCCTGGTGCTGGAACTATCTCGATATCAGGATTTTCAGGCGGCAAACCCTATCTCGAAAAAATCAAAGTCAATTTCCCTGAAAATGCCGGAGGCAATGAATCCATCGGCTCGGTTTGGGCCCGAGCAAAAGTTGATCGGCTGATGAGCGAAGACTGGATTAACGCACAAAGCGGCTCAGTGAACAAAGAACTTAAAGACGAAATCATCAAAGTAGCGCTCGATCACCACATCATGACTCAATACACTTCCTTTGTGGCAGTAGAAGAAAAAATCAGCACCAAAGGCGGCACCATCAAAACCGTAGCAGTGCCGGTAGAAATCCCGGACGGGGTGTCGCGTGAAGAAACGATCGAGCAATCGGCTCTGCCACCCCCCATGAGCATGGGCATGGGCGGCGGCGGCGGAGCAGGCGGTGCCCATTTTGCAAAACGCAGAGCAATGATGGCAAGCCCCAGCACGTTGAATTACGCCCAAGCATATCAGCGAGGCAATATCGGCTACTCTTCCACGCCGGTAAATGGCATGTTTTTGGCAAAACCAACAGCCGCACCGATGCCCTCCTCGCCCGCGGGTGCTGCAAGCGAGAGAGCGAAAATCTCTGGAGACAAGAGAGAGGCCGATTCACTAATTGCGGACAATATCCCAGAAGCAAATAAAAAGCGTGACCAGAAGAGAGCTGAACCGATGGCGAAAGACGCTGAAAGAAAAGGAACGCCAAACGAGACAGCATCAAAACTTTCAACATTGCTTCAACAAGTGGCAGCCAGCAAGGACAGGCTGAAAGCGGCATCTAGTTTGAAACTACTGGTGGACAAAACCAAAATCTCGGTCGTGATTCAGCTGACCATAGATTCTGAAGATAACATCAAAGCACTGAAAAGGCTTGGTCTCGAATTGATTCTTCAGGAGAAGAACAGGGTGATAGGAAAGGTTTCCCCAGACATATTGGAAAAGCTGTGCAGCCTAAAATTCGTCAAACAGGTGACAGAACACAAATAAAAACCACATCTACAATCACGAGAAGTGAAAACCTTTAACGAGGGCAAAAGAAAGGGAGGTGCGAGCCTCCCTTTTAATTTCAGTTCCAGTCGGCGCCAAACTCTCGTTTAGTGCACAACGTGTTCTCTCGTGCTGGAAGGAGCAAGCCCGGCAAAACCTGGAGCCAACTTGCATGGATTGATTTCAATCTTCTTCCAGACATCACCTTTGACATAGGGTTCTTCTTTCAGCCAGGCATCGAGATCTGCGCGCGAAGCAAAGTCCAAAACAAGCATCGAGCCGATCATTTTCTGATCTGTGTCATCACTTAAGATGGCAGCTGCATACAGAAGGACTCCGTTTTCTCTCAGATTTGCGCACCCGGCAAGATGTGCCTCGCGGGCTGCCATACGGCGCGATAGAGCTTCGGCATCATCGCCGTCGCGACCAATCAAAACAAATTGCATATGACACTCCTCAACTACTTATCGAGCAATTGATCGAGCGCCTTCAGCACCCGCTCATCATCCTTATCCAGCTCAAGCGCCTGACTAAAGGCCACTTTCGCTTCTGTTGTCTGCCCATCGGCAAGGTAGGCACGTCCTAAATTGTAAAAGGCATTTTCGTAATCCGGTCGCAGAGAAATAGCGGCCTTGTACTGTTCGATTGCCGCTTTGTTATCCGGAACAGCCTGCAAGGCGTTGCCGTAAACAACACGAAAGATCGGCTGTTTGCCATCGAGCTGAGTGGATGTTTTTCCCTCTTCAACGGCTTCTCCGACTTTGCCCTG
>CAZBOX010000112.1:0-17662 GCA_964493595.1 uncultured Candidatus Obscuribacterales bacterium | reverse complement strand
CACTTTCAAAAAGAATGGTGCCGGCCACTGCCGATCCTTATGACATGGAATCGATGATTCACTGGACACTGCATCTTCACTTCCGCCCAGGAAGCACAACCGGGCTTAAGCTGAAAAAACTCTCCAAGAAAGACTTAGAGTCTCTTTGCCGCGCTCTTTATAAATGGGGGCAAGAGGCGAAGATCTCAAATGAAGCAATGGCTCTTATCAAAAATGTTCTCAATTCAGAAGTCGCCGAAGAAAAAACGGACGCACCTGCTTCATACACAACCATGTGGGAAGAGGATTTGCAATCGCATCTAGGTGCGACAACTTTTGTACCGCTGGAAAAAGGAACTACTCTGCAAAACGGCAGATTGAAAGTGCTAAGTATGATTGCCTCGGGTGGTCTGTCTGCAGTCTATTTGGTAGAGATGACGGGGGGTGCAATGGCTATTTTGAAGGAGTCGGTCATACCTCATGCGGTAGACGAAAAGACGAAAGAAAAGGCAAAAGAGCTTTTCCGCCGAGAGGCGAATCTGCTCATGAAACTCGACCATCCGGCCATAGCAAAAGTCCTGGATCACCTGGTCGAGAATGGACGAGACTACATGCTTCTGGAGTATGTGCCGGGCACCAGCCTCCGGCAACGCGTTCGCCTCAGCGGTCCCTGCCAGGAAAAGCAGGTGCTCGCCTGGGCGCGCGAGCTTGCAGCAACTTTGACCTATTTGCACGAACTTTCACCGCCCGTGGTGCATCGCGATTTGACACCCGACAATGTTGTTTTGCGGACCGACGGCACTCTGGTGCTCATAGATTTTGGGGCCGCCAACGAATACATAGGGCAAGCAACCGGCACTTTGATAGGCAAACAATCTTACATCTCACCTGAACAGTTTAGAGGAAAAGCCGAGCCTTCGAGCGACATCTATGCGCTCGGTGGCACACTGAACTTTCTTCTCACCGGACAAGATCCAGTGCCGCTTTCTGTGTCGCATCCGCGCAGCACCCGCCAGGATGTCTCGGAGGGCGTCGATCGATTAATCGCCGGATGCACAGCACTTTCCACAGCCGAACGAATTCAGTCTGCTCGTGCCCTTAGCGAAGCCATAGAAAATCTCGACGACATGCCTTTAGCCACAGTCTGAGGTGCGTCTCATGGCTACTTCCATATCGCGCGACAATGATACTTCGGCAGACCAGGAAATTAGCGACATTGTAAACCTGGACTATAATGCGCGTCCTACAATCGTGCCTCGCGCCTCAACACTTCTTGCAGGCTTAACTACCTATACTCTAATCGGTATGTGGACATACTCTCCAGTGTATGACTTTGAGAACCACTTGCTGGGAGTGCTCATCCTGTCGGTTATTTCAACATGGCTATACAACCAATACGTCAACTGTTTACTTCCGAATCAAATTCGCCTGCTCGACCAGGGAATAGCTTTCGGATGGAACAATCTGCTTTTCAATCTCACTGCTCCAATCATTCCCTGGAAGACAATCACCAGTGCCACATTCGAGCGATACGCAGGCTTTGGTGAGTCCGTAGAGGGCTCAATTTTGCTCAATGTCAATGAATTACCGAGAGCCACCCGCTTAGAATACCCATACCAGTTCCTCAACCGAAAAATTTGGAAACGGATGCCGCGAGCCACTGGTTTCCAACTGCGCATACAAATTTCGGGATTGCCTCACAACGCTGACCGAGAGCACCTTGCCAAACTTTTGCACGAGCGCCTGTCGCCCAATTCCGTGCATTTTAGTGTTCTGCGTTCTCTTGATCCCAGATTTTCTTCAGCCCTCTTCAAGAATGCATTACAGGTAAGTATTGAACGGCTCCCTTGTGAAGACGCGCCGAAACAGGGTGACCTCAGCGAATCTCTTCATGTACTGGCGCGCTTGCTTCCGCGCTCAATCATGCGAGAAAAAGTGCGAGAAACGCTGGGACTTAAAGAAGGAGAAGTCCTAAGCAATCATGCCGCAGCGGCAGCTCAAAACTCAGAAAGCATCACGTTCAGCTACAAACCTCTGCGGATGCTTCGCCCTTTCCTGGAAAACATCGAGCGCAGCGGAACACTGATGTTCTTCTGCATCTCCTTGCCTCTGATACTGCTGGGCGTAACGATGCAAATGCTGAAAATGTACTCCTACTTACCTGTCGCGCTTGGCGTAGTACTGGGAATTCCGACTCTTCTATTGGTTTTCACACTCACCAATCCTGATCAGATCACGCTTTCACAATACGGTCTTCGTCTCACATGGCATCGCGGAGCACTTCGATTTTCCTGCCCCGGCATACCTTGGAGCAACGTCTCATTAGTCAGCCTGACAAAACCAAAAAACAGCTGGCCTATCAACACAACCATCAGTTTCCACATACAACCTGACTCAATGCCGTGTTGGCAAAGACTGTTTTACCTCTCCTTCTTCCAGCCGTTCTTCACGACCAGCAACCATGTGCGCATTACATTGATAGAAAGCGGTTTCCTCCATGGCGCTCAAAAAATGTTATTCAAGAATTCGCTGCTGCAATACTTAGCGCCAGAACGTCTTGATCCAATGCTAATGGACTACCTGTCTCCGCCGCTCGAAGAGAACTTCACATCTCTATGGTTGAGTTCGCTAAAAAAGGAAAGAGTAAGAATAGAGCCGCTTGAAGAAGGTGACTTGCTCGCAGACGGGCGATACAGGGTGAAAAAACAGATCGGTGCAGGAGGCCAGGGAATCGCATATCAGGCAGAATGCATTGAAGGCGGACAAGATACTGCAGAACTTGTCGTGCTCAAGGAATTTATCATTCCATCGCATGCCGGACAAAGTGCACAAGCAAAAGCGCTCGCATCCGTGCAGCACGAGTGCCAATTGCTGCAACGCATCAACCATCCTTTCGTAATCAAAATGAAGGACAGTTTCCTGGAGGACCACCGGTTTTACTTGGTGCTCGAACATGCGCCGGGAGAATCTCTTCGCAAGCTAGTCAACGAGAACGGCCCGCTTGGAAATATGGAAACGATGGAATTGGCAATGCACTTACTGGGTATTCTCTGCCACCTGCATTCAATTTCTCCGCCAATAATCCACCGCGACTTCACGCCGGAAAACATCATCATCGCCGGTGACGGAACGCCCAAACTGATCGACTTCAATGTAGCCAGACAATCGGAATCCACAGCTACTCGCACTGTCGTCGGAAAGCATTCATACATCCCACCTGAGCAATTCCGTGGAAAAGCGAGCACACAAAGCGACATTTATGCGCTTGGTGCATCTTTATATTTCGCCCTCACAGGCGAAGACCCGGAGCCGATTTCGCCGTCACATCCTCGGCTCAAGACTACCTCAGTCTCCAGCCGTCTCGACGAAATCATCTTCCGGGCCACGCAGCCGAACACTGATGATCGGTACAAATCAGCAGACGAGATGAGAGAGGACCTGCTTGCGCAAGTCCCCGCATCATAATGCCTATGAATTCACCCATTCGATGAGCCTGGCTCGTACCGCGGCCTTGGCAGCAGCAAGCGACTCTAGAAGAAGTACGACAATTTCGCCGATCAAACTATCCTCTAAAGTGCTCTCTTCTCTCAGGTTGTAACCCGGTTGCGTCTGCATCGCCACTGGGAAACTAAAGCAATTCATTTCGTACCTCCTTTCCTTTCGGATTGTATTAGACCAGTCGTCTACCAACCACTCGATACTAGACCGGTCGTCTACTATTGTCAACCCACCCATAATTACTCAGGCAATTTGGCTAGAAACTTAGGACAGGCTTAGGTTTTAGAAAAAAACGAAAAATGCATCCCACTCTCTTCCGCAGATATGCAAAAAGCGCGTAAAACATCCGCCAATCAGCCTTAGGAAGTATTGACATATCTAGACCGACTGGTCTAATATATCTTTCATGTCACCAAAAGTTTCCACCAAACAAAACACCAAGTGCCTTCTCATCGAGACAGGCATCGACGTCATGCTCGAGAAGGGCTATAACGCCACAGGCATCAATGAAGTTCTTACCGCCTGCAATGTACCAAAGGGTTCTTTCTATCACTATTTCTCGAGTAAAGAAGACTTTGGACTTTCAGTCATCAATACCTTCGATGAGCATTATGTTCAAGAGCTCGACAAAGCCTTGACTGACCAGAAGGTTGCGCCGCTCAAGCGAATCAAGAATTACATAGACAGCGCCATTGAAAAGGCGGAAAAGCGACATTGTAGTCGAGGTTGCCTGATTGCCAACCTGAGCCAGGAAATGGCAGATCAGAATGAAGTATTCCGCGTGCGTCTGAAAGAAATCATGCAGAGGCGTGCAGCTACATTTGCTGCCTGCCTCAACGAAGCAAAGTCTGCAGGTGAAATTCCAAAGTCGGTAAAAACAGCTGAGGCAGCGGAATTTTTCCTCTGCTCTTTCGAGGGCGCTATTATGCGCTCGAAAGTGATGCGCGATACCAAACCTATGAAAATATTTCGCCAGATTTTTTTCACGCAAGTACTGGGCGTCGACGGCTAGCCTCTCACCCTTCCTTATTCGGGCAAGCGTCTGATATGAAAACCTAGGCGAAACCCTGTATCTTTACAACCTTCAAAACCTTAGTATTTGGGACGTGGTCAGCAGACGGAGGTTGCGCCGGGAGCTACCATTTGCCTGGGCAACCGGGTATGCAGTGTCGAGCCTTAGTAAGTGTCCGGGAGTTAAAAGCTCTACTCCTCCTGCCTTGGCCTGGATATTTTTCTATGGTTTTTCATCAAGAGTTTCTCGGTGCACCACCGCTGTCCAATTACATCAACAAAAAGCCAGGCGAAGATCGGGCGATTAAGCGCTGCGGTTTTCGCCAATAATAGCTTTGGCGCCCAGTTTAGCTGCATATACTTCGCAATTCGAGCCCCACTGCATATGGAATCGACGGCAAGCACCAATCCAATGCCCGGTCCGATATCCGGCTCAATCAGTGATTTTTTGAGAGAAGCAAAACCAAAGACGCACCGCGCCGTTTTTGATTTGCTGTTCCATGGATACATGCGCATCGCCTGCGCAATCTTGATTTTCAAACTCTTTTGCAATCCCGCTGCCTATCTGCTCTCGGTCTATCTGGTCACGAGCGGGATGGGTGTTCTCGTCAATCTGTCACATGAATCGCAGCACTCGGCGCTGCTCAAGAATAAACGCTGGAATGATCTTGTAGGCGCCTGGCTCTGCGCTTATCCAGTCGGTTCTATATGGGGCTCGTCACGCGCCGTGCATCTTGCCCACCACAAATATCTGAACACTTCAGCCGACCCTGACAGGCACTTCCATGATGAGAAGGATAAAAGCGATCCAGTGCAATTTGCGCTGTATCTACTCAAACTTGTGCTCGGCGGTCAGCTCTGGACATCAATAGTCGTAAATGGTTTCTTACGCGCCAGAGAAACGAATTCGGAAGTGGAAAAGACTGGCTCAGTAGTAGTCTTGCCAAAACGTGCCTACCCAGAGATTCTAAACTTGCTGCCGGTGCAGGCAAGTGTGTTTGCAATTTTCTGGCTCAGCACCGGGTTCTGGTGGTCTTATTTTGCGCTCTGGCTCGTTCCAATTTTTACGCTTGGAACTTTGCTCGGTTATATTCGCGGCTTTATAGATCACGCGCGTTTGGCTGATGATGACCCGCAAAAGTCAGAAGGCAGGCTTATCAGCGTGCCCTTTCCATCGCTGATAGATCGATTGTTTTTCACCGGTCTGGAATTTCATTTTCACGCAGAGCATCATTTCTTTCCTTCGGTGCCGCATTACTTTTTGCCGCGACTCCACTCGCTCCTGCAGAAGGAAGAAGAATATCGCCGCAGTTATTTGCTAAGACCAAGTTATTCAGAATTTCTCGCAAAATATTTCCAGCAGATCTCGCGCGGTCAGAAAAGCCGCATAACAGAGCGCACCCTAGAGCGAGCCAAGGAAGCTTGAAGACAAGCACGCTAGCGGTTAACGACCATGCGATTCATAGGCACTTGTGTAGTTCCATCAGGACCGGTTTTATATCCGCCTTGATAGTACGCGCCAGAATTTTGATAGCCGCCTTGTCTATATGCACCCGACTGCGGCTGCGGATAGGACGAAAAGGCTCCCGGCTGCATCTGCTGCATGCCTGTCTGCCCATAACCCTGATAAGCACTGGCTGATGGGTACGCCGGCTGTGAAAAGTTTTGCTGGCCATACTGCCCTTGCTGCATCAAGCTTTGCTGTAAATATCCAGGCTGAGATGGACTCGGCTGAGAAAAATTCTCCTGGGGTGCTGACGGCGGCAGCAGACTTTGAGCTGGTTGAGGCAGCTGTGCAGCAGGCTGAACCTGATCAGCTGATTGCGTTGAATCTGCTTGAGGGCGCGCAGACTGATCTGCTTCTCTCTCTGCCTCCGCGAGCTGCTTGGCTCGCTTGGCTTGAGCTTCGTTATGCTGGCTGACTGCAAAATCCAGAAGATTATTGTCAGCCAGACAGATGACGAGAATGATCGAGAGAAAAACCATACCGTACGCGACAAGGCCAAAAAGCGGATTGCGGATCATGTCACCGGAGAACCGGGTCTCATTAAATATGGACGCCCAGGTCTGCTGATGTCCACCACCACCCATGGCGTTTCCGCCCGAGTGTCCGTGATGCCCGTGTCCATGGTTGGCGTGGTGGCCAGGGCCCGAATGCCCGCCGTGTCCGCCATGTCCCCCATGCCCACCGTGGCCGCTTTGGCCGCTGTGTCCTAGTGTACTCATTGAAGCGCAACTGGTTGACGTACAGGGAGATCATATAGGAAAACCCATATAACACCAGCTGGTCAGTGGGGTTTTTCCCAGACCAATGACGAACTGGACATTTCCCGCTTCAATTCAAAACATTGCTTTTCGCTTCCAGCTAAGATTCGATTTTGTTGCTCAAACTATATCCGACACCATGGACGGTGCGAATCAGAGAATCCTTCGAATCCGCGTCAATCTTCTTGCGCAATGTTTTGATGTAAGTACGCACTGTATCGAGCGATGCAGAAGAGTCAGTATTCCAGACACGGTCGAGTAGTGCCTCGGCAGAAAAAACTTGAGTTGGGTAGCGAAGGAAGAGTTCGAGCAGAGCAAATTCCTTCGGCAAAAGATGGATTTCCTTCTTTGCTTTGAAAACTTTGACTTGCCCGGGATCAAGCTCAATATCTGCCGCCTTCAAGGTCTTTGCCATTACCGATTGCGGGCGGCGCAGAAGGGCGCGCACCCGGGCACTGAACTCTTTGGGATGAAACGGCTTCGTCAAATAATCATCCGCGCCGGAATCCAGACCTTCAGCTCGGTCATCTATTGTTGACTTGGCAGTGAGCATCAATATCGGCGCAGAGCCGCCCCGGGCCCGGTAATCTTTGCATATTTCAGTGCCTGTCCGCCCGGGCAGCATCCAATCAAGGATAACCAGGTCATATGGATGCATCTGAATGATGGTCAAGGCTTCATGTCCGTCGTGCACGCTGTCGACCGTATGCCTTTCGACAGAAAGAATACCCTTGATCAGGTTGACCAGGTCTTTGTCATCCTCAACAACGACAATTTTTGCCATTTAGCCCGTCCGACACTGCAAGAAAAGACTTTCTCGCGCCCCTCAGATTACTATACCCTCGCCCAAGCTACTTTTTCTTTGCACTCTTCTTGTTGCTTCTAAGAGTGGCGACGGCAATGAGAAGTGCAAAGAAGAATAAGGCGGCCAGACCAATGAATGTCACAGGCACTACCGATTTAAGTACATCGGCACCGAAAAGAGGCGTTTCGCTCATATTGACATAAGCAATGCCTTCGGGCATTGGAATAAGCTCGACCTTACTCAAATCGCGAGGGTGCAGATCAAAATTGCCGATATTCCTGCCCTGATTGAGAAGAACTACGCTGACAGTTTTTGGTTTGGAGGCAGGCAAGTACTGATTATTTTGATCGGTCGCGTGCATGTAAAACTCTTGCACTACTGGTTTGCCATTTGCTTTTTCACCGGAATGCTTCACGGCCACACTGATTGAACACGGCTTCAGTTCTGGCTCCCCGACCCAGGTGTTGCCAGATTCTAAGAAGTTGGAAATTTCATCCGGAGTGCTGAAGCCCCCAAACAAAGCTGCCTGCGTTGCTGACTTTGGAAAGACGTGAAAGATTGTCGCTTCGCCTTTGTGGGTTATCGGATTGATAAAACCAAAAGCCGGATCTTCGGACCAGTCCTGACGAAATCGCGGATAAGAGCGGTTGTTTTGATAATACTCCTCGACCCTCTGTCCAATGCGGCGCATTTCATTGGCCATTGCCAGCTCGGGCGCATCCTTATGGAAGAACATCGTGTTGTCGTCGACTAACATTCCATCGGCCGCCTTACGGATCCATATGGTCTGCTTGGCGCCTGCATGCATGAACATGGTTGCCAGGTCGCTGATGTCGTTTTTCAGGGTAATGTATTTGACCTGACGCAACTTGCCGTCTACAGTCACTTCCAAATTCTCAGTACCGGTAAAACGTAAAAGCCCGTCGCCGTCGGTATTTGCAAAAATTTGCTCGGGAATCGCTCCACCGATTGAAGCGGCATCGATATTGCCTATCGATTTGTTCATACTGCTCATGAGGCTGAACAACCAGATGCCGGCGGCAATGAGCACAATTATAGATACCGTGCTCCAGATGACGACGCCCTTGTTGCGCGGCTTGTCCTGCTGTTGAAGAGCAGAAGTCCGCAATTCTTTATTCTGCGCCAGCACTTCTTCTTTGGAAAATTCTGAAGTTGGTGCTCCCTTCTTGGGCTTCTCAGGATTGGTAAGAAACTCGTCATAAGAAGTTTTGATGCTGGCAGTCAGCTCATCATCTGCATCCAGGTGTTGAGCGGCAAGGCCGAGAGCGTGCTCGTACATGGTGCGAGCATCTTCTCTTTCATCGGCTTTATCAAGCAACACAGCCAGCCTGTACCAATTTCCTATACTCTCGTAGTCTTTGACTCCTACGCGCTTTTCCACCATTAAGGCGTGCTGGTGGAAAGAAGTAATTGCCGGTCCCAGTTGACCGGACGCTTCATAGGCCTCACTGAGAATAAGCATGCAGTCGGCGACATAGCGGCTGTCCTTGAGTCCGCCTTCCGCAAGTTCATTGACCACTTTCTGCATGAGACGGGCCGCATCAGCATGTTTACCATCACTGATATTTGCTCGCGCGGCGTCCACCATAGAACGAATGCGAGGCGGGACCTGAAGCTCATCGGCAGCAAAGCTCGGATTGGCGTTATCCACGGACGTGTCATGATGACGTTTGCTGACCAGTCGCGAAATCATCGATGAAGGTTTATTCTCGTCCGGCACTTCAGCAACAAGAGAGACGCCTTCACTCTCCGGGCCTTGTGGCTCGATGTGATTTTGCGCCTCCCCTTCGGCATACGCACCGGCGCGCTCGAGCAATCCGCGCGGTCCGCTGCCTTTAATCACAGGAGGAGGCGGCGGTGGCAATTCAGGAGCAGGTTGAGTCAACATTTGATCCGGCGGCAATTCCGGCGGCGTCATATTGCTGATTGAATTATCCGCCAGACGCCTGGGCGGCGTTTTGGGAGGCAATGGTCGTGTCGCAGGAGGAGCGAAACTGGAGGGGGAAGAATCCGCCGGCTGATTCGTATTCATAATTTGCGAATCTTCAAATTCAGAATCATCCACATCTGTGCTTGGATCCATCTGACCAAAGCGGCTGCGCAAGCCTTTCATCGACTTGGGCCTCTGACGCCTGTCAAAAGGTTTCGGCACACCAGGCGGCGTCTCTTCTTCGTGAGGCTGCAAGCCCTGACGGCGATCATCTTGCCTGATGGGCGGATAGTGCTCTTCCGGCTGATCGCTAATGGTCACGCCCCACTGTGCCATAGCCTTGGATGCATCGCTGTCCGGGTGGACCTCAGTAGGAAGGTGAGGATCGGCGATATCGACATCGGAAGGGGTCGGTACTTCGTCGGAAGGTTCGACCTGCCATTCTGCTGTTGCGCGTCGCTCACCCGGGCTGCGATGACTGTTAAAGTCCCCAGGTGGGGACTGCTGTCCAGGAGCGGCCCACGGTTGAGTAGGCACCGAAGGGTCATAATCGGTGGGGCTGTATCCAAGCGGAGCTGGAGTTGAGAAAGAATCAACTGCGCTTGCCTCGTTTGATTCCTCACGCTGTTCTGGTCTGGGATCAGGAGATGTACCTCGATTCTGCATCTGCCTGAGCTTGGAAGAATTCAAGCTTGGATTGGTGCGCCGCACCGGCGAATTTCCAGCTTCACCCGAAACTGATTCCATGCCAGGGCTGGATGCGGCATTTTTTGAACTGTCTTTGTCGGCATAAATACTGGAGCCGCGCTCTTGCCCTTCTCCCAGTTTGCTGCCGAAAACCTTGTCCAAACTCTCTTCAACGCTCTGATAATTCGAAGGACGATCCCCGGAGATCGGCTCATAATTGCCTTCTTCAATGATAGGGCGAGGTTGCGCCGTCAATTCTGAGGCACTGCCTGCGGTGCTTTGCGGAGCGCGCCACTGCGTGCCGCTGTTACCTGCGGCAGCAGGCTCCGTGTCAGCCCAGGGAACTTCAGGCTCTTGTACGAATTCCTGCTGCGGTTGTTCTGCAAGGGGCGTGGGCGATTGCGCAGCCTCATCCCAACCCGACGAAAACTCCGATGCCGCCTGTTGAGCTGCTTGCATTGCAGCAGCTTCTTTTGCGGCACGCTGCTCTTCAATCGCCCTTCTTACAGCCCCCGGGTCAGCAGTTGGTTGATGAACAGGTGCAACCGGTAACCCTCCGGATACCGGCTTTCCAGCATCTGCATATTGCCCGCTGCCCGTTCCGGCGCCGGCTTGCTCCCCTGTCTCATGACCGGCACGGCCCCTGGGCTTGTAAATGAATTGGCTGTCTGACAGCTCCTTAGGTACCTGGAACGAAGGAATGGGCGGCGAATCTTGATTCGGCACCGCCGGCGAACCTGTAAAGCCTTGAGGCAAAGGCGATGGCGGCTTTACGGACGGTTGTGCCGGCGCGGCCGCGCCGGTTGGCTCAGCCGGCTTGGTCACCTCATTTACAAGGTTTTGAAACGGAGAGGGTGGAATGGGAGAAGTAACGAATGGACGCGGGCCGGCGGGTGTCTGCTTGGAAGTCTGGACCGAGGGGTTGTCGACTGGCTTGCCACGATTGTCCAGCTTGGCCATCGAGCGCGCAACGGCATCTTGAATCGCCTCTGCAAAAGTCGAGCCGCCGCCAGGAGTTTCAGCAGCAGACGGACCAGGTGCGGCCGCTGCCGGCGACTGCAAACGCCCGGGCAGACTTCCGGCGCTGCTTCTTGACGGCACAGCACCATAACGCCGCTCCAGATCATTGGCACGGCTGTAAAGCTGTTTAGCCTCATTGAGCTTTCCAGCGACATCACAAGCTTGGGCATACCGGCGCAAATGCTGCCTCAGCTCTGCATTTGCTTCACCAAGATTGCGCTCCATAATCGTAGCCAGACGGGCGTATTCAGTAAGGGCCGCGTCATACTCCTTAAGGGCCATGTGGGTGGCGCCAAGGTCGGCAAGGCATTCCATCGCTTCCAGACCTTCGCCCAATCCTCGGCGGCTCAAAAATTCATAGATGCTCTTGAAGCCGGCCTTGGCAGCTTCGTAGTCACGCGCTTTCAAAGACGTGCGAGCCTGCCCGAGCAAGCGAGCGACGTCACCGCCTGCTCCCGACCCAAAATCTTGTGCTTGTCCTGAATCTGTCATCTGCCAAATGTTAAGGACTCTAACGGCCCTTTCAAAGTTGCTCCTCTAGGACTTATTACCCTAAATAAACCCATTAGATATCGGTTCTTCTCATACTGTAAGCCGGATTTGCAATGTCCGGCGTCAGATAAATCGCCTTTGACAGGCAATATCAAGTACGCGAAACTACTGTCTTGGCTCGCAAATGCCTTACCCAGTCACCTTTTCAACAGGGAGAAATCAGCGATGCCCGCGCTTTTGCCGCTAAATTTTAAAGCTTGGATAGAAGAAAACCGCAGCCAGTTAAAGCCGCCGGTCGGCAACAAATTGGTCTGGGAAGACAGCGAATTTATCATCATGGTGGTCGGCGGTCCGAATAGCCGCACCGATTATCACATTAACTCCGGAGAGGAGTTCTTTTATCAGATCGAGGGCGATGTCGTGCTGAGAGTGATCGAAGACGGCAAGCCCAGAGACGTGCCCTTGAAAGAAGGCGAGATTTTTCTTCTGCCCCCCAATATGCCGCATTCTCCGCGCCGCCCGGCTAACACGGTTGGTTTGGTCATTGAGAGAAAACGCCAGCAAGGAGAGCAAGACGGCTTTGTTTGGCTCTGCGAAAACTGCGATGAAAAGCTCTACGAAGAGCGCTTTCATCTGACCGATATTGTTAAACAATTTCCACCGATCTTCGAACGCTTTTACAACAGCGAACATTCAACCTGCAAAAAGTGCGGCACCAAAACCAAAGCGCCGAGCAAATAGGACACGTATACAAGTCGACGGAGCAACGAAAATGTCTAGTCAGCAAGCAGAGTTAGCAGGTTCGTCGGAATCGACAAAGCATCAATTCAAGAACGATCTGGAATTTGCTCGCAGCCTGGACAAGACGGACGATTTAGCCGAATACCGCAAACAGTATTTGATTCCCAAAACAAGAGACGGCAGGGAATGGATTTACATGGCCGGCAATTCTCTGGGTTTGCAGCCTCTGCGTGTTCGAGATTACATTGGCGAGGAGCTGGACGACTGGGCCAAGCATGGAGTTGAAGGGCACTGGGATGCACGGCACCCCTGGCTGCCTTATCACGAGAACCTTACCGATATGGCGGCTCGCCTGGTCGGCGCCAAACCGATTGAAGTCGTGATCATGAATACACTGACCGTCAATCTTCATTTGATGATGGTTTCCTTTTATCGACCGACAAAAGAGCGCTACAAGATAATCATCGAAGCGGACGCGTTTCCATCAGACCGCTATGCTGTCGATTCGCAAGCCAAATTCCACGGCTTCGACCCAGCTGACGCCATTATCGCCCTCAGACCACGTGAAGGCGAGTACACACTTCGCCCGGAAGACATCTTGCAGGCAATCGAAAAAGGGGGCAAATCGCTCGCACTGGTAATGCTCGGCAATGTCAATTATCTGACCGGGCAAAAATTCGATATGAAAGCAATTGCGGCGAAAGCACATGCAGTAGGTGCTTACGCAGG
The DNA here is from genome assembly GCA_964493595.1 of uncultured Candidatus Obscuribacterales bacterium. Taxonomy (GTDB): domain Bacteria; phylum Cyanobacteriota; class Vampirovibrionia; order Obscuribacterales; family Obscuribacteraceae; genus QKMZ01. The sequence goes on along the minus strand of CAZBOX010000112.1, from coordinate 4,484 downwards.
TTTCAACCTGGCGCACGGCGCAGGAAATTTGCACCTGCATTTGCACGAAGATAATGTCGACTTTGCAGTTTGGTGCAGTTACAAGTATTTGAATTCAGGACCCGGATCTCTGGCCGGTTGTTTTGTACACGAGCGCCACTCCGCCGACAAATCACTGCCGAGATTCGCCGGCTGGTGGGGCCACGACAAGAAAACACGCTTTCAAATGGGACCCGAATTTGACCCTATCCCTGGTGCTGAAGGTTGGCAATTGAGCAACCCTCCGATTTTTCAATTGGCTGCCTTGCGCGCGTCGATGGTGCTTTTCGACAAAGCCGGAATGGCTAATTTGAGGCGCAAAGGTGATCTGCTTACAGGCTTCCTGGAATATCTACTCGGGGATATCGGCGGCGACTTCTTCAAAGTGATCACACCGCAAGATCCGGCGCAACGAGGCTCTCAGCTGTCGATAAAACTAAAATCCCAACCGAAAGATTTTGTCAAAAAATTAGGCGAAAAGGGAGTCATTTGCGATTTCCGTGAGCCCGACATTATGCGGGCTGCGCCCACTCCCATGTACAACACGTTTGAAGATGTATACCACTTTGCAAAAGCAGTAGGCGAACATGTCTCTTAAAAAACTTACGAAAAAATTGTCGGATACCCACGTTTGCGTCGTAGGCGCCGGGCTGACCGGCTCACTTCTGGCGGTGTTTCTAGCTCGACGCGGCATGCGCGTAACCATGCTGGAAAGAAGACCCGATATGCGAGTTGCCACAATCAGTGCCGGGCGTTCGATAAATTTGAATATCACTCGTCGCGGACTGCGAGCCTTGGAAAAAGCAGGCTTGAAAGAAGCAATCCTCAAGGATTCAGTGCCCATGATGGGACGCCTCATGCATTCGAGGACAGGCGAAACGACATATCAACCATATGGACGAGATGATTCTGAATTCGGCAATTCGGTTTCACGAGGAGAGTTGAACAAAACCCTGATGACAGCAGCCGAGAAAGCCGGGAATGTGACAATCAGATTCAATCAACGCGTCACCAATATTGATCTGGAAACGAATACTCTCACCATCCAGAATGAAGAAGACAAAACACAGCACGAAGAATCATTCGATTTGATCATTGGAACAGACGGCTCGGCATCGCAAATTCGAGAGTCAATGGTCAACGATGAAGGTTATTCTTGCGAACAGGACTATTTGAATTACGGCTATAAAGAACTGACCGTCTTGCCTCTTGAAGGCGGAAAGTTTGCCATGGAGAAAAACGTTCTTCATATTTGGCCGCGCGGCTTATACATGATCATCGCTTTGCCTAACTTCGATGGCAGCTTCACATGTACGCTCTTTCTGCCCTACAAATCGATAAACGGATCTCCTTGTTTTGACGAACTCAAAACTGAGCAAGCCGTAAGCGAATTCTTCAAAACCGACTTTGCCGATGTCTATGGAATGTTCGACAAACCGATCGAAACTTTCTTCCAAAATCCTACAGGCGGCATGGTTACAGTGCGGATGAAACCCTGGCACTACAAAGACAGGGTGCTGCTGGTCGGCGATGCGGCACATGCCATTGTGCCTTTCTTCGGGCAAGGTGCAAACTGCGCTTTCGAAGATTTGACAGTGTTCGAAGACTTGCTGACAAAATATCTTCAGCCGGACGATGCCCTGGACTGGGAAGCGCTGTTCCTTGAATTCAACGACCTGCGCAAACCTAATTCTGACGCGATTGCGCAGATGGCAATTGAAAATTTCATCGAAATGCGCGACAAAGTCGGACAACCCGATTTTCTCCTGCAAAAGGCCGCGGAAAAAGTACTGGAGAAAAAATTCGCTGACAAATTCGCCTCTCGCTATGCGCTCGTGACTTTTACACAGACACCTTACTCTGTCTGCCGGGATGCAGGTGTAATCATCGACGACATGGTCGGTGAACTCTGCGCAAATATACAGAACGCAGAGGAGATCGACCTGAAGAAGGCAGAAAGAATGATCGATGAAAAGCTGGCACCAGTTCTTAAAGGGCAGGTACGAGATGCGGCCTGCTCACCAGTAAGCTAGTCGATATTAACTGGTCATGCGCATCTACTTCCTCTTGAACGGAGGCTCGTAAGTCGCGTATCTGAGCTGGTCATTCATGATACTGGCGATCTCAGCGCGTCCACCTCTGAAAGTAGCCACAGAATCGCCTATGTGATATCTGCCATCTGTCCCTTGTGTGACGTTATAGATGCCGGTAAATGGAGATTCACCTTTACCATCGGCACCGAGCCCGCGCCCTGACTGCTCATCACGGCGAGCAACCTGACCCAATTCGGAATTAGGATCGAGCTGGTCCGTATCAGCATATATAAAGTTCGCTTTTCCGTCCTTCATATTCTGACTGAGCGTATCGAGCAATTCCGCAGTCTCTTTGCTGGACGGCGAAGCAAAAACTGCAACGACAGGAACACCTGTTTCATGTGCGGATTTCAGCGTTGCTTGCAATCTTTCGCTTTCGGATTTTTCTACGTCAGACTCAGCGTCTTTACCCTTGGAGCTATCAGCTTCCGCCTTGTCCGCCTTTGCACCTTTCGCGCCTTTCGCTCTATCGGAGCCATAGAGTCCAAAGGCAGCGTCAAATTGAGCTTTTTCGAGGGCCGTGCCCTGCTTAATTTCACCGTCAGGACCAAACCATGTTTGAATTCCCTCAGGACTGCTCATTGCCTGGCTTATTTCTAAATTAGGCAAAATACCTTTTGCAAAATCGGACCCGCCACCTGGCCGGCAACCACCAGCTCCTCAGCCGCCTGAAAGGTAGCGCGCCCCTTCTGACTCCAGCGGGGTGCGGGGCCTGTATGTATCACCGCCCGGAAGGGCTCGATCGTTCGCTTTAGAATCTGAGGGCATAGCAACACTCCTGGTAATAGCCAGAATGTATCCGTCAGTTGTTTCATTTTTATTGCGCCAGGAGCACCGTTTTCGGCGCGCTTGCAAAGCAAAATTTGGGCGCCTATGACGTCTTTGACTATGTCATCCAAATGTCAGATTGGTTTGTTACTTTAGCGCTATTCAAACTCGAGACACGAAACTGCATTTAACGTTACCGAAACAAATAACCCGTTAAATGGCAGCATCAAATCACCCAAGTCCTTTCGCCCCAAGAGGCCGACTAATGTTCCAACCCAAAGACATCTACTCAAGTAATAATCAGATGATTCAGAAGACAAAAGACTTGAGTTCTGTCCCGCCGCAGACGCAGAATTATCAACGATATTCGCTCGAGATCAATAAATCGAAAGCGTTGCGAATGCAAGAAATTTTTGTCGAACAAGACTGCTCAGGAAAAATAACCGCCGCATCGTATGATTCCGGCGCCATGGTACGTCGGCTCGAAACATATACAATGGTAAGGGCTGCAAATGACACGCTATGGATGGGCGACCGCTTCGGCGCCTGGCACCCAATAGACTGAAACATAGAAAAAGCGAGGGATTTTCTCAGGTTTTTCCCTCAAATCTTAGACAAAAGACTAAGGCACTGCATATAGTGGCGCCAAAGCGCCTACCAAAAAAGAAAAAATTTTCGGGGATCATTCACAAGTGCTCGGCTGCTCGGCAGCAGGGCGCTTTTGAACTTTTTGCAATGCCTCTTCGACACGCTTATGTCAAGTTCATGTCAGATTCGGACGGTAAATTGCATATACGCTCACCCCGGAGTCCACACGGACCCAGAGCCCAACGACAGAACCATTCAGCTACAAACAATTTCCCAATCACATAATCAACAATGCATCGCAAGCATGAGCGATACGCCCCCGCCATGCGCGACCTTAGCACGTTCGTCAAATCTATATAGAGGAAAACCAATGAGACACGATGACTTCAACGAAAAGAACTTTCCGATCGGGGTGAAATGCACATCGGAAGAAGCTATGAATATGAGTAATCAAATTGCCGATATGATGCGTGAGAAGTGCGCCAGCAACTGCAATATCAATATGGTCATGATTGGCCTCAAGGATGAAATGGGCGCCTTCGATGGTGGTAACAAGGAAAAATTGCTGGCAGGAAATCCTAAAGATGATTTCTCGGCAAAGTCAGTTGGCGGCGGACTGGACAGCAAAAAGGGAGTCTTTGAAAAGGACTACGGCGCCACTATCGACTTTCTCAGCGCCGGCGAAACTGTGACTTTCAAAAAAGATGAGTACGGAAATCTAATCAAGGTGGCGCGTGACGGCGGTCAGAAAAATCCCACACACCAAGCCAATCTGGAATTCCCTATTCTTTATCGCTAATGCATAAATAGAAAGCACAAATTCGCCCGCAGCGGATCAAGTTTGCCTGCTTCAGCAGGCTAAGAGGAGAACCTATGAGCAAGTTCAAAGATATTCAGGAGGGCAGCAGTTGCGCATCCTCATCAAGTGACACATGGTCGGCTCTAGCCGCGATGAGTTATGCGCATCCAGCCTCCCCCGGTTCGACAGCCGAGCGAGTCCTGCAGCAATCCCGTCAA
>CAZBOX010000111.1:0-17871 GCA_964493595.1 uncultured Candidatus Obscuribacterales bacterium | reverse complement strand
GCAGAGGTGTAATTACGACGGCTGCCACATCGGTGGTCACCTTTTTGACGGAGTCGCCGACTTTGACGCCGCCGCCTTTTGTAATGTCACCAGTTGAGTTGTCCTGATTGACTTCTTTGATCTTGATGAGAGCGATTGTGCTGCTCATTTCTTTGAGTACTTTGCCGGTGACAGGATCTTTGATGGTCTTGTAAGGACGATCTACTGAGAGGTGGTCGCCTGCAGCAATACCGTTTTGCTTGCCGACATTGACGATTACTTCCCGACCGGTCACATCAGCCACTCTGCCCTCGACATTCTGCAGGGCAAGTGATTGGTTATCCGGGATTTTCGAGGCCATGGCAATCAGTTGACCGCCCATTTGTTCGACAGCCTGATTGGTGGCTTCCCCAGCCAGCGAAGTGGAGAAGTCTGAGCTGTCTACGTCATAGGCACCGAAAGAACTGGATGCTTTTTGCGATTCGCCCAGTCCGTGCACAGCAGCAAGGATTTCGCCCGTATTGGTATCAGTCACAGTCGCGTCGATTGCTGTTCTTGCTTTCTGCTTGCGGGAGCTGCCGTGAAAACCTCCAAAGAGGCTGCCCACGCCGCCCACATAGGGGATAGATACTGGAATCGGCACTGACGGTGCGGAGTAGGATGTGCGTTTGTCCTCAAAACCGAATGCAGTAATGGTGCCGTATACGACTGCATCAACCCCCAGCATTTTGCCGATCTTGTTGGCGGTGCTGGCATCGGCTCTGTCGCTTACAGAGAAATTCTGCTCTTTCAAAATCGCATCCAGGTGCTGGCGATCGATGACAGAGTAGGTGCCGTCATTGACCAACTTCGTGATCAAAAGACTGGCTACACCTTTTCCAAGGTCGTATCCGCCCAACGAACCGCTAACTGCGCCGTATTCGAACGGCAGGACCGCGATTCTGCGCTTTGGACCAGCCATCGCTGCCTGCGGCAACAAAGTTACCGCCAGTAGCATCAGCATTGCGCCCAGGGCAATCGTCCTTCTTCCTTTCATTTAGAACTCTCCTTAAATCCAAATCCCATGAGACCGTCTGTTTCTAGACTCCTATTCCAAATGCTCGCTATCGTGCTTCCTCACTTCTTAGCATTTCGAGTTTGGTTTCCGCTTGAAAAGCCGCAGCATCTGATCAAATAGGAAGTACGACGCTGTCCGGCAATTTAGGAGCTCTTTGACGGTCGTTTTGACAAATCATGAGTCCATTCGCACATCGCTCCCGGTCACAAAGTCTTATCAGGAGCGAGGCTTAGTCTACTTGATAGGTAAGGTTTATAAAAGGCAATTCTTATTAGAACGGCTTGGTGTCTGTATATTGATTTGAGGGTGCTTTGGATGCACGCCGGCAGCAAGACGCCGAAAAGGCGCCGCCGCGAAGTCTTCAGACGCCGGCGTTAAACGGCGGCGTCTGTTAATTTATCTATCATCTGTTACCTACTTGTGAGCTCTGTATTGAGCCATGAGGGCGACAGCATTGCGGTAGCGCTTTGACTTCTTATTTACTTGCTTGAGCGCCACAACTGCCTGCGTGTAGGCACCGGCTTTTGCTTTTGACTTGGCAGTGCTGATTAGCTGAAGAGCTTCCTTCTCCATGGCGTATTCATCCATAAGAGACCTCACCGCCTTAAATCTTGGAGAGTCAGGACCGACCTCGCGAAGAATTGCCGTGGCATCGTCGTACTTGTCATCCTCGGCCTTCATTTCGGCTTCTATGATTCTTTTGCGCGTTTCCATCTCCACTTCGACAGCTTGCTGAATGGGCGGCAAAGAACGGTCGGAGACCGCGCCAATGACGTCTCTGGCAGCATTGTCCACCAGTCTTTTGTTCAGCTGCTGTCCCGGGACCACATAGTCCTGATTGTATTTCTGCACCGAGGACGTCGTAATGACCTGTCCATCACGTGTTTTGACGGTTACCGTGCCGTTATATCTGATCTGACCGGTGTTCTGATCGGTGCGTTCGGTGATCGTGCAGGTCACGAACCAGTCGGGATTGACGGTGCTAACAACAATGTCCTGAGCATTGGAAAGTCCCATGCTCAGCCGGTCGCAAACTTCCTGCTCAATGCCGCTTTGACCGCCTGGAGTAATTGACATGCGCACCGGTGGGACACCAGCCAGGGCCGGTATCGCAAGAGTAAGCGAGGCCGCGACAATAAAAGCCAAGAAAAGACCCCTTCCCTTCACTCTGCTTGCAAACATTTTCAAGAACTCCACATGGATAGCGAAAGCTATAAGAAACGAATGGTTATTTTAAACTGATTTGTTCGGTCGAGACTATTCGTTAAATGCAAACAGCAAAAAACTCGATCCAGAGTATGTCGGCATCGTCTGTATTCGTCGGTGTCGCCAGTCTGACGCCTGCCGCCTCGTAAATCGCAGCATTGGATGCATCGTGGCCCACCATATGAAGGCCGGGAAACAAACTTTGCGCGCATTTCAGAGATCGTGGGATGCTCCCTTCCTCTGCCAGTTGTCCGGATATCCAAATTTTTGAGATGCTGGACTTCTGTTCAATACAAGTCACGCGAATCAGACCGGATCTAAAATCGAATGAAATTCCATTGGCCATCTCTGATGCTTCGCCGATGCCACCAAGTTTGTCGACAGCTTCCTTGACTGTCGTCACTCCGGGTACAATGCCGAGCCACCCATCGTCCGGTCGCCATTCTTTATTGACGAGAGGAGTATTATTGGAGATCATTTTTTCTTCTCCTCTTTTCTAATTCTGTCTTCGAATTTTTGAATTTCTGCTCGTGCATCGGCAGTATTCAGAACAATAATGCCGCTTGCTGAGCGAATGTATTTTGAGGCTCCCGATGAGTCTTTTCCGTATCTTAAGTCGAGTTCCTGCTGATCGTGCTCCTTAACCGCATCATAGAGTCTCGGGCTGTCTTTATATAATTCCTCTCTGCGCTTTTCATTGATGCGATACTTCATTCCCCCTTCGGCAAACATTTCCAGCGGGTTTACGAAATATCTGGTCGATGGTTTCACTTCGGCCAGGTCGCGGATTTGATCCAGCGAGAAGTGTTTTGCATCTTTTATACGTGAAACAGATTTGCCGTTATCGTCCTGTAATTCACCATGTTTGCCGCACGCACACCATTTGAAATCATCTTTGCAGTGATCCTGATCGCGTCTATATAATTCGTCTTTCTTGCCTGTGAAAATCCACTTCGTTTCGTGAGTTTTAGGATCTTCGAATGGCAACCAGCCCACCTTGCGTGCCCATTTTTCTTTCTGACTGGGGACATTCCAGTTGAGATTCTGCTGGGCATTATGCATCAATTCGTGGTGCGTTACTGCTTCGATGCTGTAGAGATGATGATCGCCCATTCTATCGGCATCCTTCTCTGTTATTGGCTTGCCCTCGTTGGCGCCTGGCTCGAAGTAGACTGATTGCTTGTTGTTTTTGTCTTGTTGAATATGATAAGCAAGCGCGACATCATGCTTGTAATAGTGGTCGGTCAGAAAATAGAATTTTACGCCTTGCGAGCCATCTTGCGTAAGCTGGCTAGGTTGTGCCTTGTATAGCGCTGCTTCGATGCCGCTCAATTCAGCAAGATTAGGACTGCGAGCTTTGATCATATTGCCCCGTTGCCAGCTGCAATCATCCTTTTGCACCCACTGGCGCAAGACGTCTTCGCCATCCAAACTGAAGGAGACCTTGAAGGTTTTCGCCAATTCTGCAGTTTTCTCGCGTCTGAGCTTGGCCAGTTCTGCTTCTGCTTTTTCCAGACCTTTCGAGTCGGCCTCGGTCGTGAAAAGCTCTCTGTCCTCGCCCTGGATCTTAAGAAGATATCTGTACTTGCCGTCTTTTGTCTCGACGCAAACACCCTGCTTATTTTCGAATTTCTGAATTTCGGTTTGCGGTTTGCTGACCGCAACGCCCGCTTCTTTTCGTTCCAGAGCACGGGGACGTCCGCATAGCGCTCCTTCTTCGCGCAATTTCTCCGGTGTCGTGGACGAGAATTGTGCTTCTGATTTATCGTCGCATGGACAATCGGTAAAAGTGGTCCTGGAAAGCTGAAGCATAGATGCGTCCACCCTAAAGACGAATATCTACACTTCTATCCAGCCTGGCTATCATAGGCGGAGCCGAGCGACTAGGGAATACGCGGAATTCCCATTTTTACCGAAAACCCTTGACCAGCTTGGGCGGCGAGTTTTTCGGTCCAAATTCAAGGCTTACGCAGTCTGAGCAAATCATCTTTGAACTCACCTACATCTTTATAGCGATCTTCCAGCGCTGTTGCTGTTGCCTTTGCCACTATCCTGTCCAATTCGAGCGATACCAATTCATTATGATTAGCTGGATGAGATGTGCTGATCGGCTCGGGCTCTTTTCCGGTCAACAGATAGAACATGGTTCCTCCCAGTGAATAGATATCACTCTGCGGCACTGGTTTGCCACGGAATTGCTCGGCAGGAATATAGGCATGTTTGCCGACAACAGTGGCGGTGGCTGATGAATCGACCTGGTAGGCCACGTTGAAATCGACGAGTTTGACATTGCCGTCTTCTTGCAACATCAAGTTGTCCGGTGTGATATCTCTGTGCACCAGGGCCGGTGACAGACCGTGCATATATCCCAAGATATCCAGCGTCTGTATAGCCCAGTCTATAACTGCATCTTGCGACTGAGGACCAAGGCGGTCAGTCAAAGATTTCAGCGATTCACCGGCAACAAAGTCCAGCACCAGGTAACCTCGATAATCTTCAATGAAGGCGTCCTTAAGTTTTACTATTTGTTGGTGGTCAAGTCTGTTGAGAATTTCGGCTTCCGCTTTCAGTTTTTCCGCTGTTCGCTCTGCCGTTAACTGTCCGCGATGCACTGGCAATATATATTCCTTGAGCACCACTTCCTGTCCCGAGACCAGTCTTTTCTCAGCTCCAGCAGTCAACTGGTCTACTTTCAGAATATGTCTTGCCTGCTTGTTGCCCATCGAAACTTCTACTTTTCCGTCGACTCCGGAGCTGCCGTATGCTGTTTCCGGAATGTGATCCTTTTCTACTATCGCCAGGTAAGCAGTGCCCTGCCCGCCACCACCGACAGTGCCAACGACCCGGTACATGCCGTCGCAGACCAGCATGTCTTTTTCAAGCAGACCTCCTCTTGTTCGGTCTGTCGCTTTGGAAAAATACTTGAGCCACAATTCGGTGTAGGACTCGTCGGTGGCAAATGCAGGATCGACGTTAAACTTTGCTTTTGGTGCGTGTTCTTTTATAAGGCTGAAGAAACTGCCGATATTATTGCGAGCAGTTATATCCGAGAGTTTCAGTCTGAAAACATTGCCTTCGTTTGTGGTTAAGAGGAAAACCGGTTGTTTGCCGTGAAAGACATCCCATCTCCAAATTTGATCAACACTTTTGATTGCTGTCCATTTGAATGCCAGCGCAATCGGTCCGGAATATTCGAGCATCAGATGACTGTCCGTCCATTCGATTTCACGTGATTTGGCGGAGCGGGCTATATAGGTAGCCAGCGCTGTCGTCAGCGCGCATCCAAACGCCGCAAAAGGAAGCAGTGCAAGAACCTCATCCATTCCCAAGGCGCCTTTGAATTCACGTCCTTTGGTCATCGCCTTGAAAAATTCGTAGATTGGCGTCTGTGTCCAATCGATATTAGAGGGCGGTGTTGGATTCTGCGCATTCAACATGGAAAAGGCAATGAGACCGACGATTATGACGGCTGCGATAAGAAGAAATCCCATCAAATTCGAGGTTATGTCGAGAAACTGATTGACGCCTTGCCAGCTGACATTCGACTGTTCCAGCGCCTCTTCGTAGGTGCTCTTATTGTTCTTGAGGGCTTTATAGTATGCTTCGTCTCCGTACTGGCTGCGATATTTTGCCAGCTCTTCCTGGCGAAGACGCTCTCTTTTGTCATACCAGTGCTCGTCCGACTGCTTTGCTTCTTCAATTGGTGGTGCTTCAAAGACGAAAGGAGGAGGCGACTGCTCCTGCCCTTGCGGAGCCACCTTCAGTGCAGGCGGTGCGGTCGCTTCTTTTTCCGGGTCTTTGAATTGACTCATCAGTTTTCACCTGCAGGCCTTGCCAATTTTTCGGCCATGCTCAGGCTCAAGCTCTCCTGCTGCTGACTCTTCGTATATGCTCGTGCCAGTGCTACAACATCTTCAGCCGTCTGCAGCCGTTTTTCAGCCTCCATTGCCGTGCACTTCTCGATCAATTCATTTAATGCCGGATATTTTTCTTTCAACTCTTCAGGCAAAGAAGATTGAGAGAGAGGTTCTGGATCCTTTCCTGTGGTCAGATAATAGAGTGTGCAACCGAGCGCGTAGATATCGCTTTGCGTTGTCGCTTTGCCGCGAAATTGTTCGGGTGGGATATAGCATTGCTTGCCGACAAGGGTGCCGGTAGCTGTTCCCAGCAGCTCATTTGCTGCCCCGAAGTCGATCAGTTTGATCGAACCGAGGCGGTCGAGCACTATGTTATCCGGAGTGATATCGCGGTGAATAATGGGCGGATCTTTGGAATGCAAATAGCTGAGGATGAGCGCCATATCAAGCGCCCAGCGCATGACCAGTCGCTCGCCCTGCTGTCCATGCTCTTTGATGAAGGCGCGCAAATCTACACCGTTGACGTGTTCAAGCATCAGATAATGCCTGTCGTTTTCCACAAAATGATCCAGCACACGCGCGATATAGGGATGGTTAAGTCCCTGGAGAATTCTTGCTTCCCGCTGAAACATCTCAATCGCCTTCTCTTTCATCGTCAGGTCTGAATTGAGCGGCACCACGGCTTCCTTAACGATGACCGAGTCTCCGAGCTTGTCTTTGCAGAGGTAGACCGCAGATAGTCCCCCAAACGATACCTGCCCCATTACGGTCAGAGTGCCGTTTTTCAATTTCGCTCTTGCTTCCAGCGGTACAAAAGCAGTGCTGCCAAAGCGGCTGGCCAGGTCTTGCTCCCAGACTGCCGTGAAACTACCGTCGGCTGTAGGTGCTGCCTGAGAATCAGGCATGACTGTTTCGATTGCTTTCTTGTCGAAACTACACCTGGCTTCAGGCGCATTTGAGCGAACCGCAACTACAAAGTCCTTCAAGTCGTTATTATTCATTCCGGTGAGATTGAAGCGAGCTTCGCCTACCTTGAACCTGAGAATCAGTTCGTCGCCTTTGAATTCGACCGTCTGAAGGTCCGCCCACTGCTGAGTGCGTGTCATGCCGAGGTTGAGGAAATATCGCCAGGGCAGACGAAGTTCTCTCTCGTTCACTACAAATTTTGCATCCAGACAGACAAAAAGTCCGAAAAGTCCCACCAAGATGAGGCCGATGTAGAAAAGCAGGAGCGCCAAAAGATCTTCATAGCCGCCGATCCCTGCTCTCAAGAGCGCCATGAGCAACCAGCTGGATACATAAATTGACCAGAGTCCCCAAACCGGAGAGAGCGCCAACAAAATGGCCAGCCCGTTGCGCGCCTGGTCTTCCTTGTAGTGGATGTTCAGCTGTGGCTGTAGTTGATGTTCTGGCAAAGAGATTAGTTGGTAAGCCCGTGCATGCGAACATTTATATTCCCGAAACTAAGAGCTAAACCTCGAAATCTGCCAGGGCGCCGGATAAATGCCTGCTAATCTTTGTTTTTTGCGGCTCGGCGCCGGAAAGCTATAAAAGGGCATAATGGAATTTGAAATGGACGTCCAGGCCGAGGAGCCTGCATTGAGACACCCGATTTTTGCCGTTCCAGCCTCACTGCTATTGATCTGTCTTGCTACCGCCTCGCTGGACATCGGCGCCTGCGCTCGACAGATATCAAGACAGATAGGTACGTATAGCGACCGCGTCGATTCTTCTTATCGGCTGGGCGCCAGCGGAAGCTCTGCTTATATTCTCACGGCCAGATCTTCGAATCGGGGACTCTATATAACTTCGGTCAATCCAGGATCGGTTGCTGCAAAACTCGGACTCGAGCCAGGTGATGTGCTCCTGCAATTGAACAGCAGGGTTGTTTCTTCCGCCAGTGAGGCCGAGCGAATACTAGGCTCGACGCAGTCCGGTCAATTGCGTTCGGTTTTTGTAAAACAAACTTCGCAGGCCCTCAACTGCTACAACCAGACGATTGCTTATACGAATGAATCTCCGTGTGAAAGCGGATCTATAGTTCAGGGTGCAGTGAGTATAAAACGGGATGCAACCCTCGATCGAATTCAGACGAATGTGCCGATTTCCACACTGGAATCATACCTTTGCGAAATCGTGAATGCAGATCGTGCCGCCAATGGTGTTGGACGCGTTGCACTCAGCAGTGGTCTTTCAGCTGTCGCGCGCGCGCACGCCGAGGACATGATAAAGCGCGGTTTTTTTGCACATGTAAATCCGTCCGGCATGGATCCGCGCGCACGAGCTGTCGCCGCCGGTATAAATGTAGACGTCGCGGAGAACATCGCAACGAAGAATGGTCCAATGTCACCGCAGCAAAAGGTCGCCGGCTGTGAAAGTTCAATGATGGCTGAGCCCAAGGATGATCCACACAATCACAGGGGCAATATTCTCAACCCCCACTGGGTCTGCGTCGGAATCGGTTGCGCATATGGTCCTGGTGGTTCAGTCTACTTAGCGCAAGAGTTTTCGGCCACGAATGTGCCTTAACCAGTTCTATGGATTGAAGGGAACTACGTTGCTCGCTGGTTCTTTCCTGGGATTGATAAGCTCGAGATTTTCATACATTCGCGCTACAAGCTCCAGCTGATCTGTTTTTATCTCATCGATTTTCTCAGTGTCGCCGGCGCTCAGATTGCAGAGTATCCACAGTGGTTTGGCTGAGCGACCGGGAATTTGAACTGACAGCGAAACTTCCCCATCGCCCATTGTCCAGCGCAAAGTTGCAAATTTGGTTCTGTTTTCTCTCGCCTTATTAAGCAGCGCTTTCAGGTCTTGTTCGCTTGGTACGCCGCGATCCATAAGGCCCGAACTGAGTAACTCGGTCAAGCTCGCCTTGAATGCGGAAGTGCCTTCACTTTGTGCATTCATTTCCAGTTGGAGCATAGACTTTTTCAAGCGCCTTGCCAAGAGGCGGGGATCTATTTCCAAGATCTTAGCTAATTCTTCAATAGTCGGAACGCGCCCGGTGCGGCGCTCGAATTCCGCTACATGCCGCTTGATATGCTCGTTTTGGTTGTCAGTAATCACGAAGATTTCACCCCTTGCGCCATATGATATCAAGCGAGTTCAGTCATAAGTTTGACACAAATTACTGCGAGCATACTGGTGCACTGTCAGACAAATGTCATTTTGATTTGCGATTATTTGTGTTGAGTTCGGCGTTGAGGTGGCTATTGCTGAAACTGCAGGAAAAAATTGAGGATATAAACGATGCAGAGTTGGAAGTTTTTCTTCCTCTGCTTTATCTTGATCCCGCCTTTTTCAAAATGAGCGATTACTCCTCTGTGTTTGCTCGTGGTGCGGCTTTTGGAATGGCTTTGAACTTTCCTCTTTTGGTTCTTGGTTTAGTCAATCCCATTTTGATGCCTGTATATCTGCCGTGTATGACTTCGGCAGCTTGTATCTTGGGCATTGCTTTTAGTGCGGCTGCAAAAGGTTTTCAGAAGGCATTCACGAGGGCTGTATCAGTCCATGGCATCGAAGCATATCTATCATATGAGGATGTCCGGATGCCGCTCGCAAGAGCATACGAGCTCTGCACAAAGGCAACGAGACGCATCGAGCAGGCGCGCATTCTACACTGCATAGATGGTCGTCGCATCTGCGTTCGCGTGAAAGGTTTTCCAGACAGAACACTGGTTATTAGACTGGATGGTGTCGGCAGGGGAATCACGCGCATAGCAATCGACTGCGTAAAACATGTCAGTTTGCCGCAGGCGATAGTCATACGCAGCTGCTGGGGAGCCAAGTTTGAACAGTTAATCTTAAGACTGGACGATGGTTTGAATGCACAATTGATCGAAGAGATATCGTCATTCATTCGTGAAGCAGCAGATAAGGCTCACGATTATGAACTTTCTGAATCTCTGTATTCCTCTCGGCGCTGAAGACTATTCAGTTCAGTGCGACTTCTGGCTCAGCTTATCTTCAACCATATCCGTGACTTTCTTGAGAGCCTGCGGAATCATTTCTGGTTGTTTTCCACCAGCTTGCGCCAGCTGTGGTTTGCCACCACCGCCGCCACCGCAAATTTGAGCGGCTGCCTTGACGAGTTCGCCCGCGCTCACGCCATTTTTTGTGAGCGGGTCGGAAACTGCAACTACGATAGCAACCTGTTGCGGTCCGGTGGATGAGGCCAGTGCAACGACTGTTTGATCCGAGCGGGACTTCAAATCTTCTGCAATTGATTTCAATGCATCCGCTCCAAGATTATCGATGCTCTCGGCAATGAGAGTAACGGCGCCTACTTTCTTGGCTTTGGCAAGCAATTCCGGAACGCGGGCAAGAGCCATTCTCTCTTCCATTTTCTGCAATTGCTTTTCTCTCTCTTTAAGCGATTCCTGCAATTTCTCGATTTGGTTGGCAAGCTCGTTCGGGCGAACCTTAAGGAGCTTCGAGGCATCTGACAAATAAGCCAGTTGGTCGTTCAGATACGTCCAGGCTTTCGGCCCCGAGTAAGCGGATACTCGACGAGTTCCTTGCGAAACGCTCTCTTCGGAAATAATCTTGATGGGACCGATTTCGCCCGTTTGAGAGACGTGCGTGCCGCCGCAAAATTCCAGCGAGAAATCGCCCATGCTCAGTACACGTACGGTGTCGCCGTATTTCTCGCCGAACATGGCGATCGCGCCCGTTTTTTTTGCATCATCGAGCGACATTTCCTGAGTTATGACCGCGGCGTTTTGCTTCACCCAGTCGTTCATCTGTTGCTCTATTCTGCGAAGCTCTTCCGGCTTTGGCTGTTTCTCGAGAGTAAAGTCGAAGCGCATGTAATTAGGTCCGACTTGCGAACCTGCCTGTGTCACGTGCTTGCCAAACAGGTCTCTGACGGCAGCATGGAAGAGGTGAGCCGTGCTGTGGTGCAGCACAGTTTGATTGCGCTTTTCTGCGTCTACTTTCGCGTGCAGAGATTGCCCGGCTTCCAGGACGCCTGAGAGAGCCTTGACTTTATGCAAGTGCAAGCCTTCGTGCTTTTTCGTATCGAGGACTTCGAGCTTGGCTCCATCTGTTTCCAGTATGCCGGTATCACCGACCTGTCCACCTGATTCAGCGTAGAACGGCGTTCTGTCGAGAATGACATCGACCTCTTCGCCCTCTTCCACATGGTCGACAAAACGACCGTCTTTAACCAGGGCCACGACTTTGGCTTCATCGCTGACGCCCTTGTAGCCACTGAATGTGGTGGTACCGTGCTTTTTGACCACTTCGCTAAGTGCTTCGTCGCCGGCAATATTTACGTTGAAATTGCCGACCGATGAAACTGCTTTATGTTCTTGCTTGGCTTGCTGGAAGCCTTCTAAATCGACTGTTTTGCCGTGTTCTGCCGCGATTTCGGTGGTCAGTTCTACGGGAAAGCCGTATGTTGCATAGAGGTCAAAAACATCTTTTCCGGGAAGAACCGATTCTTTCTTTTCCAGCAGTTCTTCGAGAATGGCAGTACCGCGCTCGATACTCTTGGCGAAATTCTCTTCTTCTGTGCGCAAATGTTTGATGATTGCCTGCTCGTTATCCTTCAATTCCTGAAAGTGATGCCCATATGTTTCTACAACTTTGGGGACGAGCTTGTAGATGAAGGGCTCCTTCAAGCCCAGCAATCTGCCAAAACGAGCGGCGCGGCGAGTGATGAAACGCAGCACGTAACCACGACCGACATTGCTGGTTCTGACTCCGTCTGCGACAAGGAAAGTCACACAGCGCACATGGTCGCAGATGATCTTGATGTAGCTGTCGATTTTGAATTCGTTGGAATCTGGCTTCTGTTCAATGGGTTTGCCGCCGGTGTATTGGACATTAGCGATCTTGCAGACCTCATCGAGAATCGGTTTGAAAAGGTCGGTCTCGAACGTATTATTTTTTTTCTGAAGAACCAGCGCGACGCGCTCCAGTCCAGAGCCTGTATCGACATTCTTCGCAGCCAGAGGTGAGAAATTGCCGTTCTCGTCCTTGAAAAGCTCCATAAAGACGAGATTCCAGATCTCCAAATAGCGATCGCATTCGCAAATGCCAATGCCGCATTTAGCCGGATCGTCACTGCAACCGTAGTCTGGTCCGCGGTCGTAGTAGAGTTCTGAGCAAGGACCGCAAGGACCAGTTGGACCGGGTGGACCCCAGAAATTGTCCTTCCTGGACATTCTGAAAATCCTTTCGGCTGGGATGCCCACATCCTTATTCCAGATGGTATAAGCCTCTTCATCGGCGGGATTCTGCTCGTCGCCTTTGAAAATAGTTACATAGATTTTTTCCGGCTCGAGCCCGAGTTCCTTGGTGACCAGCTCAAAACTCCAGGGAATAATCTCTTTCTTGAAGTAATCGCCGAAGCTGAAATTTCCCAGCATCTCGAAAAATGTGTGGTGGCGCGCAGTTCTTCCGACATTCTCAATGTCGGAGTCTTTGCCGCCGGCGCGGGCGCACTTCTGCACAGTCACGGCGCGCGGTGGGTTGGGAGCCGGTGCCTGTCCCAAAAAAATTGGCACGAATTGCACCATACCCGCAGAAGTAAGTAGCAAAGTAGGGTTGTCGGGAATCAAGCTTGACGAAGGCAAGGCCAGATGCCCGCGCTTGTCTCGGAAGTACGAAATAAACTTGTCTCTTATTTCTGCGCCAGAAAATGTCATTAATGCCTCCCAGCACCAATCTCTGCTTATGATCGGGATCATCAAGTATATCCTAGATAGGCGCGTCTTCGCCCCTTACAAGGGTTCGCAAAGGCGCCTTGCTAAGCGCTTAGAACTGCTTAGTTCGGCATCCTTGGCGGGCTTATAGAGGGGGAAATTGAGGCTTTACTCGACGCTCGACAACTATACATAGCTTCATGAGCGAACTATTCACGAATCTTTGAGAGGGGCGGTCGAATCACCGTCGCCTCGACTCTTGCGGTATTGCTGACTGTGGCATTAGATAGCTGAATCTGCTAGATTCTTCAGGTTCCGGCGCCATATTTGGAACTCTGAGCAACCATAGTCAGAGATCGCCAGCTTATGCGTGCAAAGCCTTGCCCTCACCCAATTTTGGAACTACCGTGAAACTCCGCAAAGTATTGATCGTTCCCAAGAAGTCGACTTTTCAGATTCAAGCGGTCGAACATAAAGAGGCGAATTTCCTGAAGCTGCTCGAGGAAGGGCATTCTTCGGTAACCAAGGTCAAACTCGCGCACGATGAACATGTTGAGACTTTGCAGCACCTGCTCAAAGCGCTCGATAAGCGCGGTATAGAACATCGAGAGGTGGTGCGGGCTGAACTGGAAGGAAGAATAAAAGGTGTTGATCTGGTCATCTCTGTCGGAGGGGACGGCACATTCCTGGACGCTTCACACCATGTCGACACTCTGCCTTTGCTCGGCATCAACTCTTCGAAATCCTCGAGTTTTGGTCATTTTTGCCTCGGTAATCTGAAGAACATCGAAGAGGTTCTGGACGACATCGAGAGCGACAAGATTAAAACCATTAAGTTGCTGCGTCTCGAGCTTCTGCTCAATGGAAAACTTTTACCTGATTTGGTTCTCAACGAAGTGCTCATTGCTCACTCCAACCCGGCGGCAACTAGCCGATTTATTGTGCATTTGCGCGGCATTTCAGAGGAGCAGAAGTCGTCCGGTATATGGGTCAGTACTCCATCTGGATCTACTGGCTCGATGCGCTCTGCCGGTGGTACTGTATTGCCTATAAATGACCAGCGATATCAGTACATCGTCAGAGAGGCCTGCATGCGACCAAACGAAAAATGGCAGCTGGTGAGAGGCATTCTCGACCGCAAGGAAGAAATGCGTTTCGTGTCGCAAACTCGCACGGGAACTCTATTTATTGATGGACAGCATATCGAGCATCATTTCGGATTGGGAGATGAGCTGATCATTCGCGCCAGTGAACATGATCTCAACGCGTATGCATCAGCAGATGTTAACGATATATTCGTATGACTCTTAAATAAGCCGGTAGCAATGACGAGTAATGACAGAGTCGCCGTGGCATTCGGAAAAATGGCGGCGCGAACGATTCGAATCTTAGGAGCTGGATTGGGTTCAAACCTTCCCGGCCGAGTGGCTAGGAAGTTATCTCCTGATGTTCTGTCTCACTTGGCCGGACAGGCTAAGAAAGGCGTTATTGCGGTAACCGGAACCAACGGCAAGAGCACCACATCCGGTTTGTTGTCGTCGGTGCTGAAAACTGCTGGATTCACTCTTATACACAATCGTCAGGGCGCCAACCTGGTGACTGGAATAACTGCCACACTGGTAGATGCCGCTTCCTGGGACGGTCATATAAACACGGACTACTGCCTCTTCGAAATTGACGAGGCCGCACTGCCGCTGGTGGCAAGAGAAACGGCTTTGTCGGTAGTGGTAGTGACTAATTTGTTTCGCGATCAGCTCGATCGATTCGGTGAACTCGATACAACAGCAAAACTTATCGAAAAGGGCATAAACACTTGTAAATCGCCGGCTATTCTCAATGCCGACGATCCCAATGTCTGTCAACTTGTGCCCGACAATGCCCGACTTTTCTTTGGCTTGGATGCTGCATTTTGTGAAGTCGACAGTCAGCAAATGCAAGCGGAGAGCGATCCTGACTGTTCTCAATCAATGGAATTGTCGTATTGTTTGAAGTGCGGTGCTGAGATTGTTTATGATTGCTTCTTTTACGGTCAGCTTGGTCACTGGCGCTGCTCTTCTTGCAACTATAAGCGTCCTGAGCCGACTATTGTTGCCACGCATATTCAATTGCAGGCGGCCAGCTCGCGCTTCAAATTGACGGACAAAAGACAAAATTTGTCGGTGGAAGTAAAGCTTCCGATTCCCGGTCTGTTTAACGTTTACAATGCTCTTGCCGCCGCTGCCTGCGCCGTCAAACTGGGTGTTACGCTGGAGTCCATCAAACAAGGACTGCAGAATTATTCCACTCTTTTCGGCCGTTCCGAGAAAATTTCTTTGCTCGGCAAACCAGTTCTCATTCAATTGATAAAGAATCCTGCCGGCGCCAGCCAGACCGTCAAAGCGGTAGTAGAGGACAGCACCGCGCGTGTCTTGATTGCGATCAATGACAATCTCGCCGACGGTCGAGACATCTCCTGGCTTTGGGATGCTGATTTTGAACTTCTGAAATCGGTGAAAGGTCCGGTTATCGTCAGTGGTTTGCGCGCAGACGATATGGCAGTCCGAATGAAATATGCCGGCGTCGAGCCCGAACGCATAATCTGCGTTCCGAAATTGGAAAGGGCTCTCAGGCAGGCTTTGAGCGATACAAGCCCGGATGAAACTCTGTGGGTTTTGCCTACCTATACTTGCTTGCTCGAATTGCAGAAGATTGTAAAAACAATGGGCCAGTCGCTCGCCGGAACTTAACGGACAGGTTTTAGATTGAGACCGGGAACTCGCTGCTCAAAAGTCCGTCGCCACCAGGGAATGTGAGCGAACCAGGGAGTTTTTATGAGCAAGAAGAAAGACACCGGCCGAAACCAAGCGCAAAAGCCTGAAAATCCTGTTTATACACAACAGGACGATTCAGATTTGCTGAATTCCAAGGGCAATAATCAGCCCGATGCCGACCCGGCTCAATCCTCGAACCAGACGGGCAATGAAGGAAAAAAGGATAGTCATCTCCCGAATGTTCATAAGGAAGCCGCGGATCACATTTCCAAAAAAGATGCCAAAGCTGACGGCGAGTCAGAGAAGCCGGAAGAAAGAGATGAGGATAGAAAATAGAGATAGTCGAGGACGAATTTAAGACCATTCCCCGGGTTATTGGCTGGGGAATGGTCTGTACAGGTCTGAGACATCTTCGTCTCTCACTGTTCCAGCTTCTTTCAATAGGACTTCCATTTCTGATTTGACGCGCGTAAGATTTTTCGGTGGTTTGAATATCTCTTTGTCCACCATAGTTTTGCTCACAAAGGTCGTATTCAAAAACACTCTTTTGTCTTGCCTGCTCTCTCCCACCACCCTGAGCGGTAAGCCTTTTCCTGTTGGTATGTAACAGCAAATCGAGGCTGCATCCGTCAATCCTTGGGGCAGTCCAAGATTTTCTGCACAGGCGAAATCATAGAGAAGGTGCTGTCTTTCGGGATGGTGCGGGTCGTATGAATACCAGTGCCAGTTTCGAGCTTTCAGACCTGAAAAGGTTTGCACTGCCGGCTTGCCTGGTTCCAATTTTTCGACATAACCAGTTGGATTGGGTTTTACAGGACTCCTGCGTCTGAATTCCTGTAGTGATTCGGAGAAAACGAATTTTGTGCGTTCGTTCCAGAAGGTTATTTGCCATTTCGGCGGCATAATCGTGACCCGTATGGTGCCCATTTCCATCTTGAGTCCGTCGGGCGAAACTATGGTTTTGACTATTCCGTATGTTTGACTGTTCTGGCGAAGGAGCCATCCTTGCTTCTTCGCGTGCGCTGGTTGCATAGGCATAATGAAGAAAGATGCCAGCGCGAGGGTCATGGCTGCAACGTGCTGATAATTTCTTTGTGGTCGCCTCATGCTTCAGTAATACCCCGCGAATAGGGACTCTTCTACAGTCTCCTAATATTCACCAAGGAAAAGTAGCTTTTAGGGGTAGATAGGACTATACGTGTCTCCGGCAATGGATGTGCCATGCCTGAAGAGAGTGCCGAGAAAATTGAAAAACTGGAAGGCTTGGTTGATAGAACCAAGATCGACCTCTCGCATGCAACTTTTGAAGAGATTTCAGCGATAGAACGGCGCAGAGCAAGTCTTTCGGGCGAAGAGGATCTCCAGGACCGCCCCATCATTTTCGATAATTGCTGGTTGATTACCGAACGGTTAGGTGAGGGCGGCATGAGTGTCGTCTACAAGGCGCGGCATCTTGAGCTCAATCGCATCGTCGCTATAAAAGTCTTGCTGCCTCATTTGACGACAAACACAAAAAATCTACAGCGTTTCAAGCAGGAGGCTGTGACAGCCAGCGCTCTCAGTCATCCTAATCTGATTCGTGTCGAGAATTTCGGAGTTACGCCCGAAGGACGCACTTTCATCATCATGGACTTCGTTGAAGGAATGAGCCTTGCTGATGTAATCGCTAAAGAGGGAAAGCTCGATCCAGTGCGTGCGGTCTTTGTATTCGTTCAAGCCGCCAATGCTCTCCAACACGCACACGAGCGCAATGTTATACACCGTGATTTGAAGCCCAGCAATATCATGCTGATTAATATGGGTGACGAAGGTGAATCGGTAAAGATAGTCGATTTTGGAATCGCAAAGCTCCTGTTGGACGACGAAGATCAGGTTCAGCATCTGACACAGACAGGGGAGGTCTTTGGAAGTCCTCTGTACATGAGTCCGGAGCAATGCCGTGGAGAAAAACTGGACTTGCGCTCTGACATCTATTCAATGGGCGTTTTGATGTATGAGGCTTTGACCGGACATGCTCCCGTGCGTGGTGCAAATGCTTTCGAAACCATGCATAAGCAGTTGAGCGAAATTCCCGCTCCGATAGTAGATTCAAAGGCGCCGGACAGTCTATTGAAGCGCCTGAACGCTGTGGTTATGAAGGCTCTGGAGAAAGATCCGTCCGCTCGCTATCAGAGCATGGAAGAGTTGGAAAGAGATCTGAACAATGCGCTCATCGGCGCTGAGAAAGACTGGAAAGAGCGTGCCAAGGCTCTCAAGAAACAGTACAAAAAGGTCGGTGCGAAAAACAAGAAGACAAGCAAGATAGTGATAGCCAGCGTTTGTGGATTGATGTCAGCGTTGGCTATTTTCCTGGGCGTGCGCGAGTTCAT
>CAZBOX010000110.1:0-18053 GCA_964493595.1 uncultured Candidatus Obscuribacterales bacterium | reverse complement strand
GATCTCGCACAGACAACCGACAGCCCCTGGAATATTGGACACGTCGTATTCGAAAACGAGTGGATATTTTACCGGCCGACGGACACCATCATTTGCTTCTCTAAGACTATTGGGATCCGCATTCAGATTCGGTATAAGCGCTTTACCGTCATTTAGCCGAGCAGCGACAATTCTGAGATTGATCTTCGGACCAAGATAAATACCGAATTCACGCATCTGCTTGGACAGATACCAGGCGAATTTCTCATCAACAGGAAAGCGAACGGTTTGAAACTTCAAGCTAGAGTCATACTCGGCCTGGCACCAGTTGTCCACGCCATGTGGAGGCTTGCGCTTTTCGTCAAAAGCCAGAACCAGGACATCTTTGGATGACTTTGCCGCCGGCTTGCGATTTTCCAAGTCCACATCTACGAATTTGACTGATAGTGTTTCGAAATTTCGCTCGGCAATAATGTCTGTCATACCCCGCAATTTTCCAGGTTGCACAGAAAGTTTCGGCAAATCATTCACTGCTTTATTGCCGGCAATCGCTGACAAACTGGTCAGCTTCAAATTATCAGTATCCCAATAGACAGTCTCGAAGTGCTCATCATCAGCCAGTTTCTTCCTCAAAGGACCGGATGGCACAAAATGATCATAAGTGTAGAAGCGTGGCTCGAGGACGCAAATTCGGTGGGACTGATCCGGCTTCAAAAGCGGCGGAGACAGCAATGATTGAATGAGATAATAGCGATTGAACATGTGCGCGCCCAATACCTGAATTGGGGCATATGCCAGCAACAGTTTCTTCTTGTCTGGCAATGTGGCAATGGCACTGTTTATCTGCGATTGCATCTCCTCTACATGATGCGCTGCGATAATCCAACATTCGTTATTCAGCTTGCCGACCATAAGAGAAAGAGCAGTCAAGCAAGCAAAAATCAACATCGCGGAAATATTCAATGCTCTTTTGTGTATGGAATTCCTTGTAT
Source organism: uncultured Candidatus Obscuribacterales bacterium (assembly GCA_964493595.1). Taxonomy (GTDB): domain Bacteria; phylum Cyanobacteriota; class Vampirovibrionia; order Obscuribacterales; family Obscuribacteraceae; genus QKMZ01. The sequence goes on along the minus strand of CAZBOX010000110.1, from coordinate 17,082 downwards.
TGATATTGCCTGGAACAATCATTACGGCAGCAATTATCGCCAGAACGGCGGTGCTTAAATAGAAAAGGCGCGAGCCGGCCAGCGAATTGTGAATCATAAAAACCTGGTAAAGAGGCAAGAATTGCAGAACAAGCCAGGCAGATAAGAAGGCGAGCAAATTCACCTGATTGGCGGTCAGACGATCAAAGCGAATTCTCGCCAGAAGATAGAGACCAAATACAATATAGGATGCACGAAAGGCACTTTCAAAGCCGCCGGCGCGCTTGATCAACTCCTCATTGAATGGAAAAGCCACTTTCCAGAAGTGAACGATTCTGTACCAGAATGTCGACAGCGACAAGACATTGGCTTCGCCTACCGCTCCTACATAACCACCGAGAAAAGCTCCGGTAGCCCAAAAGCGTACAATAAAATAGACAGCCAGCAAGACAAAATAGGCAGCTGAATCTCTGGCAGACTCTCCTAAGCGTCTTGCATAACTCTTTTCTTTGCTGAGAAAAAATGAGCAGGTAAAAACAACCAGTGGCAATGACGCAGCCATCTCCTTGCAGAGGAGCGCCAGAGCAAACGCCGTAAGAGAACACCAGCCCAAATGATGTCTAATGGGGTTGACCGGCGCCGGCAACTTCAGGAAGAGAGCAAAAGCAATCAAGAAAAACATTGTCGATAATCCGTCCACTCGCCCGATCAACCAGGTAGTCACCTCGGTATGCAGGGGGCTGAGAGCAAACAGCAATGCCGATGCGTATGCTATCGGGTTGGCCTGGGGCACGTTGAAACGTTCTGCCAGACTCTTTGCGATGGACAGAACCGCCAGGGCGCCGAAAAACGAAAACAAAATATTCGAGATGTGATAGCCCAGTGGATTAGCGCCAGAAAAATATTGATCGACTGCAAAACTAACTTCGATGAGCGGTCTATAAAAAATCTCGACAGAAGTATCCTGCATCCAGACAGTAGAGAAGGTCCGAGCAAGAAGCTCTCCATTGTCAGTCAGCATTCGATAAGCGTATGTGACGTGATTGAGATCGTCTGATGTGAAATAGCTGTTTAGAGCGCCGCCAAATTCGAACAGCATCAAGCTGAGCGTGAGGGCTGAGAAGGCGAGCAAAGCCAGAAGACCTCTCCACCCGCCCCGTAGCGCAGGCGCCTTCGCCTCGTCAGCAGCGCGATAAAGCTTGGCGAGCAAATCTTTCTGCGATGCAGGCATTGAGATCGGATTTCTTATGGGTACAAGCCGCGCAATCTGCGCGCTTCTATGACACGTGACAGCGCCACTCTCATAGCCGCGTCTCTAAGAGATAATTTGTGCTCTTTGGCGGTAGCGAAAACATTGTCGCAGGCGCGAACGACAAGCTGTTCGAGACGCTCATAGACTTCACTCTCGTTCCAGAACAAGCCCATCAGACCCTGCACCCATTCGAAATAGCCAACCGTAACAGCTGCCGAGTTCGAGAGAATGTCGGGCAATACATGAATGCCACGCTTGGACAACACTTCGTCCGCTTCAGGCGTCGTCGGAGCATTGGCACCTTCGACCACCACTTTCGCTTTGATCTTATCCACGTTACCGGCATGCACCTGATTGGCGACAGCACAGAGGACAAGAATGTCGCATTCGAGCTCGACAACTTCATCCACCGGAATGAATTTGCCGTCCGGGTATGTTTCCATGTTGCGGTGCTCTCGGTAGTGAGCCTTTACGGCTTCGACATCGAGACCTTTCGGGTTATACACACCGCCTGAAGTTTCAGATACACCGACAATCTTGAAACCAGCCTTGATAAGATTTCGAGCCGTGCCCGATCCGGCGCGTCCCAAGCCCTGAATCACCACGGTCGGCTCATTTTTGGTCATGCCGATATCTTTCAAGAGCTTCTGGGTGCAGAGCGAGACCCCGTAGCCCGTCGCCTCCAGCATTCCAAGCGAGCCGCCTATTGATTTCGGTTTGCCGGTAATGATCGAGGGCACAGTGTGGCCGACATTGACGCTGTATGTGTCCATCATCCAGGCCATCGTCTGTTCACTGGTATTCAGATCCGGACCCATGATGTCGGCGTCCGGGCCAATAATATCGATGATCTCTGAGGTATATCTTCTTGTTACTCGCTCCAGCTCGCCATTGCTCATAGCGTGAGGATCCAGGCGAATACCGCCATGGGCGCCCCCAAACGGCAAATTCATAAGCGAGCATTTCCAGGTCATGAGCATTGCCATGGCTGCAATCTCACCCAGATTTACATACGGGTGAAAGCGAACTCCGCCTTTTCCGGGTCCGAGAGCCAGGTCATGGTGAACGCGATAGCCCTGGAAAGCCTGGACGGAACCATCGTCCATGCGGCACGGTATTACAACCGAAAGAGCTCTTTTGGGCTGGAGCAAAGGTCCCATGGTGCTCTCGTCAAGCTTAAGCGACTGCGCTGCGCGGGTTATGCGCTTTTGAGCCATCAAGAAATCTTCGGTTTCCCATTCATTCTTGAACTTCTCTTTTTTGTTGTCAGCCTCTTTAGAATCGCCCTTTTGCTTGACTTTCCCCATTGGATTTACACCTTAGCTGCCGGAGTAGAGCCAATATTATAGGCACTAAGGACGCAAAATTTCATTGCTATTCTATATTTGGCACCCTTGACCACTAGAAAAACACTTAATGCCCTGCTTTCTGAGGTCTGTCGTCGATACCGACGTAAATTACGTCCGAACTGGTGCCGACAATCTCCCCTTCAGCCGATTTGGCAAAAATACGCATCTGATAAAGAGCTTTTTGCGGAAACATTGAGCGCTCAAGAACGATACTGCCTGTAGTGCCATCAAAATTCCAGACTTTTAAAGACTTCTTTGATAAATGCGAGGATCTGTATGTATAGTCCTCCAGTTGAAACATCATCCACGGACGCGAAAGCTCGACAATACATCCTCTTGCCCCCTCAATGTTGGAAACGTCGTATGCCAGTTTTAACGGGAAACCCAGAGGGCGCTCCACTCCATCGTTGCACAAGGCAAGATTGTCGATAGATGAAAAGACTCGCGGTATCAAATCTCGACCGTCCAAAAAACGAAGGCCGCTGATTTTAAAGTTGCCCCGGGAACCCAGAGTCATCTGAAAGTGCGAGCGTTCTTTCAGCAAATACCATGAAAAAACCTCATCCACTGGAAATCGCAAAATTTGCTTGGAGAGTCCCGTATCATAAGGTGCTGAAGACCAGTAGTCCATGAAATGTGGCGGTTCGGGCTTATCTTCGAAGCGCAGATACATGCGCCTAAAATTGCCGGTCTTATCTGAATTTTGAGAATTCTCCAACTCCATCTCTACAAAGCGCACCGCACCTGGTTTCACAGCCCGTTCACTCTTTATCTGAATACTTTCGAGTCCGTCTCTTGTGTCGACAACAAGACGGGGTAAGCTCTCCTGCTTGACTGGCGCATCTTCGCCGTGGTCATCGGCAATTCTCTCGATATCAACCAGCTTACAAGTATCAACATTCCAGAACATCGCCCGATACTTATTACTTTCCTGCAGCCTGCGGCGCAATATTCCAGAAGGAATCATCATGTCGTACAGGTAAAATCTCGGCTCCAGAAGACAGACACGCTCGGCTATATCCGGGCTGCTCAGGGGCGCGGAAAGAAGCGCCTCCAGTACGTAATAACGATTAAAGAGAAAAGCTCCGAATATCTGTGAAGGCAGATACGCAATCAGCAGTTTCTTATTTTCCGGCAAACTGTCCACGACAGACTTGATTTGCTTCTGCAACTCTAGAGTCTGCATGCCGGAAAGAAGCCAGGCTTGATTGTTGATTCTGCCCGTTATGACAAAAAGAACAGAAAGAAATAGAAGTAAAACGCCACCCGACATTCGGAAAAACTTTTGTAGAGATGGAAAGTCTTTCTGTTTGCCAGGAACAAGCAGAATAGAAAGAATCATTGCCAGAAGAGCCGTGCTGAGATAGAAGAGGCGAGCACCGGCAAGCGTGTCGCTCAAGCGGAAAACCTGCAAGAGGGGCAGATATTGCAGCACAAGAAAACACAGAAGAAAGCAGACGAGCTTGATTTGCTGCCGATTGAGACGGTCGTATTTAAGACGGGCCACCACAAACATGGCAGTCAGCCCGTAAAATATGTGAAAAGCGGCAGGCAAAACACTTTCACTGCCAATCAATTCCCCATTATATGGATAAAACGCTTTTGCCAGGTGCGTGAGCTTCATCAAGGACTCGAGGAGTGGTTTGTGCATTGCCTCGCCCAGCGCTCCCACATATCCGCCGAAGAAACTTCCTATAGCCAGGGCACGAAGAGGCAAGAAGAGCATGAGCACTAGGAAATATGGCAGGCTTCCTCGCAATGCGCAGCGTAATTTCCCCGGCAAACCAGGTTCGCAACTGGAGAAAAGAGACAGCAGAAAAACGACGAAAGGCAGTGTAAAAGTCATTTCTTTCGACAAGAGACCGAGCAGGAAGGCAAATATCGAGAGCCAGCCTTCAACACTTCTAATGACGCCTCGCCGCGGGATTTTTAAAAACAGCGCCAAGGAGATCAGGTAGAACATCGTGCTGAGACCGTCTACACGACCGACGATCCAGGTAGTCACTTCCGTATGCAGAGGGCTCAATGCAAAAAGGAAGGCAGCTGCATAACCGATATAAGCAGGGCGCTCGAATTCAAAACGTGCGCACAAACTGCTTGCCAAAGAGGCTAAGGCAATTGCAGCCACAAAAGAATAGAGAAAGTTGGATATGTGATAGCCGAGCGGATTGGTTCGGGAAAAGAGAAAATCCAATGCATAGCTTGCTTCCACAAGCGGACGGTAAAAAATCTCCTGGGTCGAATCAGGCATCCACGCAGTAGTAAACATGCGCAGGAGCAAACCGGGATCGCCATTGAAAATTGCATAGACATATCTGACAAGCACCAGATCGTCACTTGTAAAATACGATCTCAGAGTGGCGCCAAACTCGATAAGCATGGCGCAAAGCAGAACGGCCGCAAACAAAATGAGTTCCAGGACAGCGCGCCTGCCGTGCTGCTGCCGGCCTGCCGATTCGCAAACAAGCGAGTCAAAACCCATGTAAAGTCCCTATTTTGCAGCTGCTTGCTGGAACTCTTTCATGAGCTGGTCCTCTACTCTGCTTGCTGCTTTGCCGCTCTCTTTGCGCACGGATTCGATAAGCTCATCGGCTTGCTTGGCAGTCTTTCTTACAAAGTCGCCATGCGATTTATCAAAGCCGGCTAAATTAATAAGCACGTTGTAATAAGCACCTTCTGCGGCGGCCCGAGCCATCAATCCGGCCACACCAGCATCGGACAGTGAATTCGGATTTCCTTTTTCTATGGCAATATCAACCAATTTCAATGCATCAGCGCACCGCTTCAATACGCCCAGAGGCACAAGCGTTGCTTCTACCGTAGCGCTCAGGATTGCTTCATCGCGAATTTTCGCCTCTTCAGCAGAGCCTTTCGGCAGACGTCGAGACTCGACAATTCTATTGTAGGCATTCATATCATTATCGACATCGCACAAGAATTCAGTCTTCAGCTTCTGACCTGTTTCCGACAATTCGTTCAAATCAGGCTTCCACTTCTCAAAGCCTTTCTTCTCATAAGTCAAATTTCCCACCATGGTGGAAAGCGAGGCCGAAAGCGCGCCCGCAAGAGCGGCTGCGCTGCCGCCTCCCGGGGCAACCGAATCAGAAGCCAATTCATCTACGAAGTCGCTCAGACTGAGTTTCTTCAATTCTTTTGTCTTAGGAGCGACGTTATACTCGATGATTTTCTTGTCTATGTCGAAGGGCGATAATTCGGACAACCCGAGAGATTGCACGGCGGTTTCTACAAGCTCTCGCTCCGAGACACCGGTAGATCGACCCTGTTTGCGCAAATAGTGCCGGCCGGCTTCCAGCATCGGGGCGAGCGGAACCAGACCGACTATTTCGCTGCCGGTCACTCGCAGACCTGATTCGTTGGCCACACGCTCTGCTTCATCGAAAGCCTGGTGAAGCGAGCAAATTGAATAGTCGATCAAGTTTATCGAGATCTGTGCACGCTTATACTCATCGACGTACCATCCGACTGCGCGTACGGCTTTCAACGTTCCTGGCACTTTGACGGTGACGCCATCCTTATCTTTTACAATATTTCCTTGCTCATCGCGCTTGGCTTTTCCTGCTTCACGGATGGTCAGAGCAATATCATTAGCAAGCTTTTTGGAACGAGTGTTCAGATTGACATTGTATGCAATAAGAAACTGGCGTGCACCGATGACGGTGGCACCAGACTGAGCATTGAATTGAACCGGACCAAAATCAGGATGGAAAGACTTGTCCTTCATCTTCTCAGGCAGCGCTTCATACTCACCCTTGCGGATATCGGCAAGACTTCTGCGCTCCTCACATTTTGCTGCTTCTGCATAAAGATATACGGGGATGCCGAGCTCTTTGCCGACACGCTCACCGAGCTGCTCGGCAAGTTTGACGCATTCTTCCATCGTCACCCCGGAGACGGGCACGAAAGGGCACACGTCAGTAGCGCCCATGCGGGGATGTTCGCCCTTATGTTTGCGCATGTCAATCAGCGCCTGTGCTGTCTTGATTGCCTGGAATGCACCTTCTACTATCACTTCCGGGCTGCCGACAAAGGTTATGACAGTGCGATTGGTGCTCCAGCCGGGATCGACATCCAACAAGCTTATGCCTTGAACGCTCCTTATGGCATCAGAAATAGCATTGATGACCTTCTCATTGCGACCATCACTGAAATTCGGAACACACTCGACCAGACGCATGGCATACTCCATTGCTGCAAGAGAAACTACAAGCCAGATATTGTATTCGCAAATAGGTCTATAATCTGCCCTTAGTCTTTAATGAGGGCAGAAATTGTCGGACGAGTTCGAAAAAAAAGAAATTCACGCAAATGCTCAAAAAGAGTATTTCCGCACGCGCGTGGGGGTATTTTTGCAGCCGATTCCGGATACAATTCTCGCCCGCACGCAAAAGATTGCAGAAAGCGCAGGATTAAACGAGAGTTCTCAAGTCCTCGATGTAGGCTCGGGCACAGGCGCCCTCATCTGCCACTTCCTTTCCCTGGGCGTAAAAGAGCAGAATATAACCGGCATCGACCTTAGCGACGAGATGCTGAGCCAGGCCCGCCAGCGTTATCCGCTAGTGAATTTCATAAGAGCTGACATTCTCGATGCCGATACAGTTATTGGCAAACCACAACAATTCGACGCTGTTTTCTTCAACGCCTGTTTCGGAAATCTTTTCGACCAGAAATTAGCATTGCTGAAGACGCGGGCTTTATTGCGCCAGGGCGGCTCCATCATCATAAGCCATCCCATGGGAAACAGATTTGTCAAAGCTCTGCACGACAGCGACCCTCAAATTGTCCCGTTCCTTCTTCCTGACAGAGCCCTTCTGGAAACCTGGACAGAGGATCTCAAAATGGACCTTTGCGCTTTTGTAGACGAACCTGATTTTTATCTGGCCAAACTTACGGGTTGATTTCCCATGAGATCGAGCAAATACCGCAGTCTCGCCTCATTTCTTGCTCTTTTGCTGGCGGTATCCTTAGCCAATATCACCTTTGCACAGGCCCCTGCCGGCGGTCAATTAGGGCGATATCTGGTGCAAATTGAGAAACTGCGCAAAGTCAATGACTATGAGCAGGCCATTGCTCTCATAGACAGAGCCTTAAAGATTTTTCCAAACAACACGGAATTGCTCTTCCACAAGTGCTGGTGCTTGTACGACTGCCAGGATAGTGACGAGCAGGCACTCGCCGCCGTTGACCAGACATTGGCGCTGAAAGGCGGCAACACAGCATCCATGTATCGCTTGCAGTCAAAAATACTGCAGCGATTGAAACGCTATCCACAAGCGATAAAAGCAGTAGACCAGGGCTTGGTGCGCTGTCAGCCACCAATCAGAGCGCGGACCGAAGACGTCTTCATGCGCTCGATCTTGTATTCGCAGCGTGCTGCCGTGGAACGCGAACAAGGACAACTGGTCAATGCAGAAAAAGACATCAGCACGGCGATTCGAATCTACCCGAATATGAGTGAGCATTTTTCTTTGCGTGCACAAATCAATACACTTTTGAAAAGGTGGCCTCAAGTTATCCAGGACTCGAAGCATGTGATCAAGTTTCACAGGCCAAAAATCATCTTTGACGTCAAAGATGCGTACATGATGATGGGAGGTGCTTACGCGGCGCAGAAAGACTATAAGAATGCCGGTCAGACTTATCTGCAAGCCTGGCGAGAATACCCGAGCGATAGAACTGTCCTGACCGCTGCCATCGATTTTTTCGAGTCGATAAAGGATAAGAAAAACGCTGACGCGCTGCGCAAGGCGCTCAAATCAATGGATGAGGATCTGGCACCTATGAAGTAATATCGGTGCGGGCTCCGCCACGGTATGCATACAGGTCCTTCAATTTGAGGACTCGCGACTCGAAAAGCTGCCAGGAAAGAATCGACCAGGTGACAGTGACGAGAAAAGCAATCAATTCTCCATTCACCGCCTTGAAAGGCGCAGAGAAATAGCAGATCAGAATATAGACGACGAAAGCAAACGGATGATAGAGGTAGATCCCGTAGCTGATCTTTCCGAGATAAGCAAAGGGACGATAATTGAAGACTTTCAGGAGCAAGCGGTTCTTCGTCTGCCAGAGACCCAAAACAATAAGAGCAAGACTGAAACCGCTTAGCGCGTACTGACGAAACCAGAAGAGATCATTCAGGTCCGAAAAACCTTTTGTATTTAGAACGAGAAATTGATCGACAGACTGAAATATCAATCCGGCAACAAATAGAGCTGTGCCGTTCACCTTTTCTGTCCAGCCGCGCAATTGAGCGTGCCCGGCCAGACATCCCCAAAGCAAGAATTGACCGCAGACAGGAAGGAGCATGTAATAAGGGCGGTCCGTGCAGTATTTGCCGGCAAAATAATTTGCCACCATGGACGCCACCAGAAGAAAAACCAGCAAGTAGATTCGAAAACGCCTGGGTACAAGGAGCAAGGCCAGAGGATAGAGCAGATAGAACTGCTCTTCTACGCAGAGCGACCAGAAATGAACGATTGTGCCTGTAAATCCTCCATCGAGAAAGACCTTCAAATTGAACAAATAAGTGAACTGATAGAGAGGAAAAGGCAATTGCCCAAGCAATAGCAAGAACGTGATCAACAGATAATAAGCAGGAAAAATTCTCAGACAGCGGCGAATGTAGAAAGTCTTCAGATCCGTTAGAAGCACGCCGGTTTGATTCGCTTCCAGAATTCTCGTGATGAGAAACCCGGAAAGCACGAAGAATATCTGCACTCCGAGCGCGCCGTATGGAAATGAATTTCCATTGTGCTGAAGGAATACGCCGGCGTGAAAATGGAAAACGAGCATGACTGCAATCAGCCGCAACGTGTCTAATTGCGACTTGTAGCCAAGCAATTCACTATTGGTGTCGGTCGAACTCTGATTGGTCACTCAAGAACTTTAGCAGTCAACAAGACTACTCAAAATTGTGCGTCAACGCTGGCAGTCGGAATTTAGGGCTGAAATCTCATAAAGCAATCCAGGATTTTGCCTTACAAATTTCCCAAAAGTTAAATGACCACCGAACAACAGATACCAAGACTTTAGCAGCCTACGCCTCGAGTGCTGCAAAATCCATGTCAATTCAATTCGAAAGATTCGGAGAGGGAGGGATTCGAACCCTCGGTACAGCTTTTGACCGTACAACTTCTTAGCAGGAAGCCGCTTTCGACCACTCAGCCACCTCTCCAAGAACGAGCCCTTTTAGGGCAGGCCTATAGAACATATCATACATAGCGCTCAGGGTCTCCTGCTCGCTTAAAAATGTCCCAAAACTACGATCCATATCCAGTAGTAGCTAATAGGGGAGCCAAAAATCAAGCTGTCGCCCCTATCCAGGAGACCGCCGTGGCCGGGAATCGCGTCGCTGGAGTCCTTCATGCCCGCGTCTCTCTTGAGAAGTGATTCGCAAAGGTCGCCAAGCTGCGCCCCTACCGAGACGAAAAGTCCCATCAATGGGGCATGCCAGATTTTGTCGCGAAACGGATGCGTGTTTACAAAAAGGAAATTGTCAGCGGCATAGACCACCACGGTCGCCCAGAAAATCGAAGCGAGCAACCCGGCAACAGCGCCCTCTATGGTTTTCTTCGGGCTTATCTGTGGATAGAGAAGATGCTTTCCGAATTTCTTGCCAGCGTAATATGCGAACACATCAGTGGCCCAGACGATGAAAAGACACACCCAGACATAAGCCAGACCGGGCTGCTGCAGGGGATTGTCAGTCGGAGACACTCCCGGTGCGGTCAAATTTCTAAGCAAAACAAGGTGGCTGGGCAGAAAGCCTACATATATAAAACCGAGAATAGTCGTGGCAATATCGGCGATTGTGGCTGGGGGAGTCTCGTGGCGAAACAGCAGCCGGAAAAATGACAGGCAGATGCCCACCGTCAAAAGCAGCGGATAGTGCTCAAGAGGATACGTACAGGGGATATTCAATCCCGGTATAGCAGGCAAAGCCGCTACCGCAAAGAAAGCCAGGATCATTCCCTTGACTATCCGGGGCGAGGGCTTGAAGCCTTTGGCCCGTGACATATTGACGAATTCGTTGCCGCCCCAGTAGCAGGCAAAGGCCATAACAAGAGGAAAGACCAGCCCCCCGAAGAGGATGCTGGCCACTGCAGTAAAGAAGAGCGCAAATCCGTAGAGAATTCTTTTCATCGAATTCCCTCCGTCTTGTCTTGGCTGGGCGTCAATGCACCGCCTTGCGGCATATCCTCGATCCGAATGCCTTCATCTGCGTGCACATTTTTACCTGAAATTGCGGTCTTGTTTCCAGCGCGTCCTATCAGATATGCCGACACGAGCGCCGTGAGGGGAATAGTGAAAACCAGGCCCAGACTGCCGCTCAGGGCTGATGCAATTTCTGTTGCAAACAGATCAAGATTGATTAACTTGGTGGAGGGCATCTGTCTGGCCAGCAAAAGCAGAGGCAGCGCGCCTCCTGCATAAGCCAGGACAAGCGTATTTGTCATAGTGCCCATGATGTCGCGACCGACATTCATACCCGCGTTATAAAGCAGTTTGAATGTGGGATTGGCGGCAGTACGTGCGACCTCAGTCACTGTTGAAGAGATAGAAATGGCCACGTCCATGATGACTCCGAGCGCGCCTATTAACATGCCTGCCGCCAGGAGTCCGCTGAAAAAGACGGGCTTCTGATGAATGAGAGAACCGCGCAAAATCTGTGCTTCCTCACTGGAAAGCCCGGTCAATGGAGCAAAAGCAATGACAAGCTCGGCGGCCACTCCGGCGATTATCACACCGCCCACGGTGCCGATCACAGCAGCCAGGGCCTTGCGCGAAAATCCGGCTACGAAAAACATGCTGCAAGATGCGGCGGCAAGACAGATAAAAACTGCCACCAACAGCGGGTCGAAACCGCTTAAGCTCATGGGAAGAAGAACAAAGGCAATCAGCGCCACTGTGGCAATTAAGCCGGCGAGAGATTTAAATCCTTGCTTTCCTCCGAAAAACAAGAATGCGGCAAGAAAGACGACGGCAAGTCCGATGATGATGGGGGCGCGGTGATAGTCCGCTATATTCACTTCGCGCTCACCACCTCCTGTCACCACGGACAGTATTACTTCCTGGCCCGGAACGACGGAAACGTTGAAGGAAGGATTGTCCGTAATTTCATTCATGACCGTGAAAGTCTGTCCGCTCAGCGGGCCTTCAGTGACTTCCACTTCCACTATCTGGCGATTGCTCACCATACCGGTTTTATCCAGCAAGAGCTGATCGACTTTCGGCGCCGAGACAGTTTTTACTCTGCCGACCACGAAAGATTCGTCGACAACGCCGGTGCCGCGCTCGACAATGCGCGCAGAGGATTTCTTCGCATCAGAGGGTAATTCGGCATTTGCCGACAGGCTGAAGCAACCCAAGAAGAGTGAAACGAGAGCACAACAGAGAAAAAGCGGTGCTCTGGCAAGAAAGCCCACGACTATGCCTTCACTCCTTGTTGAACTCGATGCCCAGCTGCCCCGCTCCCAGATGATTATTCATGGGCGTACGGCCAAGATGCGTATACGCCTGGGGTGTAGCGCAGCGTCCACGCGGGGTGCGCTGAATAAAGCCAGCCTGAATGAGGAAAGGCTCGTAAACATCTTCCAGAGTGTCCGAGTCTTCACCGAGCGTGGCGGCGATTGTCTCGATGCCGACCGGGCCTCCTTGATAATGTTCGATCAAGATTTCCAGCATGCGCCGGTCTGTCGAATCAAGCCCGTAAGCGTCAACCTGATAGGAGTCTAGTGCGGATACGGCAATCTCTTCACTGACTGTTTCAGCACCCTGGAAATGCCCATAATCGCGAACCAGACGTACAAGACGGTTGGCGATGCGCGGTGTGCCTCTGGCCCTTCCAGCAATGGCCACTATAGCTTCCTGGGTGATTGGAACATTCAACAGCTTGGCAGTGCGAGCGACGATTTGAGAGAGTTCTTCTTTCGAATAAAATTCAAGACGCAGAACAAATCCAAATCGATCGCGCAGGGCATTTGAAATCATCCCCGCTTTTGTGGTTGCTCCTATCAATGTAAATTTGGGCAGCGGCAAACGCATAGTCCTTGTGGCATGCCCTTTACCGGAAGTCAGATCAATGACGAAGTCTTCGATTGCCGGATAGAGAAGTTCTTCAGCAACACGGCTGAGCCTGTGAATTTCGTCGATGAACAGGACATCTCCTGCTTCCAATTGATGGACCAGACCGATGATGTCGCGCGGACGCTCGAGGCTTGGACCGGACGTCATGTGTATTCTTGCGCCCATCTCGTTGGCAATGACGCGAGCAAGTGTAGTTTTGCCCAGACCGGGAGGTCCATAGAAAAGCACGTGATCGAGCGCTTCTTGGCGCGACTTGGCCGCGCCGATAGACATGGTCAGCATCGTTTTTAGACGGCTCTGCCCGATATACTCTTCCAGAGTCTGCGGGCGCAAAGTAGCATCAGACTTGAGGTCAGCTGCCGTCTCCTTGGCCGAAAGAACCTGAGTTCGATTAGCTTTCGCCTTCATGTCGCGTTCGACAACAGGCTTTTCAGTTTGCGAATCGCCATCCTTGCTGTCTTTCCTGTCTTTTTTCTCACCGTTGGTTGGAACAATAGTCATTCGCGAACGTTTCGACCTATCCTTGTGCTTTGTACAAAATGAACTCGACTAAAGAATCAGACAGCCAAACCAGAACAGGTGTTTCTAAATGAAAGAAATCTAGGGCTTGCCTTCTGGAGCCAAAATGAGTTTTTCTCAATCTGCCGATACTGCCCTGGCCAGGGATCATCTAATTATTGCAAAGCCAAGCTGCCTTTCTTGCTGTAACAGTCATCATGAAAAGATCTCAAGGTGAGCACCCCAGTCAAGAGAACTGCAAGATAATGTGTCTGACCAACAAAAGGCTCAACCAGCGATGACTACAGCAAGCGACTTAAACTTCACGAATCAAGCGCAGACGCTTACTTTTGCCCCGGAGGGAAACCGCCAGTCTATGGCGGCTCATCCGGACAGACCAGGCATATCGCTCGTTATTCCTGTTTATAACGAGGAAGAAAATGTTGACCTCCTGTACCAGAAGATTCTTGCCGCGGCTGAATCACTGGGTCGCACGTGGGAAGTCGTACTGGTAGACGACGGCTCTAAAGACCGCAGCTTTGAAAAGCTTGAAAAAATCGCCCTCAAAGACTCGCGCGTCAAAATAGTTCGATTTGTACGGAATTTCGGGCAGACTGCTGCACTCTCGGCAGGCATCGATCACGCCCGCGGCAGCATCATCATCCCGATGGACGCCGATTTGCAGAATGACCCGGCCGATATCGACAAGCTCATTGAAAAGCTGGAAGAGGGTTACGACTGCGTCAGCGGCTGGCGCAAAAACCGCAAAGACGGACTGATGCTGCGCCTGATTCCTTCCTGGACAGCCAACAAAATCATCTCTGTCATCAGTGGCGTGCCGTTGCACGATTATGGCTGCTCACTCAAGGCTTATCGCCGCGAGGTTCTGGAAGGGGTACGCCTGTACGGAGAAATGCACCGCTTCGTCCCCATTTACGCCACCTGGATGGGTGCCAAGGTTACCGAAATACCGGTCAACCACTACGCACGCCAGTTCGGACAGTCGAAATACGGGATCAACAGGACCGTTAAGGTGGTCCTGGACCTGATTACGATTAAATTCATGTCGTCCTATTTGACCAAGCCAATCTATATCTTCGGCTCTGCCGGTCTCTGGTCGCTGGCCGCTTGCGCTGCCGCCTTTGCCTGGATGCTGGTATTGAAGTACGGATACGACACTTCCTTTATCGAAACACCGCTGCCGGTAATCGTTTCCATGTTTTTCATGGTAGGAATTCAGCTTATCCTCATGGGTCTTCTGGCCGAAATTCTGGTTCGCACTTATCACGAATCACAGGATAAGCGCGTCTATACCGTAAAGAAGAAAGTCAATATCGACTAGCGGGCAAAACGCTCTTTTGCCAAGCCTGGCGCTCGTTTGCCGGCTCGATAGCGGGCTGGGCGTCTCAGGGCAAATGGTTAAATGCATAAATAGATAGGCAGTTTAGGGCATAATTCAGATGGCTCGATTTACTGCCCGCATGAATGCCAGTCAGGACTATGGCGTCTTATAATGCAAAATCGGTAACCGCACAGACTGCGCCTCTACCGGTCTACCATCCGGAAATACACCACGATATTTTTCCCACCGGTCGCAGCTTCTTCAACTGGCTGACGATGGGAATCCTGGGCTTCTGCCTGCTTTTCGTTGCGCTGGTCACAACATATCTTGTGCGCCCGGATTTGCGAGCCGGAGACTTTGCAGAAAACACTATCAAAGCCCAGACAGACACGAGAGTGACCGACAACGCCGCCACGACGCTGGCCAGGGAAAGGGCGCAAAGAGGAGTAGTTCCGGTTTTCGTCGCGGACCGCAGCAGCGATAAGGTCTGCAAGAATCGACTGGAAGAGATTTTCTCCAATATGAAGATCTTTTTTGACGCTTCTGGCTGGGCAAAACTGGATCAGCCGACTCGAGACTCAGTGATTGCTCACGCTTCAATACTGACTGCAGACAGAGCACAATTCGATCTTGAATTGGCCAAACTGGCGACTCCGTCCAGCAATGCCCATCTGGTCGAATGCTTGAAAGCCGGACGTGCGGCGATTCACAAGATGCAGACCCAAAAGCCCGAGCTGCTCGATGCCACTATTTATCTGTCCATGACCGTCGCGCAAGAAGAAGTGGCGGCATTCAAAACTGCAGTGGAAAAGGCCAGCGACAAGCTGCTCTCCATTCACAAACGCTACCCGCATGAATCCAGTGTGGAATGGGAGCCACTGATTGCCGAATTCCTTCCGGAGGCATGGGCGCCGGCCAGGAAAGCAAAAACATCGCAGCTGATAGCATCGGCATTGCAGCCCAATGTTCAAATAAATGAGCAGGCAACAGCCGAGAAGGCAGAGCAGAGTGCCGCACATGTAGCGCCTATCTACAGGTTGATCACAAAAGGCTCCGTGATTGTAAAAAGGCATCAGCTTCTCACTCAAGGAGACGTCGAAACGCTGCGTGAATTGGGCATGGCTCAAACCAATAGAGTGCCTATGATTCTGGGACTCGGCATAACGCTTCTGGCAGCAGTAGCGCTGGCCGCAGGCGTCGTCTATACCTTCGACGCTCGACACTTATTCCAAACAAATTCGATCGGACTCATGTACGCAGTGGCAATCACAGTGGCCACTGCAGCCAGTCTGATCGGTGACAATTATCCGCAGTTCGTGCCACTGCCGGCGGCGGCGCTCGTCTGGACCATCTTTTTCGGGCGCCGGGTGTCGAGCGCTCTGACTATTCCATTGATAATAATTCTGGCGGTCGCGCAACTGATCGAGGGGCGGCACTTGATCGCCTTGAGCACGGCAGCTGTAGCGGCCGTCGTTTGCTATACGAAGCACCGTAATTCCTTGATGCTCACTGGGGTTGTGGTGGGAATGACTCAAGCGATAGCTTTCATTCTGTCGTCCATTCTGCTCAACGGATTCGACTCGGTGAATCATCTGGGTCGTCCGACACTCTTCGAGCTTTTCGCAGGCGTTGTATCCTGCATGCTGGCGATCGGCAGTTTGCCGTTTCTCGAGAGCATCTTTGGCATGGTCACCCCCTTCAGGCTGGCTGAAATTACGGATGCCGAACAGCCTCTACTCAGGCAACTGGAAGAGAACGCACCAGGGACTTATCAGCACAGCCTGGCGGTAGCAAATTTAGCTGAAGGTGGTGCCCGAGCCATCGGCGGCGACGTCAATCTTGTTCGCGCAGGGGCGCTTTATCACGATATAGGCAAGATGGCCCGACCGAAATATTTTATCGAGAATCAGTTGGGCGCAAAGAACCCACATGATGAGATGACGCCTGAAGACAGCAGGCAGAGGGTACTTGCGCACGTCACAGACGGCATCGATCTGGCTGAAAAACATCGTCTTCCCAAGGCAGTGCAGGACTTTATCCCCATGCACCAGGGCACGTCTTTGATGGCTTATTTCTATCACAAGGCTTGTCTTCGCGATGGGGTCGAGAATGTCGACCCGAAATTCTACAGATATCCAGGACCGAAGCCGCAGTCAAAAGAGACAGCGATCGTTATGCTGGCAGACGTGTCGGAAGCTGTGACACACAGCATGCACGATCCGACCCAGGAAGAAGTAGAACAAGCCATCGATAAGGTCTTTCAGAATCGCTGGGAGGATGGTCAATTTAACGAGTCTTCCTTGACCTATCAAGAACTGATAAAGGTTCGCCAGGCATTCGTTCGTGTCTGGAGGACTTTGCACCATGAACGACTGAAGTATCCATCGACGACTACAGGGCGCATGGCCATTGCCCCGGAGATGAACGGTCAGAGCAAAGCCGAATCCGCACCACAGACTGCGACAGAAGCGCAAGCAGATAATGAATCGAACGGCAAGGGCGACACAGAAGAGCCACCTCGCGATTGTTGCGGTTGAGCCGACTCAGCTCTTCGGTTC
>CAZBOX010000109.1:0-18069 GCA_964493595.1 uncultured Candidatus Obscuribacterales bacterium | reverse complement strand
TTGCCGGAACCACTCGCGACGCCATTCACGAACCGCTTGACCTGAATGGAATTCCCGTCATCCTGATCGACACGGCAGGCATTCGCCATACAGAAGATACGGTGGAAGCGATTGGCATAGAACGCTCGGCCATGGCCGTTGAAGAAGCCGACTTTATATTGATGCTTTTCGAAGCCAATTCCCCCTGGTCGAAAGAGGACGCAAAAGTTCGCGAACTGATAGGAGACAAGCCTTTTGTGCTCATTGCCAACAAAGTAGACCTGGCACCCGACTTCAATTTCGAAAAGTTTCTCGATGGCAAGCTGGACAAATCGGCCGCACAGCCGGTAGCAAAGCTGGAAATATCCGCCAAGACTGGAGCGGGAGTGAAAGACATCGGCGCAGTTATCGAGAACTACGTACTCACAGAAGACGCTCTAAAGCAAGCAGGAGGCTCCCTCAATCAACGGCAACACGAGCTGTGTCTCAGCGCCAATCAGGCTTTGCAGCTTGTTAAAGAAACTCTAGACACAGGTCTGCCCCAAGACTGCCTGGCCACCGATCTAAAATTGGCGGTGGATCGCCTCTCGGAAGTTTGCGGCGAATCCGTTTCGGAAGAAGTAATAGGCCAGGTATTCGCCAATTTCTGCATTGGCAAATAAGCTCAGCAAGTTTCTATATAGAATCAGCAATCCAACAAAGAAGGTCCCTTTTGGCAAAGTTAGCCTCTGAAGATAAAGAAGTAGAAAGCACCCTTGAGATCATCCCCGGTCCGGCTTTGCCGGTTGCCGAAATCATGAGCGACCAGGCCTGGCAGAAGGTCGGTCTGGCGTTGGTCAGTGGACCGTTCAACATTAATCTCGGTTATTCATCCAATGGAAACGCTCCGGAAGAAGAGGAGTCGGACTTCGAGGAATGCCTCATATGCCGCAAGCCTAAAGATGAAGTCCATGAGCTGGCGGACCAGATAGAACAGTTGATAGAAGGCAAAGTTGACTCGGTTCTCTTCGAACCGGCCGAGCCGTTTTTTGAGCTGCGTGTTACAAAGGCTCCGGTTTTCGGATTTAAGGTCGAAGCCTGGCTGGACTCGGGAAACGCTACAACCGGCGTATACCGCTGGGATGGCGTGGGCATTCGCATGCACACGACCAGAGACAATCTTGCCTCCTTTACGAAACAGCTGAGAAGCGAGTTCGGTTGTTAGCAACCCTGGCTTGAATTGGTAAAATCCTTATCTACGGCAGTTTGTAGATGCCGCATCATGAGGATAAAACTATGTCAGTTCAAGAGGTACAAAACGCGTTGTTCGTAAATCTTCCAGACGGTTCGCAAAGGCCTATCGAACCTGGTTGGACAGCAGCAGATTTAGCGAAGTCAATTGCAGAAGGCTTATACAGGAAAGCAGTCGGCGCCACAATAAATGATGAGTTGCGCGACCTTTTCACTCCTCTAAAGAACGGCGACACAGTCAAAATACTCAAACCCGAGGATAAAGAATCCATAGAACTTTTGAGGCACTCGAGCGCACACGTCATGGCGCAAGCAGTGCAAAACCTGTTTCCCCAGGCAAAAATCGCTATTGGTCCGACCATTGAAGACGGCTTCTATTACGATTTCGATATACCGGATCATAAGCTGACTGCCGAGGATCTGGAAAAAATCGAAGCCGAGATGAAGAAAATCGCGGACTCCAATCAGAAACTGGTCCGTTTCTACATTCCGGATGTCGATAAACAGATAAAGGAATTCAAGGATCAAGGCGAAAAGTATAAAGCCGAACTGCTCGAAGAGCACCGAGACCACGAGCCCACGCTCTATCTGATGCAGGATAAGGACGGCAAGACGATCTGGAACGATCTCTGCCGCGGTCCGCACCTGCCCTCGACCAATCATATAAAGGCCTTCAAACTGCTCAAGTTTTCTGGCTCCTATTGGCGCGGCGATGAGAAGAAAGACCATTTGCAGCGCATATACGCCACCGCATTCTGGTCTAAGAAGGATCTCGAAGATTACCTGCACAGGCTGGAAGAAGCGGAAAAACGCGACCACCGCAGGCTTTCCAAACAGTTGGACCTTTTCTCGACCCACGATGAAGTTGGTCCCGGCCTCGTTTTCTGGCATCCGAATCTAGCAACGGTCAGAGCAGTGATCGAGGATTACTGGCGTGACGAGCACAGAAAACGTGGCTATGACTTCGTTTTCACACCGCACATCGCATCGGAAGAGCTCTATAAAATCAGTGGACATTTAGAGTCTTACGGTGAAAACATGTACTCGGCAATGGACATCGACGGCATGCCATATCGTGCCAAGCCGATGAATTGTCCAGGTCATATCATGATCTACAAGACCAAGCTGCGTAGTTATCGCGACCTGCCTCTGCGCTTTGCTGAATTGGGAACCGTTTACCGCTATGAGCGTTCCGGCGTACTGCACGGAATGTTGCGCGTGCGCGGCTTTACGCAAGACGACTCGCACATCTTCTGCACGCCGGATCAGATGGAAAGCGAAATCAACGGTATTCTCGACTTGATCGATACCTTGATGAAGACATTCGGCTATACATATAAGGCTTATCTGGCTACGCGTCCTGAAAAGTACATCGGCTCGATTGAAGAGTGGGACCGGGCTACGGAAGCATTGAAAAATGCTGCCAAGTCGCGCGGTCTTGAATGCGAGATTGATGAAGGCGGCGGCGCGTTCTACGCTCCCAAGATCGACATCAAGCTCTATGATGCCATCGGGCGAGAATGGCAAGGTCCGACCGTACAGGTCGATTTGAACCTGCCCAACCGCTTCGATGTCAATTTCATCGGCGACGATAATGCTCGCCACAAAGTGGTGATGATCCACCGCGCTGTTCTAGGCTCGATGGAACGCTTCGTCGGTGGGCTGATCGAGCACTATGCCGGAGCATTCCCGCTCTGGCTGGCACCCATTCAAGCCGTAATATTGCCGATTGCCGATCGCCACTACGAGCACGCCGAAAAGGTGGCTGCGGCGCTCAAAGACATGGGCATGCGCGTAAAAGTCGATACTCGCTCTGAAACAATCAACTACCGAATCCGCGAAGCACAATTAGAGCAAGTCCCTTACATGTGCGTCATCGGAGATAAGGAGCTGGCAGCTTACGGAGCAGCACTGCGGCATAGACGTGAGGGAGACCTGGGCATTCTCAATTTGAATGACATAAAGGTCAAATTCAAAGAAGAGATAGACAGCAAAGAATCAAAATAATCGAAAAGGGCGCATAACCAGCGCCCTTTTTTAATGACCTGTATAACAGTTCTGTACCTGCACACGAGTACACAGCGCTGCCCGAGGTTTTCATGAGAGCCAACCGACCGGCTACGTAGTCCTAACATTGACACAGGGCTTGATTTTGAAGATATTCAGTCTAAGCGTGCCAGAAAAGGCGGTAAGGACTAATTTCATGGGCGAACGGCCAATCGAACAATTTGACCCTCAGGCGACCAACTCGGCGCAAAACGCCGTTCTGGACAACAGCGAGTACTGGGTGAGGACGCAATACCAGACTCAGGGCACATCTCTGGGCGATCGCCTGCGTGAGCGCATGGCCGGCGCTCCGACCCAACCTGAAATTCTTCAAAACGGCACCCGTCCGGCAATTTCCGACCGCACCATACCTGACCCTGTCGTAAACGGAAAGCTGACCTTACGTTACGGCGAAGCTGACTTTGACCGCAAATTGGCGGCCAATCCAAATTATCAACAACTGAGCATCCAGGGAATTCCAGAAGGCGTCAAAGTTAAGCACTTTGTGGACGCTAAAGGTTACTTCTTCTGGCTGGACGGCTCCGGCGAGATGGAACAGATTCGCGGTGGAGACGGTACAGTCTCTCAGCGCCCACGCCGGCACTACTACTCGATTCAAGCCAAAGAAATCGAGATGAATTCTGAAAAGCGTGATCTCGAAGCAACACGCCTCAAGGTCAATGAAGCGATGGCCGCTGAAAATGGATTCCGCGGATTCTCCAGCTTCAAACCCAATCAGCAAGTAGATTTCCAGACTCCCGGCAATCAGCGCGTCGTCAGCGGCGATGCAATGAATTACTTCTTGCGAATGTCCAAGACGTCGTCCAATGTTCTCGACATTCAGGCAAAAAGCTTGGAAGAGTCGGTAAGAACTTCGGACAACCCGTATTTCAAGATCTATCTTGCCGATGTCTATGCAGCACAAGCGATGAGACCGATTATCGATCAGGTCTTGAACGGCGGCCGCTATATCGAACTGAACAATCCCTATTCGATGAAAAAAATGGACGACGCAATCTCGCTCTTGAAGGCAGTAGACACTGATTCCCGCACCGGCTTGCAGCGGATCAATCGTGTGCCTCCAGGCAATGCAGTCATGCCTCTCGACCCGTATCGTATCTATGGCGATCCAAGAGATCCCCGCTTCCCGGACTACTATTACGGATTCTGGGGCGGCAGCTACGACCAGGCGAAGCATAGAGAAGTCGCACTCACATTTATGCGCAACCTCATGAAGAACAACGCATTTCCGCGTATCGAACTGCCATAACCCGCAAGTTTGAACGAAAGGCTGTATCCTAAGGATAGTCGACGCATCGACAACCTGCGGACAGTCAAATGCATTTGAATTTCGACAACGCCACCACCTGCAGTACCGCTACAACAGCAAGAATACTTGCCAGTGGTGTCAGGACGTTTTTAATCGCAAGCATTCTTACGTTTGCAGTTTTGCCTCTCATGAGTTCGCCTGTGCCAGCCATGGACGGCTACGATACCGAGAGAGTCAATGATGCCATCCGCCTTTGCGATACTGGGCATTTCCCTGAAGCAATTCGCATTCTTACAGCCGTGAATCAACGCAATCCGAAAGATGCCTTTGTACTCTGCCAGCTCGGGCACGCTCACATGAATAATGCCGCCGATCTCACACACAGCACCGCGATTGCCGAGAAGTGTTTTAGAAAAGCGATTGAAATAGATCCGCAATACGGGCGTGCATACAAAAAGCTTTCCGAGTGGTATAGCGCGCACGGAAACTGGCAGATGGCTGTGAAAATGGCCACTCAATCACTGACGGTAAAGAAGCCTGATTTGTATGCTCTCGTTGAACGTGCCGGAGCATACAGCAGCCTGCACAAAGACAAAGAAGCCCTTGCTGACTTTGAATTGTTCATGTCAAAGACACCGATGCCGACCGATAGGCGACATCGTAACAAGATCTATTTGCAAAAGGCCGGGCTTCTGGAGAATCTCAAGCAATACGAAAAGGCTCTTGCTGTCTACCGCATCATGCAGAAAGAGCACTATGAAGACTCGCTCGTATTTCGGGAAGTGGCCTGTTTGAAAGCACTGAATCGCCCTGCTGAAGCCCTAAAATGCCTTGATCAATTGATCGTCCACAATAAGTTCGACGACACAGGTTATTTAAACAGAGCACGCCTTTATGAAAGCATGGGAAAGCATCAAGAAGCATTGAAAGACTATTCCACGTCAATAGATCTCTCCACTTCGACAACGGCCCTTAAGGAGCGGGCAGCTGTTTACGAAAAGATTGGTCGCAAAGATTTAGCAGAAAAGGATCGCAAAGAAGCGGATCGAATGTAATTCATTGCAACCCGAAAGCAAGTGCATCAGCATCGCATCCGCCACGGTCTTAAGGGAAAGAGCTGCTGTTTACGATAAAATTGAACGCAAAGATCTTGCAGACAAGGATCGATCAGATGGCGACAGGATTTAGTTTTAAGTCGAACAAGTATGACGTCGCAGCCCTGCTCATCTGCGCCTTCGTGACAGGTTTTCCAGCCGACGGCAGGACAATAGAAGACATACAATATGCAAGAGCGCAAGCCTTCATAAAGGCCGGATCTTTCGACGAGGCATCCGTCATTTTGCTAAAACTGTACAGATTGCATCCGGAAAACGCCGGCTTGCTCGTTGAGCTTGGACAGGCATACTTGAAAGATACGACTGAGATTACAGGCAGCCAGATGAAGGCAGAGCAGTGCTTTAGAAAGGCGATCAAGCTAGATCCGGAATTCGGAAAAGCCTACTATCACCTTAGTGAATGGGCAAACAACCAATGCAAGTATGATCTGGCGATTGAAATGGCAACCAAGGCTCTTACAGCCAAAAGACCTGACCTTCAAGCTTACATGGAGAGAGCAGCTACATACAGCCATCAGCATAAGGACAAAGAAGCGCTAAGAGACCTCAACAAATTCATCTCACTGGGAAAAGCAGATCGAAAAGCATACGAGCGCCGAGCATGCATCCTGAAGAACCTCAAACAGTATGACCTCGCCCTTGCAGACTTTCGCACAATGCAAAAGATTCACTATGATGATGGGACGGCTTTTCAGGAAGCACAATGTCTGGAGAAACTGAACAAAAACAATGAAGCGATTGGTTGTTTGAATGAATTGCTAAAACGCAATTGCACAGATGACGCCGCGTACGAAGCAAGGGGAGACCTGAAGTTCAAACTGGGGCGACTCGAAGAAGCCATAGGCGACTACACTAAAGCTATAGGGTTGCTGCCTACTGCAACACTCTATAATCAAAGAGCGGCAGCCTACGAAAAGATTGGTAGAAAGGATCTGGCAGCAAAAGACCGCAGGGAAGCTGAACGTCAATAGCCGGGGACGTTTGTAATCAGAGCGAGCTATGAGAAAAGGCACTGCCACTATATATGACACTATGTCTAAGTCAGGCATTGCGCTTGCAGAGATCTCCATTCTGGTGATCATTTTTTCTGCAGCGGCAACAATTACGCCCGCCTTCGCGAAAAGCCCAGATGCCAGAACTTTCGACGAGGCGCTGCGCCTGGGCAATTTGGGTCACTACGGAGAGAGTTCCCGACTTTTGCGAGAGATACAGCGAAAGCACCCCAACGATCCTTACATTCTGACGGAATTGGGCAATGCTTATATGAACAACTCAAATGACCTGCAAAACGGTTCAGAAAAAGCCGAGAAGTGTTTTCGCAGAGCGCTGGAAATAGACCCGGAGCTTGGAAAAGCATGGGTAAGGCTGGCGGAAGTTTATGACGCCAAAGGCGACTACTTGAGTGGAATAAAATTTTCCACCAAAGCCCTGGCTGTTAAAAAGCCCGATACTGAGGCATATCACGAACGCGCCGGCGCTCTAAGCAATTTAAAACGCGATAAAGAAGCACTCAAAGACATGGAGATGTTTCTGAAATCAGATCAAAAAATTGAGAGAAAACACTTTGTGCAGCGCGCAACGATACTGGAGAATCTCAAACTTTATGATCGTGCTGTTTCCGAATACCGAAGACTCCTGAAAGACAAGTATGAAGACCAGGTTGTCTATCGCGAAGTAGCTTGCTTGCAGTCGATGGGGAAATCAGACGAAGCAATTAAGACTCTGAACGAATTGATTTCTCGCAATCAAGAAGACGATGCTGGATATTTAAGCAGAGCACGAGTGTATGAAAAAATCGGCAATCACAAACAAGCCATTGCCGATTTCACTAAGGCATTAGAACTGCAGCCATCCAAAGCAGCACTGAAAGAGCGAGCAGCAGCTTACGAAAAGTTGGGACGCCGAGATCTAGCAGACAAAGATCGCAAGGAAATCGAGCACCTCTAACAGTCGACGCATATATTAAAACAAGCTGAAAGATCGTCAGTGGAGGGTGGTTTCATTACCGCTCCTTAACCTGCATTGACGCATACTGGAAGCATGAAAAAAGCAGAATTAAAACAACAAAGAGAAGAAAGACATTCGCAGTCAATGGACAAGAAAGTCATGTACACAGAAGACAGTGAAACGGAAAATTGCTCGGTATTGAAATCATCAATAATAATGTCGCTGACTTGTGGTTTTCCATTCATTCTAACGATCTTATTTACCGCTCTGGGAGCCTTCCTTACAGAGAAGTCGATGAGTGAATTCATCCAGCAAATTGTCTGGCCGGCAGGGATTCTGGCATCGATCGTCACCGTCTCTTTGCTGCTGTCAATGCTAATGGCTTCGATTTGCGAATCAGAAAGCAGCAAGAATAGAAAGAAGTTTGTCTGAACTCAAGCATGTCAGGGCTAGACACAGATAAAACGGGAAGCAGGGCAAATGTAATTCTCAAAAGCTTACTCAGTTTCGGAAAAAAGTAGACCATAGAGGCACGATTGAGTAGCTCGCCACAATTATGGGAAAAACAATACCAAGAATTGAGTAGCTCACTATAGGCTTGGACGCTCGTAAATTAGTAGCGATATAAAGAACAATCGCAAATACAGCTACAGCTAAGAAAAAATCATCTAATTTGTTCATGGAAAGTTTTATTTCACTAGTCACCGCATCACCGCAGGTCAGGGGTCCACAGCGTTCAGCAGTTCCAACCAAGCGTGCTCCTGCGGCCAACAAAAGTGCCGTAGCCACATTCATTGCGATCGCTATAACTTTCGACTTGAAAGCAATATGCTCTGATATGAAATTCCAAAACAAGAGAGATGCGAGCGGAAGCAAGCCGATAATGAGCCCAGTCTTAAAGGAAAGACAGTGAATAATCATCGGCAATCGGCTGAAGATATCCATATTGAAAGACTAACATACAGAGGCTAACCAGCGCCTGCATGAATACAAGTTGGAATATACCGGGTGTCAGATCAAGTCGTAGCTAGGGCAGGTTAAGCCTTCACCTTAGTCTTTTTGCGCTCTTGCAGGTCTTTTAGCATCTGTTCAAAAGACAGCTTCTTATCGCCTGCATTGTTTAAAAGTCCAAAAACTGCTTTAGGCGGCCACTTCACGCTAATGTCCTTTGAAGTGTTTCGGCTCAATGAAAACAAGGCTACTTGGCCGATATCATCCTTGACGGTTAGACGCTCGAAGCAGACTTCGTCATTGTTTTTCCAAACGGGTGTAAACACATCGCGTTCATTTTTCGGGTTGCCGGCAACCAGCACTCGATACTTGCCGCTCGGTAGAGAAACGACTTTCAATGCGCCGCTGGTATTGGGAACAGAAATATTCTTTCCATCAGGGCTGACCTCGAAATTTTCCAACCGGTCGCCGGGAGCAGCGACATACACCCGCTTCGTCTTTCCACTGGTCAGATTCATGACGTTGAGAGCGTCGACAGGCTGAAATTTCCCCCTCTTTCCTGAGGGAATATTGGCAATCGATCCAAAAATCAAATTTCCATCGACCGTCGCTCTAACTTTGCCGTTTGCTGTAGATGCACTCGCCAGCCTCTTAATCGCTGCCGACTTTCTCACATCTACGCTGACTAGTTCTTGCGCTTCAATCTCGCCTTTTTTCTCTGCCTTCTTCACCGAGCGCAATCCGTAGATCAAATCAGTGTTGAAATCCCAGTCAGGCAATTTTGCAAATTTAGAGGCAATAATGCGATAGCCTCTAGAGCCTGATTTTGTTTGTGCCAGACAGAGATTTCCGTCTTTGTCGACAAGGCTGACGAACTCGTTGGAAGGGCTGACTTTTACCGAATCAAAATTATCCGCCGTACACGCCAGAGTCTGCTTATGCTGAAGATTGCCGTTGCTATCCACTTCGAATAATTTGATACGCGATATGAGTACGAACGAATCCAGAGGCTTCATTGATGACCATTCTTTGCCGACAAGTCGCTGCATGCTGTCTTGCGCCGTCGAGCGAAGGTAGTACAAAATCGGTTGAAGATATGCAGCGTTGAAATTCTCCTTCATGAGAGTGTCGCGGCACATTGCAAAATCTCCGCCGCAGGACTCCAGTCCTTTGAGCATCTGCGCGCCTCCAGCCTTTATCGCCTCGACTTCTTCTTTGTCTACCATGTGCTCCAATTCAACCCAACTGCCGCAGTCGGACTTGGTGACCACTGCAACACGCTTGGAGTCAGGAAACCAGGCTACGAGTTGAGCATCTTCCTCAACCGGTTCGCTCAGATGCATGCCTCCATCTACAGAAACGCGGACACCATCAGCACCGACGAGAGCCATCTTTTTACCGTCCGGCGACCACGCCAAACGCTGCTCTGCTACGCATCCGGCTAAAAGCGGTATGGAAAGAGCGACGACGAATGTTTTCAGCGTGCGTGACAGGACAGACTTGCAAACCATGTAATTCTCCTTCGTTCACCAAAACGAGTTTGAAGCAGTTAAACATACAGGATGCCGGCAGGTTGTTTCGAATCTTCAGTTTATGAAGTGCAGGAAGCCCGTACAACAGTGATACAACCGACAAAGTAGTAAAATTAGCCGAAAGACAAGTAGTCAGGTGGTTCCGGCTTAATCATGGCAACCAAGAAAATCAGTCTTTTGGGCTCAACAGGCTCTATTGGACGTCAAACTCTCGACATCGCCCAAGCGCATAGAGAAAGCCTGGAGATAGTAGCCCTGGCAGCTGGGGCAGGCAATCTGGACCTCTTTGCCGAACAGATTAAACAGTTCAGACCGGCAATAGTTTGCGTTCCCACTGAAGATAATAGAAAAGTCCTGAAGGAGAAGCTTGGCGCAGAAATTCGCGTCGAGATAGAAACCGGCTCAAACGGTCTGGAGACGGTAGCAGCAGAGAGCGGCGCCGAGACCGTAGTGACGGGCGTCGTAGGATTTCTGGGGTTGAAACCTACCGTAAAAGCGATTGAAAAAGGCAAAACAATTGCGCTGGCCAATAAGGAAACTCTTGTGGCAGCGGGCAGTGCAGTCATGCCCATGGTGCAAAAACACGGAGCCAAAATAGTCCCTGTGGACAGTGAACATTCCGCGATTTTTCAGTCGCTGAGCGGATATTCCACAAAAGACGTCGAGTCTATCTGGTTAACCGCGTCAGGCGGACCATTCAGGACCTGGACAAGAAATCAAATCGAATCTGCCACCAGGGGCGATGCGCTAAAGCACCCCAATTGGAACATGGGGCCGAAAATAACCATCGACTCGGCAACGCTCATGAATAAGGGCTTAGAAATTGTAGAAGCACGTTGGCTTTTCGACATTCCCGCCAGCCGCATTCGTGTCGTTGTTCATCCTCAATCGATTCTGCATTCCGCGGTCGAATTCGTTGATGGCTCTATCGTAGGGCAAATGGGACTTCCCGACATGCGATTGCCCATTCATTACGCCCTGTTCCACCCTGAACGCGTGCACTCTGAGCGCGTTCCGCGCCTGGATTTAACGACACTCAGCCAGCTGACATTCGAGCAGCCCGATACAGAGCGTTTCCCCTGTCTGGCGATCGCTCAAAGGGTGGCCGGCGAAGACAATACAAGCGCATGCGTAATGAACGCCGCCAACGAGATATTCGTCGCAGCATTGCTGGCAGAGCGCATTGCTTTCAAGGACATCGCCCGGCTTATCGAAGAGGTATTAGAGAAGCACAAGGCAGTTTCGAATCCCAGTTTGGACGATATACTTGAGGCTGATCGCTGGGCTCGACAAGAGGCGGACAATCTCCTCAAGTCACGGGCGGCATAAGCGCACAGGCGACTCACATACAGCAGAGGGAGAAAGCTCCAAATGGCTACCGGGATTCAAAAATCAGAATCTACATCCAAGATCACTATCGTCAATCATCCTCTCACAAGGAACCTATTGACCAGGCTGCGTGACTACCAGACACCATCCGGTGAATTCCGCGAAAAAGCCCGGCAATTGAGCTATTTCCTGGTCTACGAAGCCATGCGCGAGCTGGGCGTCCGAGAAGTAGGCGTCGAAACTCCGATCGGACCAGCCAAGGGCGTAGCACTGAGCGATTACGTGGTTTTTGCCCCGGTTCTAAGAGCCGGTCTGATCCTGGCCGAGGCCGCTCAAGAATTGTTCGCCAATGCCCGTATCTACCACATAGGGCTGCGCCGCGATGAGGAGACTCTGAAAGCTATCTCCTACTACGCAAAATTACCGGAGGCATTGCCCAACGAGAGCCGGGTTTTCGTTCTCGACCCGATGCTGGCAACCGGTGGGTCGGCATGTGCGGCAATCAATCTTTTCGATAAATTGAAAGTCCATACCATACACCTGGTATCAATAGTGGCAGCGCCAGAAGGCGTAAAACGCGTACACGAGCAATTTCCGCATGTGCACATCACAACAGCGGCGCTGGACGACAACTTGAATGAACACGGCTACATCGTTCCAGGGCTGGGCGATGCCGGCGATCGCATTTTTGGTACATAGAACACATTCTTGTTCCATAGTCCTATGCAAAAGGGGAGCTTCAGGCTCCCCTTCGCATTTTGACTCTTCGAACGGCTGGAAACTTATTCTTCCAGTTTGAAGCCGACTTTAAGCTTGACTTGAAATTCAGTGACAGCTCCATCCTTGATGGCTCCGCGCTGCTCGATCACTTCAAACCAGCCCATATGACGAATTGTCTTAGCTGCACGCTTGACGGCTTCTTTGGTCGCTTCAGCGAAGCTGACCGGAGAAGTGCCAACGATTTCGACCATTTTGTAGACGCCTGACATTTAAACTCCTTGGTTCCTTCGGAACGATGACAACTTAACGGGTCTTTCGCAGTTATAAGCTAACGAAAAACAGTCCTGTGATTATTGCGGATTCTCTTCCAGAATTGATAGATGTTTAAGCTCTTGGTTTCGCCCGAAAGCTGGCTTCAAAAAAACAAAGAAGGAGCGCTGGTAACTCCTTCTTTGATCGATTGAATTAGGGAAAGATTTAGCGAAGCTCTGCAAAGGAGCGCATATCGGCGAGAGTAATTCCTCTAGGATCGATTCCTTTCCTGTCGTTATTGCCTCTGCCGAGCAATTTCATGTTGTCCTTGAGAAACTCCAGTGTCAGACGCTCTTCTCTGGTCAGCCGTTCATTTGTGAGTGCCTTAGTGATCTCATCTTTGGTGAGGAAACCATTGTGATCCTTGTCCAGCGAATCAAAGCGACGGGTGTTCAACATATCGGCACTGCCACGGGATAGATCATCCAACTTATCGAGATCTTGCCGTGAGATGCCGTGCTCGGGTCCTGTTTGATCGTTGACGAAATTCTCGATCTTATCTTCATTTTTCGCCATCAAGTCGAGTGCCCTTTGTTCTGCCACTGAAAGGTCTCTCTGATTTTTAGCGATATAGTCCTCAATTTCTTTCTTGGTTACATGATTGTTGCCGTCTTTGTCGATTTCACTGAAGCGGTTGCGCAGAACTTCCGGTGCTGATTTGCGCTCAGCGCGAGGGTCTTGCTCCGGCTTTTGTTCAGGTCTTTGTTCCGGTTTTTGTTCAGGTTTTTGTTCAGGTCTTTGCTCTGGGCGAGATTGCGATCTTTGCTCCGGTTTGCGCTCTGTAGTATTTCCGTGATCCGCTCCCGGTACTTTCAATTTCTGTCCAGGATGGATTGTGTCAGTGAGCTTCATTCCATTGGCTTTAGCCAATTCGTTCATAGCTGTAACTACTTCTGCATTGCTCGGCTCCTTGCCATTTTGTGCGCGCAGATTGTCCTTGGCTATTTTCCAGAATGAGTCGCCTGGTTTGATGGTGTATTCATGGTCGCCGGCTGCCTGATTATCTCCAGCTCGGCGTCCTGGTTCTGGCTTTTCACCGGGCTTTTCGCCTGGCTTTTCACCTGGTTCTTCACACGGTTTTTCGCCGCCACTATATCTGAAGTCACTATCGGCTATCTTGAATGATTGAGTGCCTTCTTGCTGCCTGGCTTCCACCAGATCATGACGCGTGAAACCTTTCTTGTCGCCGGAGAACCAGTTGTGTTCATCATTGTGCATCTGGGCAAGCTTATCTGCATTCTTAGAAAGAAGATCCAGGTTTTGTTTATCTGATTCGCTCAGCTTGGCTTCGTTGGCTTTCTTGTATGCATTGATTTCATCAGCAGATACACTGCCGTCACCATCCTTGTCTAGTTTGTCGAAATTCTTCTGTGCATAATCTTCTACTTTCATTCTTTGGTTGGTGATGTTGATGTCGTCCAGAGTTGCGCCACCTTCGCGGTAGCCACTTCTACCGCCGGCATTGACGCCATCCATCTTAGCCTTGGCGATGGTGTCGAGATTGTTCGAAAACTTATTTAGTGCATCCAACTCTTCAGGTTTCAGATTCTTATGTTCTTTGATATAGTCAGCGATTTCTTCCTTCGTCACATGACCATCTTTGGATTTATCGAGCTTACCGAAGTTGTTTTTGACATAATCCAGCTCAGTTCCGCCAGAAATCGCCAATTCCGGCAAGATTCCCGCTGCTTTCAATTGCGCCGATTGAGCCTCAGTCACCTGATTGAGTTGCCGGCTTTCAGATTGGTTGATTTGAACTGAAATCTTTTCAGGTTGAGATTCAGAAGGTTTGGGAGCTTCAAACTTTTCTGCGCCGATTGTAGACATTGAGAAATCCTCTAATAGTTAGTAACGCGCCAGGTCAAACAACTGACCTTCAGTTGCCTTACTTTGTTGGGTGACGTGTGGGGGGAGGAACGCACTCACAATAACAATGCAAGTTTTAAAAAATCTTGAAAACCCGAAAGCCAACGCGGCCGAGGCTATACGGGTTTACAAACTTCCAGGCAAATAAAAATTCTGCCCAGAAGACTAAAAGCCGCCGGATTGCCCGACGGCTAGCATCTACGCTTTTTAGGAAGCGACAATTTCCTTATCTAGGCAAACCTTTCGGCATTACTTTCTGCTGGTAGGCAACAACGTCACTGCGGCTAATGGAATCGTTGCCGTTTTTCATCTGATCGAAATTCTTGAGCAAGTACTCAATCAGAGTCTGGGTCATGCCGTTATTGATTCCAGGCCTCTTGGATAAGGTCAATTCTTCCTTTGTCAGCGCACCATCCTTAACCACTGTGTCCAACAATGTCAGATTGCTATCGAATACTTCAGGCATGGTACGCCTCAGCTTTAGCTCTTCAAACATTTTTTGAGAAGCGCGCTTCAGCTTAACCACTTCTGGCAGGTCGCGTGACTCTTTGGCAATATCGGCTCTATAGGCTTCTTCAAATGTTTTTTCAGCATCCGTTTCGGCCCCCTGGCGCATTTGAATTGCGCCCAGACGTGCACGCTCCACAAGCGGGGCCGCGCCTGTAATTTTGAGCAGATTCGTCAGCGCTTCATCTGTCTTTCCCACTACATTGCCTGCAATGGCAGCAGAGATTGCCCCGAGATCAAGTTGATTGGTAAGCTCAACGACGCGTCTCTGACCAATTTCTGCTCCTCGCAAAGCGTGGTTCTGCATTAGATCTTTAACGTTACTGCTCTCTCTATCCAAGTCAGAGAGAGTCGAAGCATTTCTAGCCATGCCTGCCGCCTGGCTGTTTAGCTTCTGGACCGCTTCAAGCATGTGAGGCGGCGGACCATAGACAAACTTGTACATATGGTCGCTCAGGACGGCCGATGCATCAACATCGGGAGGCACGAGGTCTTCAGCTCTTACAGCTTGCCTGGCAACTCTTGTATCTGATTTTTCGGACATTGCCTGATTCTCTCCGTTGTGTTCTGTTTAAGAGATGCGCCGATGCTCAATCAATCAGTTCGCATAGGTTACATCTGTGAAATTAGCTCTAAATTGCTTAACGCTGATTTTGATTGTGCCGCGCGTAGTGTTTTCACCATCACCCCATGGATTGCGAATAGTGACGGTGCCGCCGTCCGGACCACTGGGATCAAATCCGATTACGCTGTACATATGCGCAACGGGGAAGCCGTCGCTGGTCTCGTCACTGGTCAGATGATTGCGAATTCCCGCAATAACCGGACGTCTGGGAACTTTATTCAAATTGGCGTTCAATCTTTCAGCCACTTCTTCGTCAGAGCTGAAGGAAAGATTGTCCTCGTTGCGATCGCGTCCAGTCAGAAGGCTCATGGCACGTCCGTGGAAAAACTCACCGCCGTCGGAGCCCTCTGCCGGAGTATCTCCACCTCCCATATTGAAAGGAGAACGGCTGAAGAAATGGTTCTGGCAATATGCGCCGTAGGCTTTCTCGAGAACACAGGCCCATGTGCCGTCTTTGCCGCCCTGATTGTAGAGACCCATTTCAGCTTCGGTCGGAGCCTTGACGGTTATCGGCTCATCGGCTGCTCCCGGAAATGTGACGGTATAGGTTCCATCACCATTGTCTTTGATCATCTTCTGGATGGACTCTGGATCGGTTGCCGCCAGAGAAGCGACTGCTGCTTCGAAATAGCAGTCACCGACAATGCCTTGCTTGACCGCGTCAGGCTTGATACTGTCGCGGGGATTATCCATGTTGCCGTAGAGATTTCTCGTTCCGGCTCTCTGCGCCTCGTTGACCCTCGAAAGGGTGCCAGCAACTGAAGAGACAGTGTCATCGCCGTAATAATCAAGATCTTTTCTGCTGATACCGTTGTTTTCATCACCAAGCTCGTCATTATGAGCTTCTTCAATGTCGCTGACATGATCCCTCAAGAACTCCAGACTGAGGCGCTCCTCGGCAGTGAGGTCTTGTCTTTCGAGAGCTTTGGAAATTTCGGACTTAGTAAGAAAAGTGTCGCCGTCAGAATCTATTTTTTTGAAATTATCATCCTTGTCTAAAAACGCTGCGGCCCTTGCTGTCTGTTCTATCTCCTTGCTGTTGCTCTGCCTTAGCTCCTCTAGTTTTTGCAGGTCTGCCTTGGTAATTCCGTCGTTTTCGTCTGCGAATTCATCATTGCTCAGCTCCTCTATCTCGTCCCGTCTTCGATAGAGAGCGGCGACTACCTGAGCATCCTTGCCATTATATTCTTCGCTTTGAACAGCAGTCGCCAGTTCAGTTTCACTTAAATAGCCATCACCATCTTTGTCGATCTTTCCGAATAAGCGAAGGCTTTCTTTCGTAAACTCTTCGGTTTTTACCCTTTCTGTATTATTCTCGTAAGCTCGCTCGACCTTGGGCTGACCGGGCAGTTTTTCCATCTGTCCATCGGTACCGACAGTGTTGGAGCCTAACTCAGCAAGTGCACCTTTGAGATCGGCTTTTGTAAAACCGTCATTCTCGTCACCGAATTCATCATTACTGTACTCTTCGAGCTCGCCCACCTGGCCTTTTAGAAATTCCAGGCTGGCACGGTCCTGAGAATTCAGTCTTTCACTATTGGCGCGTATGTAACCGTCAACCTCATCAGCGGTGACATAGCCGTCACCATTTCCATCAAGCCTTTCATAGTTCTTCTGAGCAAATTCAATCGCTTTCATACGTTGCTCAGCGACGTTGATGTCCTGGCGCGTTATGCCGTCGTTCTCATCGCCTAATTCATCGTCGTGAAGTTCTTCCAGGTCATCAATTTTTTCGCTGACTCTTTTAAGAGCTGTCACCTCAGCAGTAGTAAGTGTTTTCTCGTTGTCTTTTATGTATTTATCAATTTCTGTTTTAGTAACGTGATTGTCGCCGTCTTGATCGATGAAGGCAAAACGTTTGCGCACGTAATCCAGACCTGAATCAGCGCCTCGGTCTTCCGCTTTTGCTGCCGGCTCCGTTTTATTCTCAGGCTTGGAATTTTCCGGATTAGCAGGCGGATTTTCGACCTTGCCGGGAAGCTTTATTTTTTGTCCGGGATAAATCCTGTCAGGATTGGCAATGCCATTTTCTTTAGCGACTTCCGCTATCTTTTTCATGATCTCGCCATTGCTGGGCTCTTTTCCACCATTTGCCTGGCGCAGATTCTCCTTGCAAATTTTCCAGAGCGTGTCGCCCTTTTTCACTTCGTAAACGTTTTCTGGCTGCTTATCTTTCTCAGTATTAGGCTTATCGCCAGGAGGAGCCGGTTTGTCGCCAGGTTTAGCGGGCGCTTCTACGGGCGGATGGGGCTTAGCACCCTGGTCGCCACGAGCGGAAGCCGAGCCGAGTTCGCTCAGAGCATCGATGAGATCACCTTTGGTGAAACCATCGTTCTCATCGCCGAATTCATCATCGTGATACTCCTCGAGTTCCCCTACTTCCTTTTTCAGATACTCGAGCTTCTTCATCTCTTCCGGCGAGACATCCGCACGTGCCTTGATATAAGCATCGATTTCATCGGCAGTTACGTGACCATCGCCGTTGCCGTCCAGCTTGTCAAAATTATCCTTGCCGAATGCCAGAGCGTCGATTCGCTCTTTTGACATAGCAATATCTTTTTTGGAAATACCGTTATTTTCGTCGCCGAATTCATCGTCACTGACCTCTTCGACATCAGCAACTTTGGCTTTCAATGCCCT
>CAZBOX010000108.1:0-18134 GCA_964493595.1 uncultured Candidatus Obscuribacterales bacterium | reverse complement strand
AATGGACGCAAGGTTTCTCATAGAAAAACTAGGGCTAAAACCTCTCCCACTGGAGGGAGGCTACTTTCGTGAGACTTATCGCTCGCCTAGCAAAATGTCTGAATCGGGCGCCGGTAGCGAAAAATCGGTTGCTACCTGTATATATTTCCTGCTTTGCAAAGAGACTTTCTCAGCCTTTCACAAGTTACCCTCTGACGAAATTTGGCATTTTTATGCAGGCGATCCAGTGCACTTGCATATCATCGATCCGCATGGCGAGCTGGAAATTCATACCCTTAGTTCCAGCTTAGCTGCGGACACTGCACCGCAGGTAGTGGTAAAAGCGAACCACTGGCAAGGCGCTTCCCTGGCAGAGGGCGGCAGTTTCGCCTTGCTGGGTTGCACGGTCGCCCCCGCGTTTGATTTTGCGGATTACCAGCATGGTGACAGGCAAGCACTTCTGGCTGCCTATCCTCAACACGAGAAGGCGATCTTCAAATTAACCCGAGAGCAATAATTGAGCCAGGTCTCAAAGAACCCTACAAGGAGTAGACAGTGCCAACTTCGAAAACCGACGAAGACGCGATGCATCTGACGCACGAGCAGCGAGTGAATCTTGAAAAAACCATACAGCTCGTCAAGGAAAAACTTGGAGATGACTCTACCGGGCACGATTACTTTCACATCATGCGCGTCAGAGCTTTGACCGCCCGACTGGCCAAAATGGAGGGGGCTGATGTCTACGTAGCCGAACTGGCTGCTCTGCTGCATGACATTGCCGACTGGAAATTTCATGGCGGAGATTTGAATGAAGGACCGCGCGTAGCCTCGGAATGGCTGAGCTCTTTAGGAGAAAATCCCGAAACAATCGAGAAAGTTGCCGCCATCATCAAAGAAGTTTCCTACAAAGGCGCTGGAGTAAAGACGACACCGCAGTCGATTGAAGGAAAAGTCGTGCAAGATGCGGATCGGTTAGATGCTCTCGGCGCTATCGGCATTGCTCGCACCTTCGCTTATGGGGGCAGGTTTGAGCGTCCAATGTATGACCCTGAGCAGGCGCCGGTTATGCATCAGACATTTGAAGAATACAAGAACGCCAAGGGTACGACGTTGAATCACTTTTACGAGAAAATCCTCCTTCTAAAGGACCGCCTCAATACCGACTCCGCCCGTATTCTGGCGGAGGAGAGGCATCGTTTTGTGGAAGACTTTGTAGAAAGATTTCTTCAAGAATGGGAAGGCGAAAAGTAAAACTGACGATGAGATATAATTCACCCTCAACCCGCGCGGAGAAGACTTAGAAATGACAGACACGAGCGAAAGCGATCTGCGAAATATGATTTTGGGCAATGTCAAAGATCGCAATGCCAGCGAAGAAACGCGGCAATGGTTGTCCGTTCTTGATTCGAGTGCTCTGCAAGCGGATCAAACTTTGCATCTGCAATCGACTCCTGAGGCAGAGAATCTAAGTACAAGCGCCTATGTCGATTTGCTTTTCGACTATCTGAGCCGCTATGTCGCTGAATTCAACAAGAATCCTATCCATGAGTCGCTGAAAGTTCACTGCGAGAGACCGAAAGGCGAATTTGAATTCAAAGATTTCAGCCGTTTTTCTCATAACGTCAAGTATTTTCAAGGACATGTCTCTACTCGTGAGTGGGCTGTCGTAGTCCAGGCTTACATGGGCAGGATCCTGGTCTTTATAGTGCCGACCGATATCTTGATTGGCTTTCGCCCTGGCGATCCCAACCGCAAGCCATACATGGAAATTTTCGAGCAAACAGAAAGCGGGCGCACGAGCCGGAGCCTTCTGGGGCGTGGACTCTCCAGCGCCAATATAGGTCAGCTGGCCAAGCGCATTTTTGGGCAGGTCATCAAAGTGGCCCGCAACGAAGCCAGTGATACTGAGGAGTTTCAGATCGCTGCCCATGCTGAAGAGCAAGTGGATCCAGATCGTTCTTACGATGCTGATGAGAGCAAGTGGCTTCTTTCTGAAGCCGATTTTCTGGAGATGAGACGCGGCGCCGGAGCTTCCCAACCCGCCATGCAAAAGCCGGCAGGCAAGCCCGGATTGCCAGAGCAGTTTCGTCTCAATAGCCAGCAAGTAGCCAATCTTTGTATGCAGGTCGTCAGTGATGTCGACAGAGAATTAGCCTTCCTGGAGCAAGTAGGTATTTCCGCCATGAAAGGCGACAACATGAAAGAAATCAACTATGCGATGAAGCGCTCGAATGTTCTCAAAAGTTTGAAAGAGAAGATTCTCGACTTTGCTTCAGACTGGGATAATTGCCTGAACGGAGAGCGATGAGCTCAGCTAGCCCAAGCAAAGTGACACAAGACGACCGCGATCGGCCGTTGCGGGAAGACGTGCGTCTGCTGGGCAGTTTGCTTGGAGATACTATAAGGCGATTCGAGGGAGACGCTCTTTTCGATATTGTCGAAAGATTCAGGCTTCTTTCGAAATCGATTCATAGCAATCCGACACCAGAGCACAAGCGCGAATTGTCTGATCTGGTTGAGAGTCTGGATGCCGAGACCGCCGGCAAAGTAATCAAAGCTTTTCTTACTTATTTCGACCTGATCAATATAGCCGAGCAAAATCACCGCGTTCGCCGCCGGACCCAAAGGGAGCACGAATCCAACGATCGCCCTGAGCCCGATTCGCTCACCAGTGTTTTCCATCGATTGGAAAACACACTTGACGGAAAAGAAAGACTGAGAAGAGCAATTTCCCAGCTTGACGTGCAGGTCGTGTTTACGGCTCATCCTACCGAGATTACCAGGCGCACGGTCTTAATCAAGCAATTGGAATTGGCGCGCCTGCTTAAGCGCCGGGACCATCCACCGCTTTCGAGACGAGAGACAAGAACAGTAAACGACGACCTGCTTAAGGTAATCGAGTCTCTATGGATGACCGATCATGTCATTTATTTCAAACCACAAGTTATGGATGAAGTTCGCTACGGACTTTATCACTTCGAAAATGTCGTTATCAGAGCTATTCTTGATGTTCATCACGATCTTGTCAGCGAGCTGGATAAACTCTCCGGCGACTCGAAATGGAATTCGGTGGACGGGCGCAGATTTATCACCTTCGGTTCATGGATCGGAGGGGACAGAGACGGCAATCCTTTCGTTACTCCTGAAGTCACGGTCAAAACGCTTCACTACCAGCGCTCACTTGTATTGAAGCACTACATGAAAGAGATGGAGATCTTGTTTAACGATCTCAGTCATTCTCATAACTGGCTGGACATGAGCGAAGAATTTTACTCATCTCTCGAGCGTGATCGAATTTCTTTTCCTGATCTCGACGAACGCTACAGAGATCGATATCGTCTTGAAGAGGTCCGTCAGAAGCTGCTTTTCATGCAGGAGAAATTGAGGCGCGCTTTGAATTCGCCGGAGATGCCGGGAGCCTATTTGAACCACCTCGAATTTCGCGGCGAACTGGAGATGATCTACAAAGAGCTCGATTCCCATGGCTGTATCGCCAGCCTGACCAGCCTCAGAAAGATGCTCTATGCAGTAGACATTTTTGGGTTCCATCTGGCTAAGCTCGACATAAGGCAGCATAGCGAGCGTCATCTAGACGCACTAGATGAAATCAGCAAAAAGCTCAAGCTGGTTGAAGGCGGCTACCGCTCCCTAAGCGAGGAAGAAAAAGTCACTTTTCTGGCGCGAGAAATTGAGAATCCTCGGCCACTTATTCCAGCGCATCCGCAATTTTCCGAATCGACAAATCAGACTGTCGAAGTTTTTCGTACGATGTGCGACTTGCAGGACAAGTTTGGCATTCCAGCAATAGATACATATATAGTCAGCATGACTCAGAGCCGCAGCGACCTGCTGGCTATACTTCTTTTTGCCAAAGAGGCAGGTTTATACACTCCCGAAAGCGGCGCTCGGACAATTAGTGTGGTGCCTCTTTTCGAAACGATTGAAGATTTGCAGAACGCGCCAAAACTCTTCGAGTCTTTGTTGCAGGTCGGCGCCTACAAGAATTACATCAAGCAGCGAAATAACCTTCAGGAAATAATGATCGGCTACAGCGATTCCGGTAAGAACGGTGGAATAACTGCGGCAAACTGGGAATTGTACAAAGCTCAAAGAGCGCTGGTTCAATTCGGGCGCGAGCATGGCATACAGTTGCGCCTCTTTCATGGACGAGGTGGAACGATTGGCAGAGGCGGCGGACCGACGCACCGAGCCATTCTCGCTCAGCCGGAAGGAACCGTTGATCATCGAATCAAGATCACAGAGCAGGGTGAAGTCATTGCAGCGAAGTATGCGATGAATGACATTGCCGTGAGAAATTTCGACCGTTTGGCTGCTGCCGTTATCGAAGCCAGCCTGGGCAATTTCGATGAGCAGTCTGAGCTCTTATATAAAGAGCGGACGCCTCTTTTGGAAGAACTTTCCGCTAAGTCATTCAATGTTTATCGAGATCTTGTTCACGGCTCGAAAGACTTTATCGAATTTTTCAATCAGACGACGCCATTGCCGGAAATCGGTGAGCTGAGAATGGGTTCGCGCCCGGCCAGACGGAAGTCAGGCAGTCAATCAATTGATGACTTGCGCGCTATTCCCTGGGTTTTTGCCTGGACTCAAAGCCGCTTCATGTTGCCTGGTTGGTACGGATTTGGCTCTGCTTTTCAGCAAGTCAACAAAAGCAATCCCAGGTCTCTGGAAACCATGCGCGCAATGTATTCCGATTGGCCGTTTTTCAATGGATTGGTGAAGAAGATTGAAACTGCCCTGGCAGTTGCAGACCTGGATATTGCGCGTTACTACGCCGACAATCTGGTTCAATCAAAGAAGCTCAAGGATGAATATTTCTCTCGTATAGAAGAAGAATTCAAATGGACCCGCGATGCCATTCTTTCAATTTCTCAACAGTCGGAACTTCTGGATAGTACCCTCTATCTTAGAAAGTCGATTGAATTGCGCAATCCATATGTCGATCCTGTCAGCTATCTGCAAGTTCAATTTTTGAAGAAAGTGCGTGGACTTGATGTACAAGCTGATTCTATCGACAGGCAAGCCTTGCTCGACTATGTGCTGATGAGCATAAATGGTGTTGCCTCAGGATTGCAGAGCACTGGCTAAAATTTACGAAGAAGGAGATTCAAATGCCTACCGCCTCGACTACGGCGCAAGCAAAAAAGCTGAAGGCTTTCTTTCTCGAGAAGGCAAAGACTTGCATTCACGAACCAAAGGGAATGCTCAAACATCGCTTCGTAACGCCGTCTTATGATGTTGTCGCCGGTGGTGATGATGCGAGCGAAGTTTCTGATCGATCACTTACAGGTCATTACCTGCAAATGTATGATTGGGATGCTTGTTTCTTTTCTCAAGCATCGGTCAAAGCGGGCATCGCGGGTCTGGCTCAGGATGTGGTGGAGAACTTCCTCAGCCTGCAAGAAGGTGACGGTCATATTCCTCGAACCGTCTCTCCCAGCAGGATTTGGGACAATGGTGATCAATGCAAGCCATTTTTGGCGCAAACACTTCTTTTCGCTGCCGAACAAAATCCAAAGGCTGCAGCCATAGAACAGCGCCACCTGGAAGGACTGGACTGTTATCTAAAATACTTTGATTCGAAACGCAAACACAAGAGCGGACTGTATTTTTGGAGAAACGTTCTGGAAAGTGGCGTCGATGATAATCTGGCTCTTCTTTATCCGCTGGAAGCGGCTAAGGGTGAAAACGACGATATTGCCAATTTCCCTGATGGCAGGCTGCTTGCGGCCGATATCAATGCCTACCTGGTCGCGGAGTTTCGCGCCATGAATGAGCTGGCAAAGATTGCCGGCAATGAGAAAATGGCGACTGAATATGCTGTTAAAGCTGTTGAGCTGTCCGAAAAAATAGATTCAATGCTGTGGTCTCAAAAAGATTCTATCTATTACAACTACGATCCAGAAACCCAGCAGCATTGTCGTTTGCGTGCCTGGACGGGACTGTGTCCGGTGCTCATGGGTACGACCAACAAAGAGCGTACTCAGGCAGTTATCGAAAAAAACATCATGTCAGGCGAGCACTTTTTTAGGAATGCCGGTATCGCAAGCGTTGCCGCTTCCGAGCCTCTGTACAATCAGGCTAAGCGAGGACTTTACGGGCGTGTTATCTGCTCTAATTGGCAGGGACCGATGTGGGTCTTGCCGAATGCTCTCGCGGTCCGCGCGCTTTTGCGAGAGAACTTTGCTGAGTCCGCACAGAGAATTGCCGAGCGTGTAATTAATACGCTTGCTAATGGTCTAGAGACGAGAGGCACCCTTTTCGAGAATTACCATGCGGACACCGGTGAGCCCCTGTTCGCGCCACAATTCATGAGCTGGAACAGTTTGTGCCTCGAACTCCTCGGCATCCTTGAATAGAAACCTCTATCCGGAACATTTAGAAAAAAGGTTTCAAAAAACGATAATTGCGGCAATATGCTTAGATGGTAGATATAGCCCAGAAGTTTTCCGCGTGAAATCTAATCATCTTCCAGTTTTAGCCAGCATTCTTGCCGCCTTTATTGTCGGTCAGGCGTTTTTGCCATGCTCGCTCGAGGCGCAGGC
The DNA here is from genome assembly GCA_964493595.1 of uncultured Candidatus Obscuribacterales bacterium. Classification (GTDB taxonomy): domain Bacteria; phylum Cyanobacteriota; class Vampirovibrionia; order Obscuribacterales; family Obscuribacteraceae; genus QKMZ01. The sequence goes on along the minus strand of CAZBOX010000108.1, from coordinate 11,589 downwards.
AAAAGGCAAGAAAACTCAGAACAAAGCAAAGGCAGCAAAAAAGTTACCGCCCTATCCGCCGGAGTTTAACGACGCTGTTAGATTGGTTCTCTACGACAAGAAATACAAAGACGCCTACGAGATTTTCGACAATCTAGACCGCAATGGTTTTTGTCGTGACAAAACTCACTATTACATGGCACTTTGCCTTCACAACATGAATCAGCTTCAGCAAGCGGCTCAACACTATCAAGTCGTCTACAACTATTCCAAAGATTCCCAGCTTAAATATCTGGCAGCGGTTGGCTATGGACAGGTTGCTAAATACGCGAAGAACCGCACGTACTCAGGACAAGGTAATCTTTTTGCACGACTGTCTACAGGCGGCAGCAACGCCGCCGGCCCTTGGGGAGGGGGCAGTGGCGCCGCAGATTGCGGACCCAGTGGCTGACGGTGATCGGTCAGGGCAGCAGGTTGCAGCCCATGCACAGCGGAGACAAAGTCCCCTAATTGCCGAACTAGGAAGATATGAAATTCAATCATTCGCTTCTTTATGCGGGAATCCTGTTCTTCACCTTAATTGCAGGGCAGATCTTCTTGCCTGCAGGACAAGATGCGGAAGCAAAAGGCAAGAAAGCAAAGGCAGCCAAAAAAGCACAGACCTACCCGCCAGAGTTCTATGAAGCGGTCAGACTTGTATACGACAAGAAATACAAGGATGCATACGAGATTTTCGACAGACTGGACCGCAACGGCTATTGCCGAGACAAGACGCACTACTACATTGCCTATTGCTTTCACAATATGAACCAGCTGGCTCAGGCCGCCCAGCATTATCAGGTTGTCTCGAGTTTTTCCAAAGATCCGCAGCTGAAGTATTTAGCCGCCGTCGGCTACGGACAAGTTGAAAAATATGCAGCCAGTCGAACCTATTCTGGACAAGGTAACGTCTTTGCCCGCCTTTCTTCCGCAGGACGCGGCTGGAGTGGCGGCGGTGGCGGTGGTGGGGGTGGCTGAAATTAGTTCATTTGAGGCGGCAGGTTGCCGCGTCTTCTCTTATTGTTTTCGGTAATACTGCCCACCCGAGTGATTCGATGTTTCACCTGCGCTCGGACGACTATGTACTTCTGATTTTGAGTTGGTTCGTCTTACAGAACCTTGCGCAAGTATGGCAATTCGGCGAATCGAGAAAAGTTCTTCCTGCGTTGATGCAATATCACAAGTTGCTTTGGTCTGAAAATAGGCTAAAGTGGCTGTTCATAATATTTCCCGCAATTATTCTGTTGACCGCGACAGGGTGGTTCTGCTTGCGCTCATTCATTCCTGAGAATGAAAGACAAAGCTTATGGATACTTGCCGGCGCTTGCTTGATGTCATTCTTTTTCAGTCTTTTCAGGTTGCTAAAAGCCACAAGGCAAATGGAAATCCACAGGCAGGACGGGCAACGACTACTTGCAGTGGCTGAAAATGAGCTGTAATCTCTCAAAAGCGGCCCGATGATCGAAGACGAGCAGAGCGATCATCAGATTTTAAGCCTGAAAATAAAAATGGTCGAGGCAAGAGAAAAGTTAGGCTTGCAGAAGCACGAACCCGAAGATAACTGACACCGGTTTCATTCCAACTTTTTTTCAGCAAACTCTGAACAGCGCTGCTAATAATTAGCCAGCGCTGTTTCTATTTCAGCAAGTGATCTGGTCCTGAAACTTACACGATTATGTATGGTCTCCACAGCCTGCTGAATGCGCTTTCTGCCTGCTGGGATCGGGTTTGCAGACAGGAACTGAACGAAATCGCGTTCTTCTTGCGTGGTGCACAACGATTCCAGTGAACTCACCACATGTGGTACTGCAGGGGTAGGAAGCTTTCTCTTAATTGCCGCAAAGTTGTCTTTGACGAATTTAAATCCCGGCTGTTTTCCGTGTGGTGTGTTGACTATGTTGCCGAGGAGTTTCGGTGAGTCTTGTAGCCGAATTTCATTACCTAGGCTGAATTTCAAAGTGCGCTCAATCAGTTCAGGCTTTCTGAAATAGGGCAGAGACATCATGCTGCGCACTCGATCTTCCGGAGTTTTTGCCGTGCGCCAGAGGTTGTCCAGTTTTTGATAGTCTTTCGTATCTCCATTAAAGGCGACGATTTTAAAAATTGAATCGAGCAAATCCGGCTCGACTCTATTAGGATTGGATAGGTAGAGCGTGAATTGCCTTCTTGCTTCCGCGATAGTGGCAGGATCTTGACCTATAGTGCCCATCGCAAGAAGAACATCACCCCTGGCAGAACGGATTAAATCACTTTCGTTTGAACTGGATGCCCATCCGTATTTTGCGGCAGTATTACCCAGATGATGACGAACAAATTTCTCGAAAGATGGCAAACTTTTCGCGTCAAGCAGCCCATAGAGCCTGTCCAGGCATTCGACCCTCATCTCAATAAGTTGTGGGTCATTTTGAGTTTCGTACTCTTTTAAGAGACGGAAGTAGTTGGACACGGGCGACAAGCCCGCGAACATCAACGTCCATTGGTCCGACAATAGTGTCATCTTTTCGCTAACACTCAGCTGACCCAGACCATTTGCCAATATAGATTGGAGCCAATTTACAGGGTAATTTACCCTGTAATATCCCGAAGCTTTGGCATTGAGGAGCGGCGATTGGTCTGCGGGCAGATCAACCATGGGAGCACTCTTTGAAGAGAGTAAAAAACTTCGCTTGGATTCCGCAGTCTTCTCCGGCGTCAAAGTGCGCCAGGAAATTGGCACCGCCCATAATGCACTGGCATTCTCCGGCTTGGTGCGGGCCGATGGATCCATGACAAATCGCGACTGGGCAAGGCGAATGGCTGTCGTGTTTGGCTTTCTTTGCGCGTCAATAACCGGAAAACCGGGAGAATGGACCCATGCGTACATTATGTCCGAGACGGGCTTTTGAGAAGCCGATTGGAGGGCGTTCCACAGATCACCTGTAGCGGCATTGCTGAACTTATGCTCTCGCATGTAAGTCTGCACACCTGCTTGAAATACCTTTTCGCCTAAAAACGTCTCCAGCATTCGCAGGATTGAAGCACCTTTGCTGTAGGTGATACCGTCGAACATCTCGATTGCTTCAAGTGGATTTTTTACTTCGCAATGAATCGGACGTGTGGACATCAGTTCATCCGTTTCCATAACACTAAGTCGATCGAGGGTAAAAAACTCCCATGTTTGCCAGTCCGGGCGCACAAAATCTACAGTCTTCTCGGCCATCCATGTTGCAAACGCTTCGTTTAGCCAGAGGTCATCCCACCATTTCATGGTCACCAGGTCGCCGAACCAGAGGTGCGCCATCTCATGCGCTACAACTTCAGAAACACGTTTTTGAGCAGCAACAGATGCATTTTTTTCGTCGACAAGAAGCGTTTCTTCTCTAAATGTGATCGCTCCGAGATTTTCCATCGCGCCGGCTTCGAATTCCGGTATGGCGATAAAATCAAGCTTGGTGCCAGCGTAAGGTTGGGCAAAATAGTTGAGGAAATAGGGCATCATTTTCGCCGCCTGGTTGCGCGCAAAAATCCCCAGCTTCTCCGACCCTTTGACCGCCCAGACTCGAATCGGCACGGAATTAGCTACTACAGGGGCCGTAGATGAGAAAGGACCGATCAGAAGTGCGACTAAATAAGTCGACATTTTAGGCGTCGGCGCGAATTCCACAACTCTCCTAGATGAGGACTTCTGCTTCGTTTCATGTGAGACCGCGCTATTGGAAATGGCTATATTTCCTTGGTCTACGACTACTTTGAGTTTGAATGTTGCTTTGAAATCCGGCTCGTCGAAGCAAGGGAACATGCGACGCGCATCTGTAGGTTCCATTTGCGTTGCGCCGAGCGTAATGGCGTGACCTTCACTGTCGCGTGCTTTCACTTTATAGAAGCCGCAGAGCTTGTCGTTCATCCGTCCGGAAAAGACGATATTCAGTTTGTACTTTCCTGCTTCAATCGGCTTCGAAAGAATAAAACTAATGACCTGCTCGCTCTTGGCGAAGGTCAAAGAAGCGGCAGTTTTTGTTGGTTTGCGACCGTCTGCAAGCAGAAGCTCGGCGCTTTCGACGGTCAAGCCATGGGAGTTCAAATATATTCTGTCGACGGTTTGTGCGGCATTGATAATTATGCTTTCCGATCCTTTAAATGTTCCTTTTTCAAGATCCGGATCAAAGAAAAGCTCATAGGCTTCAGGAGTAACGCTTTTGGGCAGGCGAAACGAATCAGAAGTGGGAGATATAACTGCGACTTTGCAAAGGCCCGTCCTCTGAACGGCCGGTATTAATGTCAGCGCCGCAATTAGTGAGCAGGAGATGACTTTGAGTTGCTTCACTTGGACCTCGCTGTTAGTCGACTGCTTTGTTCTGGTCGAGAAATTCCTGAAACATCGATTTCAGATTCTTTCCGTTTAGGGTATCTTTCGGCTGATACTCTGCGATTTTGTTCTCATACGCTATGGAGCGAGCCAGCATAATCGGTTTGCCGTCGTGCCCGAATACTTTTGAAGAGGTTTCGCGTTTTAGCACACCCGGAGAATCGATTGTATAGGTCGATATCTGTTCGGCTGTTTGAACAGTTTTGATACGTCCGGTCGCTTTATCCACCCGAAGCTGTGTATCCACGGTGTTTTTGACGAAGCGGTCCGTTGTAGTTTCAACTGGTTCGCTCGAACGAATCAACTGGACAATTGTATCGGTGCCACCATCAACAGTATCAACATATGGGGCCGGGTTGAATTCCCATATTTCGCCTTGAGCGTCTGACTGGGTTCCCCAGACGCCGTTGCCTTTGGCGATGACTGTGCGCTGAGTATTGTCTTCCTGTCCGGTCAAATAGTTGTATTGATATGAATTCGTCTGGCTGTCTTTATGCCAGGTTCCAGCGAGCCATTTAGGAATTTTGTACCAGTTGTTGGCGTCGCCTGTTGCTCCGGGCGGCAAATTGGCGATGTCGAAGATCTGTCCCGGCAATAGTTTTGCCTCGATCGGATCGGCGACTTCACTATGATTTATTTCCGCTCGCAATACCTTGCCGTTGACCGCGCCGCTCAAAAAGAACAGGCCCGATACCGCCAGGGCAAGAAGAGTGTGTCTCTTGGTCATATGGTCTCCCCCAAGCGGGAGATCATACCGTATAAGGTCTTTGTATTGAACGGTCTGGATTCCAAAGAAAAGAGGTCTCCTCGAAGGAGACCTCCTGAAAGGTTGCAATGAAATCTCTTTTTAATTCCTGTCCTTGAGAGCAGAAAGAAACTTATTGACCCAGCTCTTCTTAAGCCACTCGTTTTCTGCTGTCGCTTGCTCCAGCCTTAGTTGTGTCTCTTCAAGCTGAACTGCCTTTATCTCGAGAGCCGGCAGGCGTTCGAGCCACACCCCCTGAGCGGTGAGCATTTCATCCAATTGTCCCAATCTAGATGTGGCTAAGTTGAGACGACGATTGGTCTCTACGACTAATTCATTGACTTGCATCAAGTGATTGAGCAGATCCAGAACCAATTTAGCTTCTGAGGGAGATTCTTCGGTTTCCGAGGAAGGGCCGACAGCTGCCTCCACATCTGGTGCAGAAGTGACAACTTCCAATTGCGCGCGCTCCAGCAAATCCTCAAGTCCAGTGAGGTCTAGCGGATTGCTGTTTGAATTTTTAAGCGGCTCGCTGCTCATGAAAAACTCTTTCTAGTAATTTGTTGAATGTGCAACCGACAGTGCCATTATCAGTGGTATCACCGATAATGGCAACGCTTGGCTACCTCGAAAGTGCTCCTATTTGCGCTTGAACCAGTGCTTGAGGTAATACCCCATGGTCAAAGCCATCAGTCCCAGAGCCAGAGTGAAGAGCAGACCGATACAGCAGACCATTGCCCAGAAGCCTGCCGGATCTGTGGAACGCAAAGCAAGCATCTCGCTGAATACGTCTTCGATAGGCTTTGCGTATGCAGCAGATGTGCTGCAGATATACGCAGTTAAGACGGAGAAAAAAAACTGACTAGGTGCTTTCATTTGACGTGCGGGGACACATAAGCAGCCGCGCCTTCTGCCGGTTTCTGCTCTGGCAGACTTTTTTCTCTCCACTCACGAATTCCTCCGGCCATAGAGAGGACATTCGTGTAACCCATCTTCTGGATATTCACTGCAGCAAGAGCTGAACGATATCCGCCTCCGCAGTAGAGGATGATCTCAGAGTCATAGTCTGGAATCAGTTTTTCAATATCGCGCTCGATGATGCCGCGTGAAATATGGCAGGCGCCTTTCGCATGACCTTCAAGCCATTCGTGGTCTTCTCTCACGTCAACGAAGTGGAATTTGTCCTTGCGATCAAGTTTTTCCAGAACTTCTTTCGGACTGATTTCACGGACTTGCGATTTAATATCCGCAACCAGTTTCTCAAACGCTTCTGTGTGCTTCATGTCGACAGATTCCTTTGCTGCGCTCCCAGCCGACATTTATAACAGCAACTCAGAAAAAGGTCATCAAACCGTTAAGTCGTGACATAATAGTCGCTTCGCGCGGGCGAGAGCTCGTGCTGGTCGTCTCTTGAGAGATTGTGGGGAGTTATACATGCTCTTTGAAAGAAGCGTGCCTAAGATCAAGCTCTTCGGGACTGAAATTCCCGAACCTCGTTTCTTCATTGATTTCTTGGGCTTCGAGACACACGTCAAGCAGATCAGAGACAAGCGGGGAGCTTCTATTTGGCCCGGCTGGTATGACCATGCTGCCTATTACAGCCTGGACTTGGCGCCGGAGAAAATGTTTGGTCCAGGGGAAGTGGTATCTATTCCAGATTTCGTGAAAGCTCCCGACTACGAGTTCGAAATCGCTTGTTTCGTCGCCAAATCGGCTCTCATCACTGATGAGAAGGAAGCGCTCCAGTTTTTCAAAGACCACTGCTACTTGACTATCTGTAATGATTGGTCGGCACGAGATGTGCAAAAAAAAGATATGGACGGACTCGGACCGACGAATAGCAAATTCATTGTGGGTAAAAGCTTTGGTCCCAAATTGGTGCCAGCAAAAGACGTCAAGATGGATGAAAACGGCGTGATGGATGCCGAAATGATCCTCAAGATTAATGGTGAGCAGAGGGCTTGTTCGAACTATAACAGTCTCTATCACACACATCCGACCACTGGGAATAAGCAAGCCTGGAGCTTTCCTCGCCTGATTGCATGGCTGGGCAAGCAGAATATCGCCGTACATGAAGGTTATGTTCTAGGCTCGGGGACAGTTGGAAATGGTTGTATTGCCGAATTTATGGCTAAAACAGATCCGACAACGGGTAAAGAGTTAGCACCAGCCAAATTCGGTTGGTTGAAAGACGGTGATGTAGTCACCATGGAAGTCTCGGGCATAGGCGTACTGGAAAACAAAGTAAAAGTTGGCTGCAAAGAATATGCGACAATCAAATAAAACAGCAGTGAAAACCAAATCAAAAGCCAAAAGTATTCAATTCGCATCGGATACATTTCCGTTAGAACAGTTGAACGAGTTGATTAACGTTCCTGGCGTGCATGTGACCGGTGATCACTATCAGTTTCCAGAAACCGATGGCAACCGCGTAGGCAATCACATGGACGCTCTGTTCATTCTGGAGCCGATCACGGAAAATTCCGAGTACGTCAGCTGGATCGTTGATGATATCGAAACCTGGATTGATGACAATCACATTGGTTTCGAAGTCGTGTTTGCGCCTGCACAACCATCTGCGGTGCGAATAGTGAAAGAACTCGTTTCTCGTCGCAAGAAAAAAGCAGCTTTCTGGGAGTATTTGCCGACCGGATGGTTTGGATCGAAACTGGTTGAGGGCAATATCAACAATGGTGATCGAGTTCTTGTATTTAATCCGGTTGCTCAGCACGGACGCTGCGTAGGCGAGCGTCTGCCCGCATTCGCTGAGCAAATGGGTGGAAAACCTGTAGCTGCAGCAGTTTTCGCAAAAGGCACCGGAAATGGTGTCATCGCTGCAGAAGAACGTTGGGAAGAAAAACTCTATGCGGCGTTGCAAGTGCCCATTGAAGTGTCTTTGCCCGACTCTTGCGCAAAGTGCAAAGAGGGCAACGCTACTGCGATTCCATGGACGCAGTTTCGCGACACTGCTGAATAGACCCCTAAAAACAGAGCAGAAAGCCTGGCGAAGCAGGCGCTGGACTTCTATCGATTCTTGAAATCGAGGTGAAGTCTTCTCTTCTATCCAATAGAAAAGATTGCCCTTGGAGGGATTCGGACCCTCAATCCCTTACGGGCAACGCATTTTAAGTGCGTCTCGTATACCAGTTCCGACACAAGGGCATAGGCGATATTTTAAGTCATTCTAGCCGTATAAGTCCCGCTTGGCGCCCAAGGGGTAAATGAACAGTAACTGCAGCCTGTACGTAGAAATACGAATTGACAGCAGATACTTGAGAAACCATACTAGTTTTATTACTAGGAATCTAATCTAACATCGGACATCAGGGTCACCGTCTTGCTCAGTTTGGAGCTGTTTCCATGAGCTATAAGCCGCAAAGTGACAATCAGCAGAATAATACCGACCTGAGCATTCAGAGCGCAGGCAACGATAATGCGCTTGAAGACTCTCAAGCGCAGGAATACCCTCCGGTGAATTTTGTTGATGTGATGCAGGGCTATAGCTTTGGAAAACAGGACAACGACAGCAACAGTATTTCCTGGCTCAAAGATGTAAGTTTTACCGGTCCGAATGGACTGGATTTTGTACAAAACGCTTCATCAGACCTCGGGTTGGACAATCCTCGAGACTTCGGCAAGCTTGATCTGTACAATCCCAGCCGGGAGCAGATGGAAAACCTCGCCCGCGCCTTCGGGACGACTTCAGAAGAGGTCGGACGCCTGCTCAAGGAGGCTCTGACCAGTCCCTCGACTATCCCGCCCGAAAAGCAGCAAGCATATCTTGCGGCTGCTGATGCAGAGATTGGCAGCGCCATGGGCCAGATAAATGTCGGCTCGGCTGACGCTGGTGACCTGGGTAAACTGCTTAGTGTCTACAGCAATTTGAACGGTTTTGCCGACGGAGCAATTAAACAGGGCGCAGTCGGAGCAATGATGGACAAAATACGTTCAGCCCTTGCAGCGGTGGCTGCAGGCAAGGCTGTTGGACAATTCGACTACGCGCGTATCATTCATAGCCGAGAGACCTCTTCCATGGTCAACCACAGGGCTGAAGAACTGAATAGGGCCGCGGCAATGCGTCGTCCTGAGGAAGATAACAGGTACAGCGTCTAAACCTTACTTGTTGATGGGTTGAAGCGAGTCGAGAGTCCGCTCGACTTCTGCAGAATTTTTCGGGTCATAGCTGACGTAATAAGCGGTCCAGAGACCATATAAGAGCCAAAGAGACCCGACAAAGTTCTTGATGTTTTTCTTTGCGTGAACGGGTTCGTGTAGAAAATCGCCGGACCAGCTGGACGCCAAAAGAGTGAGAGGATCGGGCGCAAAAAGCGTCCCTGTTTTAATCCACGTGATCAATCGGATCGCCACCAGGGAAACTGATATCCACGCCACAATAGCGATGAATTGCGGGCTTGGTGTAATTAGTTTGAGGCTCAAGGAGCTGTCTTCCGAGATATGTATCTTGAATGGCTTGAACAAATACAATCCGATGGCGCCACAAATAACTGATGAAGCAAAGACAGCTACAAGGTTTTCCATCCATCCGACAACAAAATAAAGCGCCGCCACCAGCAGCCATCCGTAGGAGAGCAGCCACTGCCCTCTCGACGTGCGCGAGCCTGGGCGCGCTGTAAGGACGGAGATGACTCCTCCCAGTGTAACAAGCAGCCAGAACGATGCGCATAAAATGACATTTACAGCGGATTTCGCCCGCTCAGATTGATAACGAGCCAGGAGTGATGCTGATTCCTCGTCCATTCCAAAAGCTTCGTAATAGTCACTGGCAAAGCTAAGGTAGGCACGACTGTGATGGAATTCGTCTATGCGAGCGGAAAGCAAATCCATTACTTTGGCCTGCATAAAGTACACAGGCCCGGCAAAAATATTGAAGAAGAACGAATCTATGATGCTGTGATGCACCTCAACAGGCACATTCAACGTTACAGGACGCAGGAATGATGGGTCTTTCTGGAAATTTTCTTGCGCCCAGACCCTTAGATACTCAATGCCGGTGGCGTTTTTCTCGGAAAACTCGCTTTTTACAAGCACAAGAGCCAGTGTGAAAGAATTGGCGACACGGCTGGCCATTGGCGCGGAACCGGTGGCTGGTAGATGTGAACCGGCAGGCATTTCTTGGCTGGCTCTGACGAGTTCACGAAACGGTGGTTGCGGTCTGTGAAAGTATGAAAGTGCGAAAGACAGGCACAGAATGCCAATCACCACATAAGTAAGAGTCTTCTTTCCAAACTTCATGCGACACCTTCCCTGCACAGTCACAAGGCCGGCTGTGACATCTGGTACTTTAACGGCTTGCGACCGGTTCTGCTTTTAAGCTTGCTAATTCAGCAGTGCAGAATTTAGAAATTTGAACGTTCGACTAGTGTCATGTTCAAAGAATCATATTTTAATATTTACGCACTGTCGTATGTTCGTTAATACCTATTGTAGAGCGTATGCCGGTACTACAGTTGCAATGGTCGTATTGTTGTATGTCGGTGATGCAGTCGACAATATGAATTATCGACGAGTGGACTGCTCGTTACCGGATTTGCAAGTAAGGCTATATTGTATTCTGGAGTTGTTTTCCACCCGCTCTTAGTGAGGGTCTTTTGCTTGGACATTAGTCCTTATGCAATTCTTGGATTAGATGAAAATGCCGCTGTCGATGCTGCCGAAGCTGCTTTCAATCGAATGAGCGCGTCTTTGGACCTGCTGAAAGATGACGATAAAAACGGTGCTCTTGCCCAGAAAGCTCTTGCGAAGATGACCGAGGCCATTGCACAGATAAAGGACCAGGGCTTCACTCATGCCCCCGCCGGTGGTGGCGACCTGGTTGCTGATACCAATTACACGCATCCCAGACTGGGGCAGATTTGTGTGGCCTCGGGTCTTATCTCAATGGAACAGTTGTCGGAAGCGGTAGAGGAACAAATTGCTACTGGCGCTCCCTTAGGAGAAGTCCTTCAGGACAAACAGTTTTTGTCGCCGATCCAATTAGAAGGACTTCTCTTAGGTCAAGAGATGATTGATGTTCCTTCTCAATGCACGGATCCTGCCGGACGTCGATTGATTGCACTGGAGATCGTTACTGAAGACATGGTCCTCATTGCTCAGATGGAACAGAAGAGTCTCAACCAAACTTTGGTTTCCCTTCTGGAGAGAAGAGGATGGGTCAATGAGAGACTGACCCATGCCCTTGAAATGGATCGCCAGAATTAAGACCTTGTGATTACACACCCCGGATCACAAAAATCGCTCCTATGACCGCCCAGGAGGCGAGGCTGGAAACGCCCGCCAGCATTGCGTTTTGGCATTCGCTCTTGCCCGATGAAACATAATATACATTATCGGCCCTGGTCACCGCCTGTGGAGGCGTCCCAAGAACGCTCGAAAACGATCACTCGAGGGTTCATTCAAAGAGGTAAACTTTCACCCGTCACCGATCTTCTCTCAGACAGTGGGAAACAAACTGCGGCCCCGG
>CAZBOX010000107.1:9071-18340 GCA_964493595.1 uncultured Candidatus Obscuribacterales bacterium | reverse complement strand
ATTCCCATACCTTGCATAATTCGTCCCGCTTTTACCCTTGGTGGTACCGGTAGTGGTGCGGCCAACACTTACGAAGAACTACTCGTCGCTTGCCGCGTTGGTCTGGCTGCCAGCCCAGTCAGCGAAGTCCTTATCGAGGAGAGCGTCACCGGCTGGAAAGAGATCGAGCTGGAAGTAGTTCGCGACAAGAACGACAATTTCATTGTTGTTTGCGGAATAGAAAATTTCGACCCGATGGGCGTTCACACCGGAGATTCGATCACTGTTGCACCGATTCAGACATTGAGCGATCGTGAGTATCAGACCCTTAGAGATTCGGCCGCCAGGGTGATAAGTGCAATCGGTGTCGATTGCGGCGGCTCCAATATCCAATATGCGGTCAACCCTGAAAACGGTGCCTATTCTGTAATCGAGATGAACCCTCGAGTATCTCGTTCGTCCGCGCTGGCCAGCAAAGCGACCGGATATTCAATCGCCAAGGTGGCGGCGAAGCTGGCTGTCGGTTTCACTCTAGACGAGATCAAGAACGACGTGGCTGGAATTTCAGCTTGTTTTGAGCCGTCGATAGATTATGTCGTAACAAAGATCCCTCGCTTCAATTTCGACAAGTTTTACGGAGCCAAGGACAGTCTGGGCACTGAAATGCGTTCGGTCGGCGAAGTTATGGCTGTCGGCACGACTTTTGCAGAATCCATGCACAAAGCTTTGAGAAGCCTGGAGCTCAATCTTTCCGGCTTTACAGAAACACCCGGCCGCACGGATGTGTCTCGCGAAGTACTGACCAAAAGGCTGTCCACGCCATCGCGTTATCGTCTTACTGACATAGCCACTGCTTATGCGCAGGGCTGGACGATCGAGGAGGTTCATGCGGTCACAAAAATAGATCCATGGTTCCTCTTTCATTTGAAAGAAATCTGCGATAACGAGCGCGGTGCGCGTACCGTTATCAGCATGATCGTTGAAAATTTCGGGGTGAAAGCGCTCTTCGAGGAATTCGAGGCCGGTTTGCTCAAGCGCCTGAAGCGCGAATTTTTCAGTGATGCGCAAATTGCCTCTTTCATCAATGCCGCTGTAGGGCGTGAAGTGGCAACCGAAGGAGCCATTTATGCTTTCCGGCAGCGCCTGGATCTGCGTCCTGTCTACAAGGCGATCGATACTTGCGCAGGTGAATTTCCCACAAAAACGAATTATCTCTATTCGACTTTTGCTCCGGCGCGCGAGGAGTACAAGCCCGACGAGTCTCGAAAGATCGTCATTCTGGGCAGCGGGCCCAACCGCATCGGTCAGGCGATAGAGTTTGACTATTGCTGTGTGCAGGCCAGCCTGGCCGCCAGAGAAGAAGGTCGCAAGTCGATCATCGTCAATTGCAATCCAGAGACTGTCTCGACCGATTACGATGTTTCCGATGTTCTCTATTTCGAGCCTCTGACTCTCGAGTCGGTCAGCAATATTCTTTCTTCCGAGAAGCCTGAAGGCGTGATTGTTCAATTCGGCGGGCAGACTCCCTTGAATCTGGCTGAAAAGCTGGAAGCACGCGGTTTCAAAATCCTCGGTACTTCGGTGAGAGCGATCAAGCTCGCAGAAGATCGCTCGAGTTTTAGAACTGTGCTTTCGGAATTGGGTATCAGGCAGCCCGAGGGCGCCATTGTTCATACAAGGGACGAAGCTCTCAAAGCTGCACGTTTGCTCGGCTTTCCGGTCTTGCTCAGACCGAGTTTTGTGCTTGGTGGAAAAGCGATGCACATCGCGCGCTCGTCGGAGCACCTGCTTGAATTGATCGACTCTATTTTTGCAGCATCGCCGGACCAACCTCTTCTTATCGATCGTTTCCTTCAACATGCAGTTGAAGTGGATGTGGATGCCTTGTCAGATGGGCAGACAACAATTATCGCCGGCATCATGGAGCATATCGAAGAAGCCGGCGTGCATTCCGGCGATAGTTCGTGCGTTTTGCCTTCTGTTTCTTTGTCGGAAGAATCGAAATCACGCATTACCGCAGCCACTGAAGCAATTGCCGAGCGGCTTGGCGTCAAGGGTCTGATGAATGTTCAGTATGCAATCAAGGATGGCGAATTGTACGTGCTGGAAGTAAACCCGCGTGCTTCTCGCACGGTGCCTTTCGTTTCCAAAGCGACGGGCGTGCCCTGGGCGAAATTAGCTACAAGAGTGATAATGGGCGCCCGTCTGGCTGATTTGAAGCCGCTCATCAAGCCCGTGGATAACGGATATGCGGTGAAATCGGTCGTCATTCCTTTTGAGCGTTTTGTCGATGCTCAGGTATGCCTGGGTCCTGAAATGCGCTCCACCGGCGAGGTCATGGGACAGGGCGCCAGCTTCGAGGAGGCTTATGCTCGCGCGCAAATTGCTTCCGGAAAAGGTCTTCCGGTTAAAGGCCCGGTGTTGATTGCTGCCAGTCCGGTTCTGGTGGGCGAAGCGCTCAGCGTTGTCGATGTTTTCCGTCGACACGGCAGTGAAGTAATCGTCACATCTGAGGTGGCGGATTCATTCGACCCTATGAAAGCCGATGCGGAAATTGTCGACCTGACCAATTGGCGTTTGGAAGATATAGCCGACTGGATGAAGAAAGCCGGCATCAAAAGGGTCGTCAGTTTGTCACCTTTCGACAAACTTTGCCCGGTTCAGGCGAAAGTCCGTCGAGCCGCAGTGGGTCAGGGTATTCCTCTGAGCATGACGACCAGAGATGCGATCGGTGTTAGCCAGGCAACAATGACTGTCTCGCGCTTGAATTTGCAATTGAAGCCTATACAAGAGCGTCGTGCCGCCGCACCGGCGCCTCAATTCGCTAGCACACCGACAGCGACGGTCGGGACAGTCAGTATTTGAATAAATTAACCGCCTTTCAACCTGATATTTCAGTCAGGACTGGAGCTTGGCAGACGGATTATCATTGTGCCGGCGGCGTTATAGCCGTCTTTCCAGTTTTCACGGAAGGCTAAAAGGTGACCGGAAAGGTACGAATACTCGGGATTTCAGCCTATTATCACGACTCTGCCGCCTGCCTCGTCGAAGACGGCGTCATTATTGCTGCAGCCCAAGAAGAGCGTTTCACAAGGATAAAGGGCGATTCCAGCTTTCCTCACAATGCTGTGGGCTTCTGTCTGGAAACCGGAGGCATTACTGAAAAGGATATCGACTACGTGGTTTTCTATGAAAATCCGTATGCGAAATTCGATCGCCTGCTGACCACCTATCACGCCACTGTTCCAGCCAGTTTGCCCTCCTACCTGCGCAGTTTGCCGGTGTGGCTGACACAAAAACTGTGGATGCGAAAGCAGATTTCCGAAGAGCTGGGCGTGAAAAAGCATGTTTATTTCTGCGACCACCATCTTTCGCACGCTGCCAGTGCTTTTTTCCCGTCGCCCTTCGAAGAGGCCGCTGTTCTGACAATCGACGGGGTCGGCGAATGGTCGACAACCACTTATGGAATCGGTAAAGGCAATAGCCTGCAGTTGCTCAAGCATATTCGTTTCCCGAATTCACTCGGCTTGTTGTACTCGGCATTCACTTATTACACCGGCTTCAAGATTAATAGCGGTGAGTACAAGCTTATGGGCTTGGCGCCTTACGGCAAGCCTGTTTATGCGCAGATGATCATGGAAAAATTGATCACTGTCGATGAGCAGGGCGCCGTCGCTCTCAACCAGAACTATTTCGACTATGTCGGCGGATTGACTATGACGAATGCTCGATTCGACGAGCTTTTCGGAGGACCGCCCAGGGAGCCGGAGTCGATCATTCGTCAGAAAGAGATGGATATTGCCGCCAGTATTCAGAAGGTGTTGAACGACATACTTATCGTTATGGCCCGGCATGTAAAAGAAGCCACCGGCGCCAAGAATCTCGTTCTGGCTGGTGGTGTGGCACTGAATGTGGTGTCGACGGGCATTCTTTCCAGAGAAGGTATATTCGACGAAATCTGGATCCAGCCGGCTGCTGGTGACGCAGGCGGAGCGCTGGGAGCCTGTCTCTGGATGTGGCATCAAGTGCTGGGCAAAGGAAGAACTGTCCAGAAACCCGACTCGATGGCCGGCGCATTTCTTGGACTGGAAATCCCCTCCTACTCGGATGAGGACGACGCCGTGCTGCGTCGCATGGGGGCTGTCTGGGAGGAGATGGATGAGGAGCAATTGCAGGATGCTATTGCCGAATCCATAGACCGGGGCGAAATTGTCGCTGTGGCAAGAGGGCGAGCAGAATTCGGACCGCGCGCGCTGGGAAGCCGCTCCATACTCGCTGATGCGCGCAGCCAGAAGATGCAGAGCCATTTGAATCTGCAAGTGAAATTTCGCGAGAGCTTCCGGCCGTTTGCACCAATGGTCTTAGCTGAAGACGCAAAAGAATATTTCGATATCCCGCAAGAAAGCCCGTATATGCTGCTCTGTTATCCGGTGCTCGAAAAGCAGAGAATTCCTGTACAGGACCGGGGATTATTCGGAATCGACCTTTTGAAGCAGCCGCGCTCCCACCTGCCGGCTGTTACCCATGTCGATTATTCTGCCCGCGTGCAAACGATCGATAAGGAAAGAAATCCATTTATCCATTCTGTAATCAGCAAGTTCAAACAGCGCTCTGGCTGCTCGGTCATAGTCAATACTTCCTTCAATGTGCGCGGTGAGCCGATTGTAAACACCGCCGAAGACGCTTATCGGTGCTTTATGGCGACGGAGATGGACTGCGTGGTGATCGGAAATCGATTCTTCAGAAGAAAAGATCAGCAGCAGAAACCGCTTAGCGAAGACGAGAGATCCGCTTGGTTGAGGAGGTTCGACCTTGACTAAAAGTGCAGTAGTCGAAAGGGCTGAAACAGTCTCTAAACCGAATCGGCAGGCTCGTGGTTCCGCTCATACGAGCTCCTACATGAGGCGCTTGCACCTGCGCAAAGAGCGCGCCGCTTTGAAAAACAACATCATTTTCGGCTTGACGTTCGGCTGGGTGCTTACATTATTGGGCGCTTTCAAAACTTACGTATTGCTTGAAGGCGCATTGTCTCAATTGCTTCTCTTCGCCGGGCTGGCTTTTCTGACCACGACTCTTGCCGCGCCCGGGCTCATGGTTTATCCCCAGCGAGTCATGAAAGCAATCGCCACTTTTGTCGGCACAAATGTTTTTAAAGCCGTCCTAACTGTCGTCTACTTTCTCACCATTCTTCCGGCCGGGCTCGTTTACCAGAAAAAGCACAATCACGAGCCTTTCTACTCCTGGTCTCTGGCCAAGCCTAAACGAATTGAAGGTTGGGCAGACAAGGTCGCGTCCGACGAGAATGGCAAGTCGAGCGAATACAGTTTGCCCGGCTGGTTGCAGCCACTTTCAGTGGTGATCTACTTTGCTCGCAACAGCCAGCTGCTTTTTCTTCCTTGTTTGATTGTTCTTCTCATGCTTGGTCTGATTGGCGTGTTTGTCCAAAGTAGTGCACTTGCGCCTTTCATCTACACGCTCTTTTAAGGGGAAAAGAATTGCTGGACTTAGCTGACAAGCCCAAATCAAGTACTTCGACTCCTCGCCATCTGGCACCGAGTACGGTGGCGCTGACATCGCTCACTTATTTTGCCGCCTCGCTGGCTATCATTGTCGCCGCTGCTTTTGCGCTTGATCGATGGATCATTCCTGAGCTGGAGAATCGCGGATATCTCGAGTCTCATCTTTGGACGGACGAAAACCATAGACTCAATCACTTTACCTATTTGAAGAATGAAGCGCGCAAAGACAACCCTGTCTGGCGCTCGCAGTACATCACTGTAAGGCCAGAACATCCAGGTAAGAAACGCATTCTTGTGGTTGGCGATTCTTTCGTATGGGGCGATGGTTCGAGTAATGTCAATACGCTCTGGTGGCGGCAGTTGGACATGGAGCTGAAACGTCGCGGTTATGGCGATGTGGAAGTTATTGCTGCCGGGCTCAATGGTGCCAGCACCCGCGATGAATTGAATTGGCTGAGCATGCTCCTGCCGAAATACACGCCCGACCTGGTTATTTTCGGCTGTGTGACAAATGATCCCGACGAAAAGGATGCCAGCGGCAAGCCTTATGTCCAGATGATGCCCAAAGAATTGCCCAGTCGTGAAAGTCCGATATCGAAGTTGGCTGGACTGCTTCCCAATCTTGCCGGGCAGCTGGAGCAGATCAGTAAACTCTCTCGCCAGGCTCATCTCAGCCAGAAATCCACTGCTCTGGAATACGCGGACTGGGAGTTGGCGTTGCTTAAAGGGCAGAACTTCGAGTCATATAAAAAGACAGTCGCTTCTCTTGCTGATAGCTTGAAAACAGCGGGCGTTCCGGCTTTCGTTATTTCGCTGCCGGCTGGATTCCAGAACAAAACAAAAGAGAATACTGCTCATGGAAATAATTTCTTCGAGAGCGTCAAAGCCTATAACGAAGAGCGGTTTTCTGTTGTTGCACCTCTCTTCAATTCGGCCGGGCTGCTTTTTGTCGATACGACAGACTCCTTTGTCAAAGCCGCCGGCAATGATCCACTTTTGAAATCTAGCGCGTCTACCCTGCGCCTGGGAATAAATCCGGGCAATGGACACCCTGGTGCCTTCTCCACGCACTTCTATGCCATGACTGCTGCCGATACGATAGAGCGCCATTTTCCGGACCTTCTGAGCAAGTCCAAGCCGTCCGGCAATGTCGTGATTAACGACTGCATGCCTCCTTATATGAACGTGCATGCCGACAAGCAATCGACCGGCACATTCGACTTCACTTATCCGCCTGAAGTCTCGGAGCACACTCTCTACATGCCTCTGCGTCGACGGCATGTTCAGTTGTCCTTGAGCGAACCGGCTGATATTCATCAAATTGAGATAACCGGTGAAAACCTCTCTGCCGCTCAAATCTATCCCGTTTACTTTGACGAAAAACTGGGCTATACCCCGGATGAGTACACGACTATGCCTCTCAAAAAGGGCAATAGTCTGACCTGGCAACTGGACGGCAAGAAACTGTCAGCGATCAAGCTTAGAGCCAGCTTCAAAGGCAGCAATCAGGCTCTCAAGATTCGCTTCTCTAACTGATTTACTGGGGCAGTTTGATTTGCTCTAGTTCAAATGCGGGATTGTTCAGATGCACCATCGAGAATTCCATTGTCTGTGAAGACTGCAGGAGGGTGCGGGCCAATTCGCGAGTTTGCACTCGCAATTCGGGCACGGCTACGGTTTCGCCGCGCAGACCGAGAGTGATGGTTCCTAAAGTGAAAAGAACTTTGCTGGGTTTTTGATTGACGTCCAAAACGGCTCCGTCCGAGCGAACGCTCAGACCCAGACCGGTCGAATGAGGGTGGACAATGCCTCGGGTGAGCAATGATTGTGCAAGTGTGGATTTCGATCTGCGGAAATCCAGCGATATGCCTGAACAATTGAGCATGCGGCTGACTTTCAGTTGTTGGGGTTGACCGCCTCCCCGCGGCATCACCGTTGCGATCAGGGCTTCGGAAGTTTCATTGACGCTATAGAGGCGTCCGGCAAGCACTTTCAATTTTCCTGCTTGGACGAGTTTTTCAATTTCCTCGCCGATTTCAGGCGCCATACGGTGGCGGTGCACATCCCAGTACGTGCGGATGTGTCTGAGAAAACGTTTTTTCTGTTTGTCGCTGAGTGAGCCCCAGAGCGCTTGGGAATGAGGTCTAAGCGAATCAATTACCTGTCTCCAGTCGCTGACATCCATTTTGACTGTCGATGCGTTGTCGAAGAGATGTTCGAAAGAACCGCTTCTGATAGACTCTTTCACTGCTTTGAAAAGAAGAATCAGATCGCCGTATAGCTCTTGATTCAGTTCTGTTTGAGCAAAAGCGGGAAAGGAATTCTTGGAATGGGCGCGAGGCAGGAGCCCATGTCTCGAAACCGCGTAAATAGTTCCGTCGAAGCCGCCCTGGACGAGCTCGATCACCGTGTCTACCATGGTGAGCCCTGTGCCGATCAAGAGCAGGTCACCACCAGCAGTATCAAAAACGCGGTGATCGGATTTCCAGGGATCGTTGATATAACGATCGGAATTAGCTATTCCCTGCGAAACTCCAGTCGGCGCCGTGGGGCTGTTATTGCCTGTTGCAAGGACGACTCTGTCGGCAACGATTACATCGCCGCTGGCTAATTTGAGAACGGCCTTCGTGTCGTCCTGAATCAATTTCAGGGAGAGGACTTCGTCTTCGAAACGCTCGAAAGTGACGAGGTTTGGAAGATTTGTAATTGCGGACTGCAGAATGTCCTGCACATATTCTCCGTATAGTGCGCGTGGCACGAAAGCCGTTTCGCTCAATTTCGGAAATTTAGTCCGAGCCCACTTCAAGAAATGAAGAGGTTCGTCTGGAAATGCGCTCATTCTTCCGGCCGGCACATTCAGTAAGTGTCCGGCGAATTGTGTGGAATAGGCAACGCCTTTTCCCAGCTCCGAGCGCGGCTCGATAAGCACGATTTTTACCGGGCTGACTGCTTGCTGGATGAGGTTTACGACAGTCAGAGCGCCGGAAAAGCCACCACCAATAATTGCCACTGTAATCATGCTAAAAACCTTAGAAAAGATCGAGTGAGGGGTTAGCGGCTCGCTGCAGCAGCGCTCAAAGCTTCTGTCAACGAATCCTCTTTGGTCACTCTGCTGTCTCGGCTTTCACGTAAGTCGGGTGTGGCAATGTTGCCTTCAAATCCTTTGCCGAGTTTTTCTCCAACAAGATAAGTCGGTCTTCCACGCAATTCTTCAAGGGCTGTGGACAGATAAATAGCGACAAGCCCGATTGACAGAACCTGAACGCCGGAGACGATCAGCAGTCCAGCCATAACGAAAACGAATGGTTGTATGGTTGGCGCCACGGCAAACGCGATCGCCAGGGTGACAAGACCGAGAGCACCGAGAATGCCGCCGGCTACCGGGATCAAGAACAGTGGCGCGACGCTGAAGGCGAGGATGCCATCAAAAGCCAATCGCAGAAGCCTTCTTATTGTATAAGTGCTTTCGCCGATTTCACGAGCGCCGCGATCGACTGCGATGCCCACTTGTTTGAAACCAAGCCAGGGTACCAGTCCTCTCAAGAAGCGCTTCTTCTCTGGCAAGGAGCGCAGCGCTTCCACGACTTTTCTGTCCAGGAGACGGAAGTCGCCTGTGTCGCGAGGAATTTCTACTGCCGATACAGAAGATAGAACACGATAGTACAGAAAAGCGAAAAGACGCTTCGGTACGCTGTCTTTGCGAGTAGAGCGGGTGGCGTAAATGACGTCGTATCCGCGCCGCCATAATTCCATCATCTTCGGAATCAGCTC
>CAZBOX010000107.1:5909-8971 GCA_964493595.1 uncultured Candidatus Obscuribacterales bacterium | reverse complement strand
CAGCTAAGCTGGATTTAAGGAAGTGATCCATTCCCAGGTTTGTCGCAAACCCTCTCCCAGTTCGATTTCCGGCTTCCATCGTAAATGTTTTTCCGCGAGCTTAATGTCAAGAACGTTGGCTGGGACGTCCACAGCCCTGCCAGGTGCATAGTTTACGTTGATCGGTCGGTCTATATTTTTCTTTATCTCAGCGACGATTTCGTTTAACGAATATCCGCGCCCCGCTCCGATATTGAAAATACGCGGATCGTTGGCACCGGCTTTATATGCCGCCGCGCACACGAGTGCTTTGGCGGCATCGGAAACGTAGATGTAATCGCGAACGGTTTCGCCATCGCCGAATATGTTGATTGGCTTATTTTCGGAAGCGGCGCCCAGGAAAACGCCGATCACGCCCTGCTTTGCATGCGGGTTTTGTAATACGCCGTAAGGGTTGGAAAACCGCAAGACGACATAGTCTTGACCCCATTGGGTGTAAAAGAGATAGAGATATTTCTCAATCGCCAGCTTGGTGATGCCGTAGGAGCAAATCGGCTCTGTCGTGTGATCTTCGGGTATGGGAATAGCTTTGGGCACGCCGTAAATGGTGCCGCCCGAGGAAATGAAGACAATCTTTTTGACGTTTGAATCGCGGCAAGCTTGGAATAGTTGCACGGAGTCTTCGACATTCGATTTGATGTCATAGACCGGGTCTTCGTTGGATGTCTGGGGCACAGTCGTATAGGCCAGGTGAAAAACCCAGTCAATGTCCTTGACTGCAGCAGCCACTTCGCCGTGATTGCCAAGGTCGCCGATCAGGCTCTCTACATCTTTAGGTACTTCTCTGAAGCGGCTCGGATAACGGTCTAAAACCCTTACCGAGTGCCCTTCGAGAAGCAGTTGATCAACTAGATGGCAGCCGATGAAACCGTTGCCGCCGATTACGAGCGTTTTCATGGGCAATATGTTAGCACGTGAGGGAGATGGTGCCCCCTTTTCAGATTCACCAATTACTCATACAGATGTCTGAATTTTCAGAAAAGGGGCATATATTCGTTCGATGTCGTCAACCATCATCTGGACGCTGCGCTCGTCTTTTATGTTGGAACGGAATTTCTGCAAGAGCCCTTCGTCGCAAACAACCCTGAGAAGCTGTTCTTTCAGCGATTCTACTGAATTCAATTCGAATAGCAATCCGGTCTTGTCGTGCTCGATGATTTCAGCCATGCCTCCCAGATCAGTCGCAATGAGAGGTGTCTTCGTTGCCAGTGCCGATTGCATCACAAGCGGAGTATTCTCGTACCACCTGGATGGTATGACCAGGACATCTATGTTCGAGAGAATTTCTCCGAATTTTTCTTGGGGAAAAGTTCCTCTAAAACTGATCTTCTGGGCATTTTCAGAGCCGTCCTGAGCCATGTCCAGTAATTTCTTGCCATACTCGGGAAATTGTTCGGTGGAACCATAAATGGAAAGGTCGCACTTTAGCCCGGCAGGCAAGGCGAGAAACGCCTTAATAAGCAGATCAACGCCCTTGTGTTCGAAAAGAGTACCGATGAAAGCGATTCTCACATGCTCTGATTTGGATTTCTTCGTATGGGCGGTCAGCGCTTCCAGTCTTATGCCGAAAGGTACATGATGAATCAGTTTGGGGTCGATGCCGTTTTCGACGAAGACATCGCGCATCAGTTTTGTCGGAACCATAATTGCTTGCATCTTGTTTGCAGCAGAGCGCAGTTTGCCCGGTCTTTTCAGCGTCGCCTTCACGGCATCCGGCAGTTTTGCCGCAATGTACGCGGAATAGGCCGCTTTCATTGTTGCTTCCTGCACTGGCGAGGCGCCTTTTGCCGCGGCTGGATATTTGGCTCCCAGTGCTTCTTTGAATTCTTCCAGTGGTGGGAATAATTTCGGCGTGTAGCAATCCAGGCATTTGAGCGCGCCCGGTCCCGGACCTCTGCAAACCTTTCCGTCCGGGCGTTTCAGCTGGACTATCGGGCAGACAAACCAGAAATCGGTAGAGTAGAAAACGACCGGTATATTCATATCTCGGGCGACATCGATAATGGCCGCTGAGTGATTCTGGGCATGAACAATCTGCACCAGATCAGGTCGGAAATCCTTCAGAAGGGTCCTGAAATGTGCTGCGACATGAGGGTGGTCGTATTCGAAGGAGAAACGATATCCTTTCAATCGAAGCGCTTCTTCGATGACATGAACTTTTATTCCCTCGTATTCGAAGGACGAAGTCTCCCTTTCGTGTGTGTCTTTTCGGCGTGCATCGACATCAGGCGGATCGGCCGTGACGACGAGCACTTCGTAGCCGCGCGCTTTCAGTTCTTTGGCGATATTCAGAGTCAGAACTTCCGTCCCCGCGCGATGCTCAGGGAAGAATTTGTGAACGGTGAGGAGAACCCTTTTCATTACTCACGATGAGCTTTTCGCTCGGTTTCAATCGATAAGAAGAATAGACTATCGCGCTGGTTCTGCACTGATCTTATTAAGTGTTGATAATGTCCGGTGTCTGATTTTTTCTCTGGTTTACGTTAGTCTTCCAGAAATTCAGAGTCGTTTTGTCGAGGAATCAGCTGGATGATACTTGTCACCGGGGGCGCCGGTTATATTGGCAGCCATTTTGTTCGATTCTACACGCGCCAGAGACCGGCAGAGAAGGTCGTCGTCGTAGACAACCTGGTCGAAGGCCATGTCGAGTCGGTTGAAGGACTGCCTGGCGTTCATTTCGAGCGCTGCGACATCAGCGATTTCGAAGCTATGAAAGCAATCATGCTGCAGCATTCGGTCGATGCGGTTGTTCATTTTGCATCTTACTGCTATGTCGGGGAATCTCAGCAGAATCCCAGCAAGTACTACCAGAACAATGTAGCCGGCTCTATCAGTTTGTTTCGAGCCATGGAAGAAGCAAATGTAAGAAAAATCGTTTTTTCCTCGAGTTGCGCGACCTATGGAGTGCCGCTTCAAGTTCCTATAAACGAGGAGCATCCGCAAAACCCAATAAATGTTTATGGACTGACGAAGCTGCTGATTGAAAAAATCTTAGGTGGCTATGCCGATACTCGCGGCTGGGC
>CAZBOX010000107.1:0-5809 GCA_964493595.1 uncultured Candidatus Obscuribacterales bacterium | reverse complement strand
TCGTCAGCCTTTGCGAGCAAGTAACCGGCAAGAAAATTAACCATGCTTTTGCACCCAGGCGCTCGGGCGACCCCGCCCGCCTTGTCGCCGATCCTTCGAAAGCCAGAGATTATCTTAACTGGCATCCACAGCACGATTTGCGCTCGATAATACAGTCTGCCTGGAATTGGGAAGTGAAGAGACGTTTTTGAGTCTTTCTAAATGCCACGTCGTCCTCCTTTTGATATCTTTATGCCTCACTGATTCTTTTGGTAGCCTCTCGTGCGCGTCTGTTTAATTTCTCGCGAATATCCTCCTGATACGGGTTTCGGCGGCATAGCCACATTTACGCGCCACCTCGCCCACGGTCTGAAGGAAATCGGCCACGATGTCGTTGTCATCGCTCTTGCCAAGGACGGCAATAGCGCATCCTTGCAAGATGATGGCGGCATACCCGTTCACAGGGTAGTGCCACTGCCAATCGGTTCCGATCTGGGCTGGACTTCACTGTGCATGCCTTACAGCCGCTATGTGATGAGAACCAATTCGGCTCTCTTTTCCAAATTTCAATCACTGCACAAAGAGAAATCCTTCGATGTAGTCGATACGCCTGAGCTTCTGGCGGAGGGCTATTACCCGGCCATAACCAAAATTGTGCCGATGATAGTGAGGCTCTATACTCCTCATTCTAAGTTCATTGCCGAGCGTTTGCACAATGTCACCGACACATTCGACCACCAGTTTGTTGCCATGGTCGAGCGCGTGGCCATGTTGCAAGCCGACCTGATAACATCGCCCAGCACCGACCTTGCTCAGTACGTAGCGCAGGATCTGGGTATCGAATTAGGTGAGATCGACATAGTCTACAATCCGATCGATGCCGGCGAGTTCAAGCCTGATGGTGCTGTTGCGGATCTCGGGCGTCAGGCTCCGACGATTCTCTTTGTCGGGCGACTGGAAGCGCGAAAGGGCATTCACTACTTCATTGACGCAGTCCCGAAAATTCTAGCCAGTGTAAGCAATGCCCATATTGTCGTGATTGGCGATGACACGAAAAACGCCAAAGGGCAAAGCTCGGTATTGACAGAGTTGAAAGAGAAATTGGCGAGCAATGGATGTGCTGACGCTGTTACTTTCATAAACCGAGTGCCGCTTGCCTCTCTGCCTGAATATTACAGGGCAGCCGATGTTTGCGTTGTTCCTTCCCTTTATGACAATTCGCCTTATACCTGCCTCGAGGCGATGTCCTGTGGACGAGCGGTCATTGGTACCGATGGCGGTGGCACCAAAGAATACCTTTTGCACGAGCAGTCGGGAATCATCGTCCCGGTTAAAAGTGCCGATGCGATTGCTGATGCGGCAATCAGGCTTTTGCAGAACGAAGGTGAAAGGCAAGCCTTTGCGGACAGTGCCAGGCAGCGCGTGCTCGATGTTTTTGCCCGCGATCAAATTGCCAGAAAGACTGTACAGCTGTATGAGAAGGCTGCCGATAGATTCAATCAAAATCGTAATCGCAGGCTGTGCCGCCATGCGGACGAGCGGGTGCTGATTTCGGCCGATGAGTTGCTTTACAAATTCGACCGTATGATCGGTGACGCTGTCTTGAACGCCTCCTGGCGCGCCCGTCTGAGGGCCATGAAAGAACTTTGTTTTAAACGACCACGTCTTGCCCTTGCAAAGACTGCTCTGGCGCTTGCTAATTGTCTGGGCTGCGGCAAGTCTGAAAGGGCAATTAAGCTGAAAGAGCAGATCGCCGCAAAAGAGCGCTGTCTTCTCTTAATTCGCTAGTGCGCTCTTTTCGGGAAGAACAATGATGTTGTACATCTCTGAGCAGGGCAGATCTATGTAGTCGCTGACAGCAAAGGAGTGTGGATCGCAAATGGCGATTCTTGCTGAATCTATGCCTTCGACACCAGTCAATTCGCCCCTGAATTTTGCCAGCCCGATATAAAGTTTTTCCTTGCCCCATGCCAGAGCCTTGGGAAACGTGCCAGGAAACTTTATCTCATTGATCTTTCCATCAGGCTCTTTCACCAGTACCCTCTGTTCTCTGGAATCGCAGACGAACTTTCTGCTCCAGGGATCTACGGCAGGTGTATGCGGGCAGTGAAGTTCTTGCCAGAGGTATTCGCCTGTTTTGACATCGAAGACATGACCAGGTCTCACGTCTGCAGGCAAGTCCCAAGGGGGTTGAGTGTCATATCGTCCAAAACATGTAACGACTAGCCGGTTGTCCCAGACGGAAAGGCAGTTGATGTGCCAAGTATGACCGCCGATGCCGAATTTCCAGCGTTCTTTGATTTCTCCTTTCATCGATACGCAGGCAACTTCGTTGGTATTGCAGGACGCTACGTACAGATCGCCTTCGAAAATCAAAATGTCGTGAACATTTTTCAGTTCTTCATTGACGATGGTCCAGGCGTGCCCGGATTCGCTGTAAGCCAAGAGAAACATAGTCGACATGCTCTGCAATGAGCGCAAAAACAGACCGTCTTTCAGCCAGAGTCCGCTCGTCTCTATCGTGTCGATCGTAATCAACTCTGCCGGTGTAAACATTCCTGACTTTCTGAGCTGATACATGCCGCCGGGCATTTCCTGTTTGCTTGGAGCCGAAACAAGAAGATTGTCTTCAAGAGAAGCATGGATGGACTTGTATCGCTTTTCTCTGGGCAAAAGAACAAGATCATCCAGCCAGGCGGTTTTCGTTTTTTGCAGCACTATGGGTGCCTCTCGAGAGGTTGGCAACGATTATTATACTTGCCAGCAGAAGTAATGCCAGTGCTATGCCGTAATAAAGTGACATGGGGTGATAGACAAACTTGATTACATGTTCGCCTTTGGGAATTGGCACGGCTCTAAAACAGACATTGGCCCTCTTTATGTCAGCCGGCTTATCATCGACAGTGGCCTGCCAGCCGGCGTAATAAGTATCGGTCAAGACTGCGTAACAGTCTTCCGGCGCCCGGCACTTAACTATCACTTCAGAGGCATTTGGGCGGCTTACTTCGGCAGCAATCAAAAATGGATTCTTACTCTCGTATTTGATTCCAGTTTCAATAATCGCACTCTTATGCACATCAAAGTTTTGCGTCTGCATCTTTTCGCAAGCGTCTTTCAGGGAGGCGGCCGGGACGATATTGTTTGTCATATAGGCTTGCGGCAAGGCCGAATTATTCTTGTAGAGAAGCACCTGATTGGCGTCTTCGCTGATCAGCTCAAGGTCTTTTCTTGGCGATGATGTGATAGCTGTTTTCGATATGTCCAGCAAGTCTATGCCGTGGTAGAAAGTGGGAAAGTCTCCTGCATTTAATGGCAGCAGAGCCTCATTGAGAACACCGGCAATGTTCACCACTGCATGCAAATTTTTGCTGCCCGGCGGAATTCTTATGGAGAGTTTCTGAACAAATTGCTCGCCTGTTTTGAACTGCTGGAATTGGGTTCGCGCCCCCTGGCGCACTGCTTCTGAATCTGCGTCCACGAGGTTAAGCTGAGTGGCGAACAAATAGACTGAATCACTATTTGCTCTCCAGTTGAGGTTGACGAATAGTTCGCCGCGGTCGGTCAAGGCATAGCTGCCGCCCAAGAAGGAAATTTGGTCTAGTACTGCATATGGTGCTTTTGTAAATCCTTCCAGCGGTTTGAAGACCAGTCCCGAGTCTTTTTCAGAGCGAAGTGGCGAGCGCGAAATTATGTATTTGACGCTGGCGGCGTCGTTGAGTAATGCTATCGATCTGTCATCCGAGTTTTTCTTCAATTCTCTAAAGGCGTTCACCCACGCCGGAATAAGAGGACCTGTCAGCCGTGCGTCGCGCAAACCGTAAGCCATACTGATATTAGGCTGAAATAGCTGGGAGCCGCTCGCAGTCATCCTTTCGCCGCTCGCTTTGATGGTATCCAGCGTTGGTGAGGATGAGAATTTGAAATTGATCGTCGTCGGCAATGCCTGTCGCGTGGAGCCTCCCAGGCTGAACAAGTTGGCGAGTATGAAAACAATAGCCAGTGCAGATGTCCAGGACGCCTGACATTTTGCAATCAGTAATGTGGCAGCAAGAGATAAAGCCAGAGCGATGGCGCCGTTTGTAAATTCAGATTTGACGAAAGCCGGAGCAGCTAAGGTGCCGTCAAAACCTCTCAGTTCCATGCCCGAACTGGAAAGAAAAAACGGTAACCCCGCAGTCAACACAGCCAGCAGTGAAAATCCCACTATTGGTCCTGCCTTTCGATTTTTTGCCGAATTGTAGATTTCGTCAAGACCAAAGCCGGCCAGCACTGAAAGTACCATCAAGCAGGGGGCGATGAAGTAGCGCGGCGGGATGAAACAAAAGGGTTTGGCGGTGACGATGGAGGCAAGAGGACCGGCAGCCGAGATCCAGAGGATAAGAAAAATGACTGTCAGGCTCAACGGGAGCATCTTTCTTGCTGCAGCAAAGCAGGAGAATGCACTCAGAGCTATTGCCACTGTACCTATGAAAGGACTGCCCCCTTTGCAGACCGGCGTGATCAATCCGGTCAAAAGGGTTGCCAGCGGTGCAATCTGTACGAAATTTTTCTGAAATTTGTAAGAGCTGGAATTGCTCAATAATTCTAAGAATGGAAAGAGCAGGGGCGCTGTTAATAGAAAACCTATAATGGCAGCGCAGCCAAGGCTTTTCAGCCAGATAGATACCGGTAATTTCTTGTCCTTGATCAAGCTTCGCGAAAGGTAGGAAATCAATGTGGCAAAGACAACTGCAATGAAAGCGAATTCCGGATGCATGCAGTAAACAGTCGAAGCAGCGATCAGTCCCAAGAGGAAGCGAGCTTTGTAAGATGTTTTCCATGAAAGAAAGACAAAGGCGCTGGCGACTGCGGGAAGCAATTCCACTTCATTGGGCAGTTCTAATTCGCGCAATACGAAAGGAGACATTCCATAGGCTATTGCTGCAAAAACACTTGCAGCTCGAGATGCCGACAGCTGTCGCAAGAGGAAATAGCTGCCCAAAACTGCCATCAACGCTTTGAAAACAATGCCTAGGTTGTAGAGATAGCTATTGGCTGCTCCGAAAAGTCCACGCAGTGGCGAGAATGTGCAATATTGCAGTTCGGCCACAGTGGGGAAACCGCAACCAAAGCAGGGATTCCAGAGCGGCAGCTGCAGGTGCTTCATCTGGTCGGCTGCGTAAAGTTGATAGGGTATGTGAAATTGATATAGCGAAGGATCGAACCGCGGGCGGGGGGTTGCGAACCTAATCTCGTTATTGAAAAAGGTATCTCCTCCTGCCAAAACTGCAAGGTTGGACAAACCTTTTCCAATTGTGACAGTGCGCCCAAAGCACCCGAAAACGACGAAGATGCAGAGCGCCGCTACTATAAGCAAATCGGCCCTTGAACGAAATCGGCCGGCATATGAATGAAAAAGTTTCAAAGCGTCCAGGCGCATTGCTGCGGCGTATAGATGAGAGCATGTGATTCTACAGTTAGGATTATAGATGGCTTTATAAAATCTCTCTCCTTTACTACCGGGACGGTCCTGTTATGCTCTTCTGCTATTGGGCTTATAGCCTCTGGCTCGTCCCGATTTTCTGAAGCGGACAACTGACACCAAGATATGAACGACTATCTCACCAGCCTCGAGCATGAAAGCGTTTTCATCGTGCGAGAGGCTTACAAAAAGATCAAAAACCTTGCCCTGCTCTGGTCAATGGGCAAAGACTCGACGGTGCTCTTGCACCTGGTGCGCAAAGCCTTCCTGGGGCACGTGCCTATTCCTCTGGTCCATATCGATACCAGCTACAAGATTCCGGAAATGATCACGTGGCGGGATCAATATGTGAAGGACCACAACCTGCGT
>CAZBOX010000106.1:0-18488 GCA_964493595.1 uncultured Candidatus Obscuribacterales bacterium | reverse complement strand
TGGTCTGTTATCGCTCGCTCGCGAAAGTGCGCTGCTGAAGACCGCTTTGTGATACTAGTCGAGATAATAGATATCTGGAAAAATGAAGGAGGAAGAAAGAGCAAATCTCCCTCCTTCTGTGCGCATCAGGTCAGCATCCGAGAGCGCTTCGTGGTTCTCTTACTTCTCCTGGTCTCCACCGCCGGGCGCTTCTCCAGCCGCGAAAGATTTGACCATCTGTGCGAGGCTGTTCGTGCTGCGGGCGGCAACCTTGCGGTTGTTCACCTTGCAGCGAACGAAGACGACGTGGTCGAAATCGTTGGGCACCACCGAGCTGACCGAAATGATCAGCCCGCTGGCGGACTTCTGGGTGCCGTCATCGGCTCCGATATTGGTCACACGAGCCAACTGAGCGAAAGCCTCGTTGCTGTCACCGGACAGGGCCGTAAGCAGCTCCATCAGCTTCTCATTGGCGCCCTTGACCCGGCCTGTGTCATCGCGCGAACCGAGGCATTCGATGATTTCGATCACCTCGTAACGCTTGCCGGAGAAAACGTACTGGCGTCCTTCCAGCGGCGGCAAAGGCATCTCGCTGAGCATTTGGCTGTACAGAGCGGCGGGAGTGTCGAAGAGTACAAGAGTTTTCATAGGAGTTTCTCCAGTTTTGGCTGGCGCTGTTTCGCAGTAGCTAAGGCTTCTGCGAACACAGCGCCAGCCGATTCAAAATTGTTTGATGTCTCAACCCTCGTCAGAGGGTGGAGCTCTTACGGTCGGGGCGGCGGCTCAAGCCGAGCTTGTTGGCCGCCGTCACGACTGCATCGGCCACGGCTTTGTGGGCGCGAGCATCGAAAGCATCCGGCAGAATGTACTCGCTATGCAGCTGAGCACGTGTGACGACGCCTGCCAGAGCCTTGGCGAGAGCCATCTTCACGTCGTCGGTCATGTCGGTCAGGCGAGCGTCGAGAGCGCCTCGGAACATGCCTGGAAAGACGAGAGCATTGTTGACCTGGTTGCAGTACGCCGATGAGCCGGTGGCGATGACTGCGACGTTGTCGCATTTCTCCGCCTCTTCCGGATCGACTTCCGCCTTCGGGTTGGCCAGAGCGAAGATAATCGCCTTGTCCTTCATGCCCTTGATCCATTCGGGCTTGAGAGCTCCTGCAACGGAGAGCCCGAGGAACATGTCGGCGCCCTGAAGAGCTTCTTGCATGCTGCCCTTGAAGCAGCGCTTGTTGGAGTTGTCCGCCAGCCATTGCTCCTGTGCCGTCAGGTTGGGCGCTCCTTTGTAGACCGCACCGTTGACGTTGAAGCCGATCAGGTTGCGGACACCTGCTTGAATGAGCATCTTGCAGCAGGCCATACCGGCTGCGCCCACACCGCACACGACGATCTTCATGTCGCGCAGTCGCTTTCCGGCGACCTTGGCGGCATTGATGGTGCCGGCCATCACGGCGATTGCGGTGGCGTGCTGGTCGTCGTGGATCACCGGGATGTCCAGCTCCTTGCGCAGCGTGTCCTCGATGCGGTAACAACCCGGCGAGGCGATGTCTTCCAGGTTGATGGCGCCGAAGGCAGGGGCAATCGCTTTGATCACCTTGATGATCTCATCGGGGTCCTGCGTGGCAAGAGGGATGGGAACTGCCGTGATTTTTCCGAACTCGCTGAAGAGCGCGGCCTTGCCTTCCATCACCGGCAGCCCCGCCAGCGGACCAATGTTGCCGAGGGCGAGAATGCGGGAGCCATCAGTGACGACAGCCACTGAATTGCCCTTCATCGTCAGCGCGTGAGCCTTGGTCGGATCCTCGTGGATGGCCTTGCAAACGCGCGCGACGCCAGGCGTGTAGACCATGGACAGCACATCGCGCTTGCCTGCGATGGGCACGCGCGGGGAGACGATGATCTTGCCGCCCAGATGCATCTTGAACGTCATGTCCGAGACGCTCACGACTTCAACGTGGTCCAGCTCTCGAATCTTCTTCTCGATGAGGTCGGCGTGATCCTGATCGGATGCGTAGATGAGAATGTCGCGGACGACGAATTTGTCCTCGACACGAGGCGTGTTGATATCACCAGCGTCACCACCGGCATCGGCGATGGCGTTGATTACCTTGCTCAGCCCTCGACCTTCCTGTTTGGTGATCTTGAGCCGGACGGTAAACGAGTAGCTTGCACTGGGCGCACCGCGTCTGCGGTTTCCCGATTGTTCATCATTCTGAGACATGTCGTATCTCCTTATCTGAGCATGAACACTGGCACCGGAAGTCGTCCGGTGAGTCATGCATCGATTCGATTGCAGCCATGGAGAGGGAATGCAGAAGCGTGAAGGCCCTGCTTTTGATGTTGCCTTCCGACGTGGTGAGCGGAGGCGTTCAGACCCGAGAATCTGCCATCTTCAAGATGCTGAACCTGACAAAGCATCTGCTTTCAAAAAAATTCGGCATCCGGCAGAAAACGCGCTTTTGCAGGCGTCTTTTCTGGAGGTGCATATGAGAAGCATCTGCTGAGCAGAAAGGGCGGGATGGATTTCCTTCGGGATTTGAGATTGAAAGTACAGGGTTAACATAGAAATCTTGCTGCCTGTAAGCAATACAAGACTTGTGTGTAGCTGATGTGATTTCTCAAATCTGTACTAAGCACTTGGCCTTTTCGCGCTAGCGCCGCCATTTTTCTTATCGCGGATTAATAGAGTCGCTGGTAAATGAGAAAAACGACAGGTCTGGGCTCGTCTCGCACCTGCGCGAGATGCGTCTTGAGCAAGTTCTCAGATAAGCGTGTGTTTAAGATCGAGATTGTGCTGAAATCTGAAAAGCGGCTCGTAGTAAGTAATTGCAATCTTTTCTCTCAATCCACACGAATGCTGATGATCTCTATTTCGTTCGCGCAAACTTACAAGCTAAGTTGCTCTAAAAGTGCAGGTACTTGTATCTCGCCTTGCCAACTTGCTTCAGTAAGTGAGTATTTAAAAACCCGCCCTCCGCTCATTCGCAACCAAACTTTTCCGAACCACCTTGCACATTACGCTCTTCAGCCTTTAGGCCGCACTGCGCGCTGCCGGTTCGCGACCACCCTGTGAGCAGGACGTTCCTGCTCCATTCCTTTTCCGATAAGGCATCGACTCTTGCGCATCTCTTTGCGCGAATTCTTTGCCTTACATGTCTGCGAAGCGCAGTTCATGCGCTTCAGGTACATCTCAGGAGGTGTGCCATGGTGTCCAAAACGCTAAGTCGTCTCTGGATCTGGGTCACCAAGCCACAGGTCCGCCTCGAAGCCAATTTCCCCTGGACATTGGGCAAATCGCTCAAGACCTACGGAATCGCTTCACTGTTCTACCTCGTCGGTACTGTCGTGCCAATGATGCTGCTATCAGCCATCTTCCGGCTCGTACTCAGCAAATATCCGGGGCTCTTTGCCAACCTCAGTGAACAGGGCTTCCTGCTCATCGTCGTTTGCATGGCTCTGTTCTGTTTCATTACCGGTTTTGCCGCTGAACTCTGGTATATCAGGCGCAAATTGAAGCTCGAACAATTCAGCTTCAAGAAGACGCTGGCGCTCAACCTCGACAGCCTCAACGGCAGCCGGTTGGCGGTCGTATGGAGGGCGCTCTTGGGTTTCGTGTCTGTCGTCGTCCTCACGCAGGTGGTCGAAAAGCTACTGCCCGTGAGCCATGTCAGCGACCCGGCTGCAGAATTCGCCAGATCGCTTTCTGGAATTCCTGCGCTGCTCTTCGTCTTTCTTGGAGTCGTTGTGGCGCCGTTCGTCGAAGAGATTGTTTTTCGTGGCTTTCTCTTCAACGCTCTCAGGACCTCATTCCGCAGCGAGCAGGGTGTGCGTCTCTTTCGTTACGCAGAGGTGGGCGACCTGGCGGCATCGCTTGCAAGCGGTTTCGTTTTCGGATTGTTCCACATGAATTTCCTGGAATTCCCGGCGCTCAACTGGGTGGCTTTGCCTATCTACACCGTCACAGGGATGGTCTTGGCCGAGTCGTACAGGCGCTCCGGTTCGCTCTGGGTGCCGATTCTGGTGCATGCCTTCAACAATCTCACCGTCATGGCGCTGACCTATCTTTTCGTCAGCTGAGGCGCAGGCTTTTGACCTGCTTTCTTTCAGGCTTCTGGAAACCCAATGCAAGGGTTTTCGAGCAGCAACTGAATGTAGCAGAGCCGGTCTTTCAGCCTTCAGAATTGAGAGCCGACTTCAGTAGCGCGATGCATCAAGGCAAGCGCTGCTGTAGTCGGCTTTCAAGCCGAGGTTAGGCGCCTAGGTACGGTTGTAGTCGTCCTGGTAGCGCTCGATGTCTTCTTCGGGGAAAGCCTCTCCGACCTGGACTTCCACGAGTTCGACCGGCTCCGAGCCAGCATTAGCGATGCGATGTTTTGTGCCGCGCTTGACGAAGACGTGTTCGCCGTAACTGACGTCCTTAGTCTCATCGTCAAGAGTCACACGAGCTGTGCCGCGAACAATCACCCAGTGCTCGTCGCGCATTTTGTGGCTCTGAAGACTCAACCGTTGACCCGGATTGACGATTAATCGCTTGACTTTGGTGTAATTCAGATCTGCAAGGACAATGAATTCGCCCCAGGGTCTTACGGTCGTTTGTCCTTCTTCGGTCATAACCTCGTCCATCCGTTGCTCCGGCACTCGAAAGTGATTCCAAAGTCTGTGATTCTATCACAAGGCTAAGGCGCACTTTGCCGCCGGCGGTGGGCGTCTTTGCAACACATTTTCTTGCTGCTCATCTCGGGAGTGCCATCGCTGATGGTGCTCTGAAGGTAGTTGCGAGCGACCTAGCTCGCACTGGAGAATATATGAGCAATCGTCAACTTCTGATGGGAGCGAGCTTGCTGCTCACTCTCTTCGTCTGGACTAGCATGCTCGGTACGATGGCTCTGGCTATCGGCTTCATTGTCATGCTGTTCATCCACGAGATGGGGCACTACCTGGCCGCCAAGCAACTTGGACTGCCGGTATCCCCTCCGATCTTCACTCCGGTGGGCGCCGTGATTCTCATGCCCACTCTGCCGAAATCCGCGAAGGAAGAGGCTTACATCGCAATCGCCGGACCGGCTCTCGGTACGTTGGGTGCGCTTGCAGGCTTCATCCTGGGTATCGTCATGGGAGTGCAAGACCTGATTCTGGTCTCAAAACTCGCCTTCATGTTGAACTTGTTCAACTTGATCCCGCTTGCTCCTATGGACGGCGGGCGCATCTCGATGGTGATTAGCCGTCATCTCTGGGTGCTTGGCGCTCCGCTTCTCGCCTGGGTCGTGTACAGCTCGGGTTTCAGTTCGATGACCCTGCTCGTCGCAATTCTGGTGGGCTTTCAGGCTTACCAGGACATCACCATGCGTAAGCAACTGGCTCAGGTCAATCCCCAGTACTTCCAGCCGGAGCTGCCTGCACGCTTGACGTACATCGCAGCTTACCTGGGTCTGGGAGCGTTCCTCGTGTGGGCTTACTTCTTCACTCCGAGCCTGGCGGGTTTTCTCGTCGGCCTGGGTCTGTAAGGGGTCCGCACACCCTCAGTTGAATCGGCTCTCAACCACTCATCGTTGGCGACCGCGGTGACGCGTGTCGGCACGATGAGTGGCTCCGCCGTAAGGCGGAAAGGGCGCTGAGGTTTCAAAAAAACAAGAATCTCTTCTTAGGAGACACAAAAAATGGACTGGCTCATGTATGTCGCGTTCATGCCCTTTTTGATGCCCCTCGTCATTGTGGGCGTCGGCATGACCGGAGTGGAACTCTACCGCTTCTTCCGCAAGAGTACGCGGCTTGGCCGCACTGAACCGACGAAGGCGCTCGGCACCACGTTCATGGTGATCGGGATCTCCCTTCTCGTTCTCTTCCTGCCGCGCTTTGTTCTGGCGTTCTCTCTCTTCAAGATCATCTCCGCCGTGATTACCATCTGGTATTTCGGCTGTGCCCTCTACTTCATCTGGAAGTGGGGCCGAGTGATCATGCTGCTCGAGGACGATGATCCCAGCAACGACCCGCAGTTGCCCGGCAAAAACAAGTGCACGAATACAAGCTGCACCTGCTCGTGCCATGGCAAGAAGTAAAAGACAATAGCGCTTGGCGGAGCAGTAGAAACAGCATGAGCATCGATGGAAACGTCGATGCTGGCTGGTCTGAGTTTGAAACGTCGGCCGAACAAGTCAGGCATCGGTCGTCGAATTCAAAAAATTGGAGCCTGACACCGGAGTTAGAAGATGCAGGCAATAAGAGTATTGCTCATCGAGGACTGTTTGGAACTCGGTGATTTGCTGCAAGAAGTGCTACAGCCGGAATTCCAGTCTGTCAGCTGGTTCGTGCGCGCGCGTACGACCGAGCAAGGGGTTCTTTTGATGAATGCGGACGGGAAGGAAACCCTTCTCGACTGCAGTCTCTATGACCTCGCTTTCGTGGATGGTAGGCTGAAAGGCTCCTCCATGAATGGATGGGACTTGATACCGCATTTGGTAGCAGGCAAACTGCCCGCGATCGCCATGTCCGGCGATCCGTGGTTCAACAAGCAAATGGTCGAATTGGGCGCTGCCAAGTCGCTCGAAAAGTTCGAGATCATGAAGCTTGCGCGCAGTGGGTCTCTCCTGCCCTAACAGGCAGCTGAGAAATCTGTGCTGGAGGAATAGCCTCCTTGGAGAAGCCGGAGAGATGACTCGCTTCCGCGATCATCTCTCCGTGCTCTTCAAATATACTTGAATAACTATAGAAAGTAGTGACACTCGATTTCGCAATTTCTGAACTTTTTGTTCGCCCGCAACGTCAATAAAAATAGGCGGATCCCCAAAAACTTCTCCCATCAAAAAAAAGATTTATCGCCGGAAAATCTTTTTTTTACAGACCTGCATTTTGGAGGTTCGTATGGACACGAAATTTTTAATTGGAAAGTTCGTCTCGGAACTGCCAAGTTGCCAGATTTTTATCACACGCGAATGTCTGACATTTGGTACTAGAGCCGCAGTAGATGGTGTTTTATGGAACATGGTCTCGCGCGGCGTTTTAATTCGGTTGGCTAATGGCGTATTCGTTCGAAACGATATAGGTATGAAAATGCCTGGCTTGGCGGAAATAATAAAAGCCAAAGCCAGAGCTCATGTTAGAAGAGCTATTGCCCACGGCGTTGAT
Organism: uncultured Candidatus Obscuribacterales bacterium; assembly: GCA_964493595.1. Lineage (GTDB taxonomy): Bacteria > Cyanobacteriota > Vampirovibrionia > Obscuribacterales > Obscuribacteraceae > QKMZ01. The sequence continues at coordinate 11,387 of CAZBOX010000106.1, read as the reverse complement.
ATAGCTTTAGAGCATAATTTAGTGCCGAAGCCCCGCCGGCGGGTCAAAAATCAGAAAGCAGATTCTACGCGCGACAAGGCTCAAATAGTGGCATGCTGCGCGGTTCTAGCCGATACAACACGTTTCAATACTATTTACGGAACAGTCGAATTCAGGCGTACTCCCGCACGGAAGTTTTGTCTTGCAAAAGGGAAGTCGACTCGGATATTGGCTGCTTGGTGGGCTTCTGTGGTTGAACCGAAACTTCAGGGTTTGGTCCAGAGGCATCTTAGTAAGCTTGGAAAGGTAGAAAAGAAGCGGTTCAAAGAAGTGGGAGCCTGGGCACCAGCCTGGATTAGTGATTTATTGCTCGATGATCCTCCACGGTTTTCAACACAGGCTCTCAAGACAATTCACCCTCGTTGGCCGGACGAACTATATGGTGATACTGGATTTGACCCGTATGTAAGAGAGCCTGCGAGAAATTATCAAGTTGCTGCATTAGCTTGAAGTCGGTCTTTTGAAGACAGCGCGAATTGTGCAAGACCTTTCTAGAGTCTTTATGCATACTGGTTTGTGAGATGCGCTATTCATGCTGTCCATACAAAATCTTTCAATAACATTGCAGCTGCTGTTAGCTAGCACAACCTTTCATTTCCCTTTTAACGGCAATGGGCTTGTTGTCTTGGGCTGTTACTGGTCTGATTGCCTTTCTCTTTGCTTTCACCAATGCAATTTTGACGGTACTTTTTTTTGCACCTGGTTTATAAAGGCTGATTCTTTGCCGTTCTCGCTTGCTGCCACTGTCTGACGAAAAATTGTTGAAAGGAAAGCAACACTTTTAAACAGATGCAAGACAATTCTGCGCGCGTTTTGCGATGTTTTCATCTCCATCTGCATTTCGTTTCAGGAATTCAAAAAACAAGCCAGTCGCTCGCAAAGCACACCAAGTCATCGAGCCCGAAATATGTTCTTGCAAGAACACGCTGCGGGCCGAACTTCGGATTCATGGCTTTCCTGAACGCGGTGCAAATTTGGTGAAAGTTTCAGTATGTGGGTCGTGCGCCTAGGTGCACAGTCCCTTCCTTCATGACCCAGACCGGCCAGCTCGCTTCTCGGTCTAGGTCATCACACATCACCGAACCGTCGAGCCTGCATTTCGATCGGGCTTTCTGCGGTTCTCAGTCGAGCTAAGGAGCTAACGCATGCATTCACCACTTGAGTGGGGAGGCTTCCTCCTCTTCATCGCCTTTCTTCTGGCAGTCGATCTCTTCGGGTTCAATCGCAAGGCGCACGCCATTTCGATGAAAGAAGCCGCATGGATGTCCCTGTTCTGGGTCGCCATCGCGGTTGGCTTCGGCGGCTTCGTCTACTGGGAATATGGTGCGCAATCGGCAGCCGAGTACTACACGGGTTGGATGATCGAGAAAGCGCTCTCCGTCGACAACTTGTTCGTCTTCGCTTTCCTCTTCGGCACCTACTTCAACGTCCCACGAGAACTGCGCCATCGCGTTCTTTTCTGGGGCATCCTCTCGGCCATCGTGATGCGATTCGTGTTCATCTACCTGGGCGCGTCCCTGGTGAACATCGCGCACGCGCCTCTTGCGGTGGTCCTCTTGGTCGTCGCCGCTCTGGCTGCGATCTGGTTCACCGAGTTCCCGAAGAGGGGGCTGACCCGTTTTCTCACCTGGGGTGGCCTCGGCGCCGCTGGTGTTTACGGGATGTACAACTTCGCCGGCGGCGACTTCTCGGGCTGGGGAATTCTCGGTCACGACATGAACGCCGTACTGACTTTCTTCGCGCTCATCCTCATCGCATCGGCGTGGAAGCTCTACAAGGCGGGCGAGGAAGACGCGGTCGACCCGAAGAACAATGCCATCGTGAAGTGGTTCTCCGGCCTTCTGCCGGTGCATGACCAGTATGAGGGCACGCACTTCGTGGTCAAGAAGCCGAATGCGGCCGGCAAGATGGTGTGGATGTTCACGCCTCTGGCCATCGTTCTGTGCGCCGTCGAGGTCACTGACCTGATGTTCGCCACGGACAGCATTCCTGCCATCTTTGCAGTGTCGAAGGATCCGTTCATCCTCTTCACTGCCAACATCATGGCGATTCTCGGTCTGCGTTCGCTCTACTTCCTCCTGGAGTCGGGCATCGAAGACGTTCCCTACCTGAAGAAGGGTCTCGTCATCGTGCTCGCCTTTGTTGGCTGCAAGATGCTGGTGGCTGACTTCTACCACGTGCCGGTTCTGGTGTCGCTCGGCATCATCGGCGGCATCATCGTCGTGTCGACGCTCATCTCCATTCCGGCGATGCTGCGTCAACGCAAGGAGAACGCCGAGAAGTCCCAGGACAAGGACTAATCGAGCCAACTCCTTACGGTTGATCGAAAGGATTAGGACGCCCGCTAGACGCACAAGGCTGCCTTACGGAAGCCTCTAGCGTCGAATGGGGAGAAGGGTGGCTCCTTGCAATCGGAGCTCACCCTTCTCTTTTTTGGGCTGTAATACTAGCAGAGATAGTAGCAAGTTTTTTTCAATTGGACTGAGATTCCACAGACTTGTCGAATAGGTGTGGCAGCTATCGGAAGTAAGGCGACTCAATTCTCATATTGCCATTGCGATGTCGCATATGGTGTCATGTCCATTTTGTATTTGTTTCTTCCTGGTCTTATCTCTGTGGCTTTGCGCAGCATTGCGAGCGGCGTAATTTTGCACTTAACGACATTTACCGGGTCCCTTTTTTCGCATTCTCCGCAGCTTGTATGCGGAAGTACCATTCCAGCCTGTTCTTGTTCATACGTGCGATTTGGAATGGACGAGACAATAAATCATGCTGAGTTGCATCTTCCATTCCATTCTTTAAGGCGCTCAAAGAGACCTAAGCCCAAATCATACTTCCTGACTCAATACAGACAGCTTGCACGCCCGCGTGCGTGCCTGCCCTTGCCTGCATTCGAATCAGCGGGTATGTGTTTTGGCATTGTCTTGCCCGAATGAAATGGATCCCTTTTCACCCCATGCATCAGGAGAAAGTGATGGCAAATCGGAAACTCTTCTTGTCCTGGATGGCGTTGCGCAACGCCCTGGCCGAAGGCAAGGTTCTGGAGTCGGATCTGAATGTCTGTCTTGTCTGTACGTCGATGGGCGAATTGATACTGGGTGAGGCTCTGTACCGTCGACAGTTCGCGGGGCTCGTCAAGCACCTCGTCCAGGCTGCCCGCGAGGGACGCCTCGTCTACTACGACAACATCGATGCAGTCAACGGAATCACCATCGATGAGGTCAACGGATTGCTCTCCAGAAACGGTGAGGGCTCGCTGGACTGCGCTGGCCGCGGTTCTCTTTCGACCGTGCTCGCGTCGACTGGAGTACCGAAAATCGACGGCTCGCAGACAGAAGTGCTCTGGGCCGACCAACCTTCGGCACAGCAGATGCAAGAGGCTCGGCGCTTGCAGAACGCGGAATACTTGACCATGGCGACTGAAGGGCGAAAGCCGGAGGATTGCAGCAACTGGATTCTCGACCTGCGGCAAGCTCTTGCTGCGGCTGCCTGCCGGTAAAGACTGGTGAGCAGATCAGCGTGCGAGGTGCTGGCAGTAATGTCGGCACCTCCATTTCCAACGTGTGTAAATTCCACTCTTTCTCAGGAGAACTGCATATGTCAGCTCTGATTGCTATGAGCACATCGGGCTTTATTGCCTCGCTGTGCATTGCGCTTCTGGTTCTCTGCGCCCTGATCGCCGTCGTGGGCACAAGGTTTGTCCGCGCAGAGCAACGACGGCAAGTTCGCTACTGGCGCCTTGCACGCAAGCCCGTGCCAAAGGATGACGAAGATTGAAAGTTGCGCCGCTCATTTCAGGCGGCGCATCAAAGGATGACGAGGCAAGGAGGCAAGCGCAAACGTTTTGCGCGCAGGCAGTGTCATCTTGATACTGTCTTTTTCTGTATCTCGATGTGTGGAAGGAGTTTGCTCCGGCAAGCCCCAAAATAGACGGCGGCAGAGTATTCCATCGGAAACTCTGCCGCCGGAGAGGAGTTTCTCATGTCATCGATTCATTCGCTTTTGCCTGTCCAGGTTTTGATTGATTCAGCAAGCAAGGGGACTGCATCGCGCATGGTGTTTTCTCCGGGTTCACCTGGGACCGCCATGTTGCTATTCGAAGATGCCCCGCCCGAGTTGCATGATTTCAGCAAGGCCAGCCTGCGCGGCGACAAGGAGTCCGGATACGTGGTCGAACTCGACCCTGGTACGCTGGTTACCAAAGCCGACGGCAAGCCGCTCGTCTTTCGTGATCCCGGCTGGAGTGTCGCTTATCGTCCCGGCAGGGAGGAGCTGGCGATCGTCTTTCGTAGCGCCGATGAAGAAGCGCATGACTCCACGGTCTGGCGTATCAATCCTAAAAGCACCAGTCCGCTGCCTTCTGTGTATTTCGACAATCCGACGGCGGTCGCTTATTCAAGCGATGGAGACTACCTGGCTGTGGGCGGCTCGGACGGAACGGTTAGCGTCTTTCGTCTGGAGCCGACCGGTGAAGCCAGCGAAATGCGCACTGTCAACGTTGGCGGCGCTGTGAAGGCGCTGGTATTCGAAATTCTCGAACACCAGCTCTACGTTGCCAATGAAAACAACATGCTCGTCAGTTTCTTCTTTGAAATGGAGAATGACGCGCCTGTTCAGCGCGGCGTTCAGCTGGAGGATGGAACCGCCGTTCACAATATGTGCCTGAACACCCTTGCCTACAGCGAAAATTCAAATCTTCTCGCCTCGGCAGGGGTCGGCAACGAAGTCTGGGTGACCAATCCGCTCAAGAGCTGCGGACGCGTAATTCGACTTCGCGATGCGAGTCGAGTACGCAGCTTGCAGTTCGACGACTCGTCGGACACCTTGACCGTCTTCACTGATACCGGCGTCGAGCTGGTCGCATTTGGGCTGGATGCCCAGTATTTGCCGGTTTTTCAGACTGGCACTGTGCGCTTCAGCCCTCGCATGAAAATGGTCGGATGCCATCACTTCGGAGATTTCGTTTTCATCGCTTCCTTGCTGGAAGTGTAATGACTGAACCGTTCGCGTAGGGCGGTTCCAATGTGTTTCTCTGCCACATACAGTCCAGGAGGATCTCATGAGTTCTTTTACAAACCGGTTTCACGCTGTTCAAGCTCGGGCCTCAGAGTTGCTCGGCAAGCTGGAGATGCAACGCTTGAGCGCGGAAAACGATACGCGCAGCCCTAACGAAGATGTGCGCGCCGCTGCCTTTGTGGCGTCGCATCATCTTGCGTACGCCTATGAACGCGTCTTGAGTGCGCTCGGTTCGCTGCGCAAGAAGTCCAACCACCCGCCGGCGATCACGCCGGACGACTACGAGCGTTTTCTCGAGTACTGTTTTGGTCTTGCGGGCGCCCGAGGGCTTTCCAGTGACGTCGTCGCCGATGCCCTGGTCGGCGAGGCGGAGTTGGCTATGAGTCATGCTGAAGATGCCTGCAATCGCGCGAAGTCTATCGACATCGATCTCGGCAATTAGCTTGCCGATTGGGAGTCGAATTCGTACAGGGGAGAAAACCCGTTCACGGGCTTTCTCCCCTGTACTCACTGAAATTCCATTCGTGAGGTCTATTGTGTTTTCCCTGAGGAGGGTAATCAAATGTTGTCCACTAAGCTGCAGAGCGAGCTGCTCGTCGGCCCGCTGGACGTCGTGCGTTCCATGGCTTACGTGTCGGCGATTCGTGAAATCGCGGATGCGGAAAAATTGCCAGATTTCTCGTTCGATGACAAAGGCTATGACGCCATTGCCTGCAATCTTGCCAAACTGGCGGACGATATTGGTGGCGACTTCGGCGCCGCCTATCGTGAAATTGCGCAGCGAGTTCGGATGCATGCCCACAGCTTGGCTGAAGGGCGTTGCGGAGCGGAATAGGGCACTGCCTGCGCTCACGGACGAGCAAGTCAGAAAGGAGAACAGCGCATGATCTGCGACGGTTTTGCGGATCATGCGCTGTTGTTTCTTATTTTGAAAGCTGCACTACGCTGAGAAATGGCAGAAGTGCTTTGATGCCCGTGGAGGGCTTGTTTTTTTTGCGATGCTATACTATAGGGGACCGTAGAATCAAGGGAAAAAAGTGTGGGCGAGCATGCTGGCGCTCGCCCATTTTAGCTATCAGAGATACTCGCGTTTTCCTTCTTGCTTGATTGTTCGGACTATTGCGCAGTCAGTTCCAGTCGTAAGTCTCGAAGTGCCTGGAGCTCATTCTGCGCATGCCCGAGTGCCCGTGACTTACGCTGAAGCGCCAGCCGGTGAACCAAAAGGAGCTTTTCGAGCTGATCTGAGGCTTCTTTCAGTCGTTCGCGTAAAGCCTGGCTGGGCTCTACGATCATTGCGCACTGGAGCTGGGCGACATGGTCCTGCAGCGACAACACTTTTGCTTCCAGAACACGGAGAGCCTCGCCAGCTGCTAGCGCCTCCTTTTGTGCCGCACCCAGATTTCTGGTATGAGCAGCGCTGGAGCGCTGCATCCTCCAGAGTAAAATTCTGCTCTTGAGCAGGAGGAGCATCGAGCCGACCAGAGCCAGCCAGAATAGATCGATCCACATCGGCAAAATCCTTTCTGCCAAAAGGTTGATACTGTCTGCTTTCTTGGCTGGCATGACCTGCAGGCTGTCTAATGCCAGGCTGTCGGTTTTAGTTCAGGAATGCGAGAGCGAGCGTGGAGCCTGCAGCAACGAGCAGCGCCAGCAGGTTCGATGCGACAAAAGCCGATTGAAAGGAGCGCACTGACAGAGTTTTCTTCATGACCAGCCCCGTGCAGTAGAGTACGACTGCAAAGGCTAAAACATGGAGCTGGACAAGAATCGGCAGGTACAGTGTGCTACGTTCGAAGCCGAAGAGGTTGGAGACCAGGTCGCTGAAAGGCTCGGCCAGGTAGGGTAGAAGCGAGGCGATGAGCAGGTAGCTCACCACCATGAGCATGAGCGCCATGCCGCGGACGAGGAACGTTCTGAAGCCGCTGCCTGGCACGAAATAGATATCAATGCGGTGACGCCAGTACAAGTGAATGGCGAAGCCCAGAATGACTGTGACGGTCAGGGTAAAAATGAAAGTGAGCATGTTTTTTCCTTTCAATTTTTAGTCGGTGGAGGGAGCCTTAGGACTCTAAGGCCAGCGATTAAGAAAGATGAGAATCTATGTCGCCCAAAAGTGGCGATCGGCGACACCATGTCTTTTTCACTTGCACCATGCCGTGTTTCCAACTCTGACTCATGGACAGATTGAGAAAGCAGGAATGATACTGTTGGTGGTGCCGGAGGCTGTTCGTGAATTCGTTCTGGTGCAAGCGAGAAGTAAGTTGAAACTAAGCCAAAGTTCAGAAATGTGCAAGAAGAACATTCCTATTTCCGCGCAACACGTCTCGTTCATAAGCGCGATTAGCAATTGTCTTTTCTGCCGCATTTAGCAGCCGGCGAAGATAGCGTTCTTAACAAACATCATTGGGAGGAAAACACAGCAGCTAAGTCCCTCTTAAGGTAGGCTTGGTCAGACTTATCAAGTTTTCAGTTTTTCAACTTCGATTTGACTTCTTGGTTCTGAAATAGTGCCGGCTAGAAGCCGGCGCTCCGGCCTGCGATCCAGCTAAAAGCCGGCGCTCCGGCCTGTGATCCGGCGATAAGCAGGTGCTGCGGGGCAAATCGCTTTTGCAGCAGCGGGATGCCAAGGTGTAATAGCTAGCGTGTGTAGAGAACGTTTCAATTCGTCTCTTAGTCTCTTCCTGCCTAGTAAACAAATCTCTTGATCGAATAGTTTTCCCAGTAAACATTTCGTTCTTCTTCTCCCGACTCACAACTCACAAGACCTGTCACGCCAGATCATTTCGTCGCCTGCAAGTGCTTAGCGCTTGTGGTAACGGAACGCCGGTGCATTCAGGTTTGCCAGTTCTGGGAGCAGGCGAATGTTCTCGCGAGGGCATGGGCCGTCGTGATTCCCAACCTAAACCCGCAGTGCTCATGCTAAGAGCTTTGCACTGCATCCATGAAGACGAGGAGACATGCAATGAAAGGCTGTGTTCATCTGATTTGCGATTACGCGCCGGGCGATCTGGCCTGGTCCGAGATCCTCTCTGCTCTTTCCGATGAGTTGCCGGGCAAAGTGCGCCTCGTGCAGACATCGGTCGCTTCATTCGACACCGTCGCCACCGGCTTCGCCGTTGCGCAGCTGGCCACTCGCCCGACTGCCAACGCCTCCAAGCTCGTTCTTTTCGCGAATTGCGCTCCGCGCAAGGACGTGACCAGTGCGCGCAAGGACAACGAGGGCGAAGGTCTCGTTTATGCCAAGCTCAAGAACGGTGCCCAGATTCTCGTCGTCAACTCTGGCTACTCGCTCTCTTTCGTTCTGCCGCACATTGTCGAGCTGAGGTCCACCAAGACTTCCGCCAAGGGCAGCCAGTTTCGCTCGCGGGACAACTTCCCGAAGGCGGTTGCGCAGTGTCTCAAGGGCGACATGTCCTTCCTGGACAAGACGCTCGACCATAACGACCCGTCCATCATTCCGCCGATGCCTGACGCCGTTGTCGCGTACATCGACTCTTTCGGCAACATGAAGACGTCCATCCGTGCCGGGCACAGCATGCTGGCTTCTCTCAAGGAGGGCGACCGCGTGAAAGTGATCGTCGGCGACAAGCGGCGCTATGCCACCGTCACCAACGGCAGTTTCAGCGTGCCGGAAGGTGAGATTGCTTTTGCCCCTGGCTCGTCCGGCTACGAGCGCCCTTTCTGGGAGCTCTTCAAGCGGGGCGGCTCGGCCGTGCAGGAGTTCGGTCATCCGTCGACGGGCGCTCGCATCGAGATCAGCCCGGCGTAAAGCAAGACCTCAAGGTCAATCAGCGCAAAACTAGACGCGCAATCTCGGCTGTCCGCTGCCATCACCAATGGTGGCGGACACGGTCTTGCCAAAAGGCGAAAGGAGTTTTACCATGCTCAATTTGATTCTCGTCGGCATCGCTGCCGCAGTCCTCTCTGGTCTGGTCGCGTTCCTCACCGGACGCTGGTTCTGGGCCACCACCTACTCGAAGACGAACAAAGCCGGCGACGGCGGCGGTCCATTCGGAGGTGTGTTCGTGATCATGTCCGGTGCTCTTGTCGGCATGCTGCTATTCGCTCATGTCTTCAGCCACTGGCTGTCTGCCGATGCCGTCGGCGTCGGCATGATCGTCAGCATGATCACATCTCCCATCGTCGGCTTCATCCTGGCATTTCGCTCGAAGTCGAATTCCAACCCTAATGGCGACAAGAAGTAATTCGGTCGTCTCAGCCAAAAGGGCATACACATGAAGAAGGAGATTGGTTTCCTTCTGGGCGTCGCTGCATCCGCCGCGACCCTTCTTGCCGTCGGCATCTTCATGCACGGCTTTGCAATGATCCTCACAGGTCCGGTCACCATCGCCGCGCTTGTGGTCGGTTTCCTGATCAACACCTGGTTGTTGTTCATCGGCAAGGGCTCCGAGCGTTCAGTGGCTCCCAACATCGCCGCCGGTGCAGTGATCGGTGTCGTGCTCTGGGTGCTTCTGGCTCTGGCTGCATTTTTCCTGACCGGGCATCTGCCTGGAGGGTCGATATTCTCCGGTGATTTCCTCGGGCGCGCCTTCTCTGTTGGACTGGCTGGTGTTTCTGCCGCGCTGGTCCATCGTTGCGTGAAGTAATCCGAGTCGAGTCAATCTGTAGTTCATCGTAACTATCTCTGGCGCAGTGCAAGGATGGCGACATTCTTGCATTGCGCCTTTGGTTTTTTCTTTTGCAATACGAAAGAATATAGTAAATTTGCCTCGATATTTTGCCGCACCGCATATGGTGGTGACGCTCCCCTTCTTTGATGGACCTGATCCTGCCAGGAGTTTCTTATAGTCTAATGCTCCTGGCTGGAAGACTTTTTGCTAGTCCAGTCCCTCAGAGTTTTTGATGTTGAATTCGGCACACTTGTATGGACTGGATCTCCGATAACGAGCTGAAATTTTCAGTGAAATTCTCTCAGCTAGATACCGCGTGATATATGACCGCCAACTTTGATTGAAACGTTTTTCGGTCGGACTCAATAGTCACAAACTTTTCACGCTCCACAGCATAGATTAATCGTACCTCCCCGAACCACAGACACCCATTTACTATGGCTATTAATCAAGCTGACTCCACTTCCGTGGAGCGCCCAGGCGCGCGCGTCGCGCCACTCGAACGCTCTCAATCTCTTGCGGATCAAACAGATCTGTCCATACCGGAAAATTTCGATCGCAAACCGGTTCAAATGGCGAGTTTGGAAGACAGGGGAGCTCGACGTGATGTGGGCAATCCTACTTTTGCCATTACCGATGGTGATAGAGTGGTGGCTGGCGCCGACCAGAAACCGCTTTCGGAAAATAGCTTGAATGCTGGCAAGGTAAGAAATGGAGAAGGCTATTTCCAGTCTGCCGAGCGGCTTATGGGTTCGGAATTTACTCATAAGGAGAAAAGGCAGTTTACTGATGCACTGAAAAAGAGCTGGGTGACCGATCATCCTGACTCGAAGTCTCTCAGGACCGGCGATCAGCTGCTGACGGAAAGCAATCGCAATGCTGTTTTGAATAATATCGCTGATCCTGCTTTGAGAGCGAAAATTGCAGAGCGATTGAACAAAGGTCTGCCGGAAGGAAGTATTCCTCGTCCGGAGCCGAGACCGGAGCGAAGGCAAGACAGGCAACCGGAGCTCAGGCAAGACAGATTGCCCGAGCAAAGACGAGATACTCCGGAAGGACGTGTAATAAAGGATAAGCCTGTTGTTCCGGAGCGTGTCGTTAAGCCGAATCTCACGGCGCCGGAGAATCTCGGAAATATTCCCGACGGTCCGGTAAAAAATCCTCTCGATGCCAAGTTCAATGTTGGTGATCGTTTCACTGGCTGGACATCCACTTATGGAAGGGAGTGGAACGGACGCAAGACTGCCAGCGGTTTAGTCTATAACAATGAACAGATGACCGCCGCCAGCCGTGAATTGCCATTCGGAACGGTGCTAAGTGTTTTCAATCCGACCACGCAGAAGGAAGTGCAAGTCGTGATTACGGACAAGGGTCCATTTGCCGGAAAGAAGGAGAAACAGCCGGATGGAAGGACTACGTACGAGCGTGTTGTCGATCTCTCTACTCGTGCCGATCGAGAACTGGGCAGACCTGGACTGGCGCCGCTTCAATATAAGATTCTCCATATTCCAGAAGATGGTGATTGGGGAATGAAGCGGCTGGCCTTAAAAAGAGCTGGGCAGCATGAATTGCGAGAGACCGTAGATCGGCTGTCTCGTCGCTGAGCGCCTGGCTAAACTATTTTTCTGTCTTTCTTTCGGCGCAGAAAATGCGAAATTTGTCGCCAACTTTTTTGTGGAAAAACAATTCCCCTTTGTCGTC
>CAZBOX010000105.1:0-18574 GCA_964493595.1 uncultured Candidatus Obscuribacterales bacterium | reverse complement strand
TATTTCCAGAATCTCCATTCCGCGAAATCGTCTGACTCAGCGTCATAGCCGAGATTTCGCACTTCTACAACGAGGGAAAATTCATGGGCGGCGACAGAGCTTCGACAAGAGAAGTACAACAGAATTCTGGACAATCGAGCGGCGGCAGCAGCCTCTTCGAAGGCTCAGGCTTCATGGACGGTTTGAAAAAATTTGGCAAGGGCGCGAGCGATGTCGCGCAAAAGGGTTGGGAGAAAGGAAAAGAAACTGTGCAAGAGGTGAGAAACAGTGAGGCTGTCGGCCAGATTGTTGATCATGGAAAACAGGTCGTGAATTCTCCCACCACAAGGCGGATCACAGGCGAAGTCATTGAGCAAGGTAAGCAAGTCGGTCTAGAAAGAGCGCATCAAGCTACAGGTGCTTTCGAAGCAGGCAAGCGCGGTGACGTACAAGGTGTAGTTAGAAATGGCGCCCCTCTGGTGAGGGATGTTTTGCTCGGACCGGAAGCGTTGGCGTTGAAGCTAGCTAAAGATAAGGCTTTTGATGTGCTGATTAAGAACGCACCTCCGGAGCAACGCGCTCAACTTCGCGAGGCGAAAAAACTGTTCGAAAAAACTTCGGTCATTACAAACCCTTCCATCTCTGATCTTGTCGAAAACGAAGTGAAGCGTCAGGCGCGCAACCAGGCTCTGGATGCTGCTCGCGATCCACAGACTCAGCAGCGCGTCATTGACGGTGCTAAGGACGGAGCTGGAAAAGCCGGACAATTCTTCCGCAGCATAGGCGAAAATCTTCATCTGGTTAAGCCTGCAGAGCCGCAGCGTAAGTAGATATTGGAACGAAGAATATTGATCAGGCAGCGCAAGACCAATTAATCTTGCTGCCACACCTTAGCCAAAAAAAATTTGTACCTTGGGGACAATCTGCACAAACGCAGATTGTTAGAAATCGCCCCCCGAACATCCCCAAGTACCACAACCTAACACAGGTATAGAACAATGTCGCACAATTCTTTTGACGATGCTATCGTAACGCGTCTAGATTCAAGCTTTACGCAAAGTGATACAAATGCAATTACTATAAATTCGCTGTCTGTGAATGACTTTAAAGAGTTTGATTATTCCAGGTTTACTGGGCGTCTGAGTGGAACTGGTGATATCGCCCGCAGTGACATCTATAAAAGCACGGAAGGTGGATTCACTCACTTTTCTGGAAAAGATATCGATATCAATATTATCGAACTGAAGCCGATATTCGAAGGCAAGACAGGGATAAGAGGAAGTGAAATCGATCGTCCTTCAAAGTATCCGATTCCTGTTGAAGCAGAGCAACAAACCGGCGAATCAGCCCTTCACCGTCTCAATGAACGTATCACAGACAACGCTGTGAAAAAGGTCCAAGAGCGTATGACTCCGGCTGAAAAGCGTGAGTTGAATAGAGATGCGGAAAAATATGCAGAAGCAATGAGAAAATACGAAGAGGAAATGAGGACAGCCATGATGCAGCACTGGTTACGCGGACCGAACGACTGGCCTAAGTTTCCTGCTAAACCTCAAAGCATAGTGAAATACGAAGAGGCTGTAGACAAGGAAATTGAAAAGACTGTCAGAAGATTGGGACTTTAGCAGTGTCAGCGGGAGCGCGTTACAGCGCTCCCGCTTCTGCAAAGAGACTAAACTAGCGTTTGATCGTTTTTGCGCGCACTATGGTGCTTCCGGCGCGCTTTAGTAAACCCTGATATTCACAGAATGCATATCGCGGAAAGACATCGAGGTCTCGGCCCATGACTATATCCAAGGTCACGGATGCGACTTTGTCGTCCGGAACTTTCATCTGCGCAAACTCAATGTATTCGACGCATTCGCGTACTTGCTTCCAAAACACTTGTGCTTTTCCAGTCAGCTTTTCCTTGTCACCGATTATGGGTTTGCAATCGGGAACATAGACGGCTTTGCGATCAATTTTGTGTTTGCCGTCGGATGTGATTGTGAGCGCGATATTGGCCTGTCCCATGAGTTTGTCAGAGTGAATCAGCCCTCGCCATATGTCTTTGACGATGTAGAAGCTGAACAAATTCCACATCGCCGTCACATCGCTGGCGCCTTTGCTATTCAACTGGCGCATGCTCATTTTTTCCGTTCGCCCGTCTTTGAACTTGAGTGTCAGCTTGTCACATACTATCGAAGCTTCTATGTGCGTTCTGGAAGTGTTTGTAAAAGCCAGAATCGTCCCGTCTTTTTTGTCGACGCTTGGTGCAGCTTGAGCAAGAGGTACGGAAAATAAAGCTGCGCAGCTCAATGCAACGGCCATAAGTTTTGCACGTGTGCCGTCGCTCATGCCCTATTGCCTTCGGAGCCCCTGAATTTGATCAGTCTCAAGCCGTTAAACAGCACCAGAAGTGTGCTCCCCTCGTGCAGAACAACTGCGCTCGAGATCTGCACCAAATTGAAAATCGTAGCGACGATCAGAAGGGCGCTAACTCCAAGTGCAATTGCCATATTCTGCTTGATTGTCGTTGTCGCGACCCGTGAGAGTTCTACTGCGAACGGCAGACGGCGCAGACCTTCGCTCATCAAAACAAGATCTGCAGTCTCGAGAGCGACGTCGGAGCCTGTTCCACCCATGGCGATTCCGACTGATGCGGCTGCTAGCGCTGGTGCATCATTGACTCCGTCGCCCACCATCGCGACTCCGCCTGATTCAGAGAGCGTTTTCAGCATTTTTACTTTGCCGTCCGGCAACAGTGGGGCGCGTGTTTCATCGATGCCGATTTGTGTGCCGATAGCTTCTGCCACTGTCTGGTTGTCGCCCGACAGCATGACGTTTCTCTTGATGCCCAGTCGCTTCAGATGAGTAAGGACATTTTTTGTCTCGTCGCGGACTGTATCAGCCACACCAAGCACGCCGACATATTTGCCTTCGCTGCGCACGATGACTATCGACTGTCCGTTTTTCTCAAGGTCTTTCACTGCATTCGAAATGCTCTCAGGCAGTGGCTCTGCGTCGAACAGGGAGGCGCTGCCGACCCAGACTTCTTTACCATCAATCGAGGATTTGACCCCTCTTCCATGAACTGCTTCGCAGTTTGTGCAGTTGCCCAGAGTCAAGCCGCGTGATTTAGCAGCATTTACGACAGCCAGCGCGAGTGGGTGCGACGAATGCATTTCGGCATCGCCGGCTAGCTGTAAAAGTTCAGTCTCGCTGATTCCCTGCTCCGGCTTTATGCTGACGAGGCTTGGTTTGCCGATTGTCAGGGTTCCAGTTTTATCAAAAGCGATCGCTTCGACATTTCCCAGCGTTTCCAGGTGAACGCCGCCTTTGATAAGGATCCCCGCCTTGGCTGCTCTGGCTACTGCGGACAATACCGTCGCCGGCGTGGCAATTGCCAGAGCACAGGGCGATGCAGCAACGAGAAGCGAAACTCCTCGCAAGACTGCATCGTGCAAATTGACACCCCAGAGCATTAACCCTATTGTGAGAGCAGGAGCCGCTATGAGCACTATTGGAACGAAGGTCCTTTCGACCTTTTGCGCGAATTTTTGGCTGGCTCCTTTTTGCGCTTCCGCCTCCGATACAAGATCCACGATCTTTGCAAGCATTGATTCCGAAGAGAGCTTTGTGACTTCGATTTCGAGTGCGCTGTCAGTATTGATTGTGCCTGCAAAAACGTCATCACCAGCTTGTTTTGCTACAGGCACCGACTCTCCTGTAATGGTTGATTGATCGAGTGAAGACTTCCCTGACTTGATCTTTCCGTCCAGGGGGACGCGGTCGCCCGGGCGCACTATCACGATGTCGCCGCGCTGCACTTCTGCAACGGGAGTTTCCACCATATCGCTGCCTCGTTTGACCAGTGCGTTTTGGGGACGCAGTTTACCCAACTCGTCGAGCGCGTTCCTCGCTTTATCCATTGCTCGGTGTTCCAGGGCGTGACCCATGCTGAAGAGGAACAGTAAGAATGCTCCTTCGAAGAATGCGCCCGTGAAACCGGCGCCCACGGCTGCTAGAACCATCAATGTTTCAATGCTGAAGACACCCTGTCTAACCGAGCTTAGAGCACCCTTGAAGGGGAAGAACCCAGAGCAAACCATAGCGAGAAACATGAGTGTTTCGCCGATGATGTCTGCCGGATTGATGAGATGTTGCCATCCAAAGCCGGCGACTAGCAATACACCTCCGGCAATGGTCAGAGGCATTTGTATCTTTGGTGCCAAGCCACTTCCGCCATGCGAGTGGAATGAGCAAGCATGACCTTTCTCCGGCTCTTCGAGTTCATAACCAAGAATTTCGATCCGCTTATTGATCTGCTTGGGTCGCGTCAATTCACGGTCATACTCAACGACGAGCCTTTCTGCTGCGTATGCAACGTTTGCCGATAGTATCCCGGGCATACGGTGCAATGCGTGCTCTATGACGTACCCGCACTGAGCCGATTCCATATTTCGAACAAACCAGGTGTGTTGTAAATAGCGCTTGCTGACCGCGGTTCCTATTGAGTTGATGGCATCGCGCAGTTTGTCGGCTGAAACTTTGTCGGGTGAGTAGTGGATGCATACTTCTGGGAAGTCGCCGTCTTTGCGAACATGCACGTCCGTAACACCGATGAACATTTCGAGTTCTTTTTCCAATTGCTCGAACCTGCCTAGATCGTCTTCTTCTCCGGGAATCACGACGTCAAGCTCCATCTGGCATGCTGCACCTCCGGTCTCGGCAGCGCGCGTAGTCATCGGGGCTTCTCTTCGACGTTTGTCGTAGTCTACTTTTTCATGGTGATGTTCGTGGTTATGATCGTGACCGCATCCGCCGTGCCCATGCTCATGCCCATGGTCGTGACCATGCGAGCATCCTGGTCCATGCACGTGTTTTTCTTCTTTGTGCTCATGCTCATGGTCGTGACCATGCGAGCATCCTGGTCCATGCACATGTTTTTCTTCTTTGTGCTCGTGCTCATGGTCGTGACCATGCGAGCATCCTGGTCCATGCACATGTTTTTCTTCTTTGTGCTCGTGCTCATGGTCGTGACCATGCGAGCATCCTGGTCCATGCACGTGTTTTTCTTCTTTGTGCTCGTGCTCATGCTCATGAACGTGGTTGCAGCCCGGACCGTGTTTGTGCTCGCTGTGATCATGAGAAGGCTCCTTTTTTTGAGGTGAGGAGCCTTTATCGTCTTTCTTGCTCATAAATTTGCCGGGATACTTCCTTGTTCTAGCTATCTGCGAATCAGTTCAAAACTATGGGCGACCAAACGACGTTTCTAAATTAGTGTTTGTGTCCGCCCTTGTTTCCTATGTTGGACTGCTGGACCGGCTTATGGTCATCGTCATCATCGTCATCGTCGCCATGATGATCCTCTTCTGGAATCGGCTGCGTAAACTTTTCACCGTTTACTTCCAGCGTAAAGCTGTGGCAACCTGCAGGTACAGTGAATTCCATGACCGCCGGCAGTCTTGTTTCGTATCGCTTTAAGACGTTGCCTTTGTCGTCATAAATCACTCCACCCGATGCGACAGTCATCGTCTCGTCAACGAGAACAGCGACCAGCTCTGCCATTTCTTCCATTTTGTCGGCGATGCGGTGGCACCACAGGTGTCCGATGCCCGGGTATTCCTGGTGGCAGATCTCTTCCATTTGTTCTTCGTCAATTTGCTCGCCTACGCCGACTAGCACGAAGTTGATTTTAGGCAAACGCCCGGCTTCGATTTCTTTGGCCACCTGTGCTGAATACGCTTTGATATCATCGGGGTCATAAATCTGGCTGTCGGTAATGATTACAGCCAACCCGCGTTTGATGTGTTTGTCACTGTGGTTTTTGATGTGAGCGACGTAATCGCGTAAGACCGGCAGCATGACCGTCCCTTTGCCGTAGAACTTAGGACCGGGAAATTTATAGTCTTTCGCCTGAACACCGGTGAGGTCGCCGACGACTTCTAGTTCTGAACCGTCTCCGGTCGCCCAGTAGGCGACTCGCAGCACGCCGTCTTTGTCTTTGGTAGCCAGATACTCAAGCATCCAGCGCATTTGCGGCTCTACCTGATTGCGCACGCCGCCCAGTTTGGCGAGGACACCGCGCGGTCCGTACTCGTCTTCCATGCTGGCCGAGCCGTCCATATAGAGCGCGACATCGAGTCCTTCGATAGTCGGATCGTGCAACAAAGTGGCGAGGATTTTGCCGCCTTTGTTGTGGACGTCGGAAAATGGTTTGACGATAGTTTCGTGTTTTTGACTCATTTTGTCCTTCTTTGCGGCTTTTCAAAACTTGCCGCTAATGATTTTCTGTGATGTGCTGGAGATATTGGAACCGGTGCAGCTTTGAGCGTGGGTGAATGTCACTCCGCTTCTACTGCACCGATTCTCATCTGCACATTTCTAATGGTGGTCATCGTCATCATCTTCGTCAGGAAGTGGCTGTGTGAATTTCTGTCCATTCACTTCCAGCGTGAAGCTATGAGCGCCTTCCGGTACCTTGAATTCGAGAACGGCGGGCAGGCGTGATTCGTACCGCGCCAGCACGCGACCTTTGTCGTCTGTGATGGTACCGCCGGATGCCACCGTCATGCTCTCGTCTACGAGAACAGCGACCAGCTCAGCTACTTGATTTACTTCTTCGGCAATACGGTGGCACCAGAGGTGACCGAAGCCTTCGTACTCCTCATGGCAAATGTCTTCCATCTGCTCTTCATCAACGTCTTTGCCGACGCCGACAAGGATGAAATTCATCTTCGGCAGCTTGCCTTTCTTCATCAGTTTGACTAAATATTCGCAGTAGGTCTTCACTTCGTGCGCATCGTGAATGACTCCATCGGTAATGAAAACGGCACATCCACGACGAGCGCCATTTTGCATCTGCTCTTCCAGGTATTCGACATAGTCTTCAATCGCCGGCTTCAAATTAGTTTGATTGCCGAACTTCTTTGGACCTGGGAATTTGTAGTTGTTTACGTCCTTGCCTTGCAGTTCTCCAATCACTTCGATTGAGCCGGCAGTGCCTGTTGCCCAATAGGCTACGCGCAAATAACCATTGCGGTCCTTCGTGGCAAGGTATTCGAGAATCCAGCGCGCTTGCGGCTCTACGACATTGTCAGCGATGACTGTCTTTTTGCCGAACAACCAATCGAGAAAAGTTTCCGAATGCCGTTTGTTCTCATACTCATCGCTCATACTGCCCGAACCGTCCAGGTAGAGGGCCATGTCCATACCTTCCACGGTCGGATCATGCAGCAGAGTCGCTCTCACTTCTCCGTGCTCGAAGTGAATGTCGGAGAATGGTTCTACTGGTCTTTCATGAACTTTGGTCATTGGCTGTTTTACCTGTTGTTGCGTTTGGTTGGTAGTCCTGGGTTCCCTCTGGTGTTACTGGAAATCTTTCATCCAATCGTCTTTCTTTTGCGAAGTCGCTTTTTTGTCATCCTTTGAATCTAATTTGATATTCTCTTTTCCCGCTGTTTGATTATCAAAATCGCTCATCCAGTCAGGTTTAGTATTTAATTTCTTTTCTGCCCTTTCGGACTTTTTGGCAGCTTGGGATGCGCGTGAATTAGCCAGACCGGACATTGTGGTCAGGCGAGTTTCTCCTGCACCCGCTGGGCGATGCTGGGTGATGAAATCTTGCATCCAGTCTGCTTTCTTGGGGGCAGGGGCATTGCCCATTTGCACTGGAAAAACCTGCCCGGCCGGGATTCGAGCGGGTTGAGGCGGGGCCGATTTTGCTCTTGCGCCTTGGGCTCTGGCCTCGGGTGAAACATCTCGCACGCGAGAGCGCAGAGCCTTGAGGCGTTTGGAAGGAAAGTCGGGCAAATGTTTGATTGTTGATTCGGCTATTGCGATGAAATCGGAGATCGTGCCCTGGGGCGGCAGAGTGGTTTTGTCCTTGATCAAGTGTCCCAGAGCGTAAGAAAGCATTCTGGGAATTCCTGCGTTGGCGCCGGGCATACGTGTGGCTATATTGCCTTTGATCTGGTAGCCGTTTGACTCCAGTTGTTGTTCGAGCCAGGCACGATTGGGAACCGGCAAGGTCGTGCTGCGCAGCGGATGATTGACTTTCTCTTTCTCGAGATCTTCTTTGAGCGCTGCAAGAACGTCGTATATCAGTCCGGAAACGACGATTTCGTTCCAGGGCTCGCCCATGACGACTTCGGCGGGCATCAGAGGATAAGCCATTACCAGGCTCTTTCCCTGCGCGATTTCTTCCTCTCGGTCGCCGGGCAGGAGCAGGTTGAAGCAGCGTTGTGTTTCATTTCCAACTGACTGGTAATTGAAGGCGAATTTAGCCGAATCGACAAAGCCTGCCAGCAAGTCCATGCGATTGACAGTCAGCTGGCCGTTAATACCTCGGGCGCTCTGGCTTGATGAGGATGGAAAAGGACCGTATAAAGTGCCGTAAAGATAGACGGGGTCGTTTAATCCAGGTGTTTCCGGCGGTTGTTCCAGGGCCTCCAGGTAGAAGAGGTAGACACTGGAGCTGTCTAGTGTGCGGCTGGCAGCACTGCCAATTACTTCGTTGAAGGCCAGGTCTTGCTGGACCTCGGCTGGCAGAGCGCCAAGATTTTCGCCGTCGGTCGCTTTCAGGTATCCGGCTGAGTCGATGGTTACCACCCACTCCTTTTCGACCATGTGCCGTCCACCGATGAAAAAGCTATCGATGGCATGGCAAGGATCTAGCGTGCTTACGCAATCGGCAAACGAGTCATCGTTCTGTCGGCTGACAAAATAGCGAGGTAATGGCCTTTTAGACATGATCATGAGTATTTACATGAACTGACAACTGGTCGTATTAAAGGCTGACATGAGGTCGGCTCAGATTAAACGGCCTGATGCAGCGTCCTCAGGTGGCTCAAAATTAGATTTGGACCTTTCGTCTAAAAGTGCGGATATGCGTATAGATGCTGAGACAGTTTTGTCACAAATCTCCTTTAGGCTAGAGATACGCCCTCTCTGGGAATAAAGATAAAGCTGCCGACTGCGCCGACCACTTACCAGCGTTCCTAAAAATCTGTGTCAACTCCCTTAGAAGCTCAGCCTAAGAAAGAGTCTCGCATCGAGGATCCTCCTGAGGATGCCGAAGAGAATCACGCCGCAAATGAAGCGGTGGAAGGGTTGGAGCGACTTACCAGAAGTGCGGCTGCAAAACGCGATGAGATTGCAAATCTCCCTAGTCAGGAGGTTTTACTCGGGCAGCTTGCCGACCCTAACGCCATTGCCAAGACGGAAACTTTTAAACGCGATGCCGGCTATACGGTAAATGCCGGAAGAGATGCCAGCGGTAATGTCGTTCGTATTACTGAAACCGACGGAACAGAGTGGAACCGTTCACCGGACGGAAAATCTTTTGTGCTGAAACAGACAGGAGAGCGAGTTCCGGTCAAGGACATCAAGTTCGACCAGGACGGCAGTTACACTTTGGTCTTGCCGGACGGACGCCAGATGAAGCGCAATGCCGATCGCAGCGTCAGCATGCTGGATGCGAAAGGCAATGAAACCAAGCGCATGAATAACGACGGCACGCAGCTTTTATTCGATGACAAGCATCGTGTCACTGCTTCCATCGATGCTAGCGGCGCCAAGCGTGGTTATGGCTATGACAAAGACGGCAGGCTCGCCTCAGTTGTTGAGTCGGACGGATCAGTCTGGCGCAGCAGCGACGGCAAGAACTGGCACAATGAAAAAACTCGCCAGAATCGTTCAGGCGAAATTTCAGTAGCGCAGGACGGCGCGCAAACCGTTAAGAACTCTCGCGGCGAGACGACCACGTTCAAGATGGACGGATCGACAGTCTCGCGGGATAAAGACGGCAACGTTACTGCCGTCAGAAATAAAGACGGTGAAGAGAGACGTTTTACCTACGACGCCAACAAAAAGCTTTCAGGCGTTCAGGAGCCCGATGGTTCTGTTTGGCGTACCAAAGATGGCAAAAACTGGCAGCAGGATGGCACTAAGAATGCAGCCAAGCTCGAGATTGCAGTCGATTCCGACGGCACTGTGCGCGAAAAATATTCGAACGCCAAGGAAGTTGCTAAACGCACGGACGGTTGGAATGAGGTCAAGGAGGGCAACAGAAGCCGCTTCGAGAGGACCAATGCTGACGGTTCTCAAGTCACAAAGAATGAATTGGATCAGGTTACCCAAATCATCGACGCGAAGGGCCGCCCGCGTAAGTTTGAATATGACGAGCAGGGTCGCATCAATAAAATGACGGATTCTACCGGTACCTGGACAACTAAGGACGGGCAGAATTGGACAAACGATAAGACCAAAGATACCTGGAAAGGAAAACTGGAAGCTGGGCCGGAAGGCCTCTATCGTGAAGTCGCCGCCGACGGCAGCAAGAAAGTCTTTAAGCCCGACGGTTCAAATATTTCTGTCAATAATGAGAACAAGATTACACGCGTAGAAGCGTCAAACGGCACCTGGCGCCAATTCGACTATGGTAAGGATGGCAAGATTTTAAAGGTGACCGAGAGTACCGGTGCAAAATGGAGCACCGCTGATGGTACTAATTGGACAAGAGAAGGCAGCAATGAAACGCGCAAGATGAATGTCTCTGTGCGCCCCGATGGAACGTATCAAGAAAGTGATCTGACCACCGGAAACCGGCGTGTGGGCACTACCGATGGTCGCAATTTGACTTTCGACAAGAATTCGGTGATCCAGCGCGCAGAAAATGTAGACGGCTCCAGTACTCGATTCGATTATGGTGATCGTGGTCAGGTCAAAGGGTTTCATGTCAAAAACAAAGACGGCAGCCAAATTACTCTGGATCAGCAGGGTCGCGTCACGCGCACCCAGTCGGCAGACAATCAGGTGCGCGAATTTAAATACGGCTCCAATGGCAAATTGAGTGAAATCAAAGAAGCCGACGGAAAAATCTGGACAAGCAAGGACGGCGAAAATTGGGAATCGAATAAGGGCGATAAGTCAAAGGGCGCTGCCTGGGTCACTCCCGATGGAAATTACAATTATGTCGAGAATAATTCGGTCGTAACCAAACGTCTAGACGGAAATGCGCAGTATCGTGATTCGTCTGGTGCATCGCGCACGGAAAACAAATCTGGTCAGGTAGTGGAAACGGTCGATTCCAAAGGAGTCAAGCGCACCTACGCCTATGGTGCTGACGGTAACGTCAACAAGATGACTGAGGGAGATGCCACCTGGGAAACTAAGGACGGCAGAAACTGGACTAACACTAAAGATGGTGCGAAGTGGCAAGGTACGGTCAAGGTAGAAAAGGACGGCAGCTATTTTCATGAAGATGCTGCTGGAAACCGGCAATGGCGCAAGATGGATGGCTCCCGCCAGGACGTCAATTATCAGGCCATGGACGCCGCTGCAGAGGCTCTGGAAACCGCGATGAACCGTGGTTTCATGTGGGGTGCCGGGACTGATAAAGACACGATTTACGCGACTTTGGAGAATAAAACCGAAGCCGAGCGCAAGATGATCAAAGAAATCTGGGACCGGAAATACAAAGAAAAATACGGCTGGGACCTGGAAAAAGAATTTGAAGATGAAATGACTGGCTCCGACTTGGAGAAAGCGAAGTCCTTGTTGACGCGACCTGACGGAGCCGACAATGCCGGAACGATCCGGCAAGCGCTGGTAGAGCGTGGTGAAACATTCGGTCGTTCGAATTCTGAACTCGAGAAAATAGTTCGAAATTCTCTGGAGACGATGAGTTCTGCCGAAATAGCCAAGACTGATGCTGAATATCGGCGCCGCTACGGCGTCAGCTTGAACGATGCTATTCAGAATGATCCGAATCTTTCCAAGGAAACCAAGGCTGCTGCGGCAGTTTATATCAAAGGTCATGACCAAAGAACGGCGGCCGACACGCAGAAATTGGCAGTCGATGCAGCCCATGCCGGTAATGCGGAAATGTTCCAGGAGGCAATGCGTCGAGCTCCTAAAGAAGTAAGAGATTATTTTGCCGGACCGGAAGGGCAGAAGCTCATCAAGGACAATTTTGAAGGGCATTGGTATCACGCCTTCACTTTCGGACTTTCCGGCAATGTCACCGATACAGAATTGAATCATGTGAAAGACTATGCCGAATACGGCAAGCTCTCCGTCGCAACACAAGTATCAGACAATAGAAGCTGGCTCGGAGATAATGAAGAAGCGATTGAGCAATCACTCGCCAACATGAGCAAAGAAGAGCGTGACAGGTACGCGCTGGGCAAGCGTATTTCCAATAATGAAACACTGGAAAATCCGGTTTCTGAAGCGGAAAGGCAAAAGGCGCTCGACTATTACACTAAGACGCACGAACAGTTGAAAGCAGCAGCCGGCAAGTGGTTCTCCGGAGATTCGCAAGTAAACGAACTGGCCAAATGGGAAGACATGATCACCCAGAAGGGCGGCTCGCTTGTCACTCAGCTCGCCAATCATCGCGGCAATATCTACGACTCGAGCATGCAGGACGTGATTTCCACTGTGGAGAACATGTCCAGAGAAGATTGGGACCGCCTGAAAAATGATCCGGCCCAGATTGGAAAGATCGAGCAGGTTTTGAAAACCTACCTTTCGCAAGAAGAATTCGATCGCACGATGAAAGTCGTAAACGATAAGAAGAACGCGACTTCGTACGAAGCCAGCCAGCAACAGCGCCGCCCCGTACTCGATGCCATCGAAGACAACAAGCGCTGGTACAACAATGATGAAGCGGCCATTTATCGCACCATCGAGAATATGACCGATGATGAGCGTGCCAGCTATAAACGCGGCGGCGAGCCGGGAGCCGATCCAAAAGACAAGAAATTCAAGGACGATCTCGATGAGAGATTGAGAGGAGCGCTCGACGCCAGCGAACAGAAAGTTGCTTTTGGTCTGCTTGATCAAGTGAAGCGTGGTGAGAAGCCTGCTATGGGCATCATGGATAAATTGAACTTGCAAGCGTCCTACTTTGATGCCGATGAAGCGCAAGTTATAAGAGACATTCAGAGTGCCTTCGACAAAGATCCGAAGATGCGCGACCGCATTAATAATCCGCAGACTCCTGAAGATAAGGCGTTCTCCGAGCAATTCAAAGATGCAGCTCGACGCGCAATGGGCAGCTCGGATTACGAGAAATACGCCAAGCCGCTTATCGAGACGGGCAAATTGTCAGTTGAGCTGCAGATGGACCTCAATCGTGGTGTCTTTGACGACGACGAGCAAGGAGCCTATCAGGACATTCAACGTGCCAGCGCCGCTGAAAAACAGAGAATTCTTACCGACAAACGCTTCCAAGACCGTGTCATGGGCTTCCTCAGCGATGACGAGCGCAAGGTCGCTCTTGCTTCCATGGAACAAGGCGAGATGCGCCCGGAAGACAAATTACGTTCGTATCAGTTGGGGCTTGGAACCAGCGAGGCTGAGATAAAGGAAACACTTGCGGGGTTGAACGATCGCACTCAGCTGAAGGCCGAAGGCAAGTCAGAAGCCGAAATCGATCAGATTATTCAGCAAAGACTCCAAAAGGTAAGAGACGAATACGCCCGCAAATATGGTTCTGACCTCTCTGCCGATTTGATATCCGAATTGGGCGGTAAAGACCAGAGACAAGCTCTCAGGCAGGTGAATGGACGAGATGCCCGGGCGGAGTTTCTCTTCGCCATGCAAGAGGCGGCAACGACAAGATCGGGCTTTGGAAGCCGCTTTGTGGATAATGCCTGGGATGGAACCGGCTATCAACTGGACAATGAAGTCAATCAACTGGCCGCCAAGATGGTCGAAGATCCAGCCAGGATGCGCGAGTATGTAGATAACGTCTACAAGATGGTCGATATGCATGCATCTTCCAAGGAAGCTCTTGCCGATGCAGTCGTCGATACTGCCATTGCCGCCGGTGCCGTCGGGGGCGCTTTCTTCACTGGTGGTGTGAGCCTGTCCTTGTTGGCATACACGGGCGCCGCAGCTGCTGTCTTCAAGGTTGGTGCTAAGGGTGCCATCATGGGCGGTGATTATGATTGGGGCAGCAGTCAGGTGGTTCTTGACGGAGCCACTGGTTTTGCCGATGGGTTCACAACTTTCCTCGGCGCCGGTGTCGCCACCAGTGCAGCAGACAAAGTGCTGGTATTGGGCGGGCGTCAATTGATAAAAGAAGGCGGAGAGGCTGCGCTTAAGAGGGGCGCCGCCACGCTTGTCAAAGAAGGTCTCGCGCAGGGCGGCAAAATCACCGATGAAGCAATCGGCATTCTTGCCAAGCAAATCTCCAAGGAAGGGCAGGAACAAGCCGTTGCGCAGTTGCTCAAGAAGTCGATTGCCGAGTCAATGGAAGAACAAAGCCGTACCATGCTCAAGCAGTTGATTAAGAGCACTCCGGACAACGTGCTTGCCGGTATGGCCGGTGGTGGATTGTCCGGAACCATAAGAGCTGGCGCGGAAGCCCGTGATTTCAATGAATTTATGCGAATGGCGGGCACATCCACTGCCTTTGGGGCATTGGGCGGCAGCGTCGGAACCTGGGTGCTGGCTCCTTCTCTTTCGGTCGCCGGGAAGGGGCTTTCGTCAATGAGAGCCTTGGTATCAAGAGAAGCCGGTTCGATCGACAATGTCGCTAATTTGGCGAATCGCGCTGCCAATGGCGCATCAGAGACAAATCTGCCCGGACGGCGTGTTGCACAGCAATCAGCAGAGGAAGGCGCTATCGTCAGAGCGCGAACTGACGAACCTGTAGTTGAGCAGCCTGTAATCCCGAGTCGAGAAGCCGGCGACCATGTTCGTGTTGCGAACGAACCACCGGCGCGCGTTGAGAATGATCCTGCAGTCAGAGTCGATGGTGACAGTCCTGCGGTACGCCGAGAGGGTGGTGTTGAGCAGCCCGTTCGCAATGGTGATGGTACAAATGGTGGCGATCAACCACCGGCGAGAAGAACAGAAGATCTCGAGCCGGGCAATGCCAGGCTGCGCGATGCAACTGGAGATGCTCCTGCGACCAGGTTTGATCCCGCGCGCATCAGAGACTTTGCCAAAGAGCTCGAGGCTAAATTCACAGACCGACCCATTACACCTGAGCAGTTCAGGCAAGTTTTTGATGGCATGAGCGACGCTGATAAGCGACTTGCGCTTGAGCTCCTCGAACAGAGCGCTCCCAATATGCATCCGAGAAAAGTCGATGCACAAATGGCTGCGCTCGCTAAGCGCCTGCAGAGCATGCCGAATATCAAGGAGGAAGGCGTAAAGGTCTTTACTTTGTCTGGAGATACCTCTGGAAATGCGCTTGGTTACTTGCTTAAGAACAATGCCGGACATGCCAAAATAGAGATCGTCGAGTTGACTCCGACTGCCATGAAAGCAATGGTTGATAGCGGGCAATTCCCGAAAAATGGTGTGATCTTCGATAATCTTGCTACTGCTACGCCGGCTCAAAGAGAGCTGCTTTCCAAAGTTGACAATTTGATTGTTGCTGATATGGGCGGCTTCGATAAAGGTCTTAACATGTATGATTTCGGGGCGGC
The DNA here is from genome assembly GCA_964493595.1 of uncultured Candidatus Obscuribacterales bacterium. Lineage (GTDB taxonomy): Bacteria > Cyanobacteriota > Vampirovibrionia > Obscuribacterales > Obscuribacteraceae > QKMZ01. The sequence goes on along the minus strand of CAZBOX010000105.1, from coordinate 3,164 downwards.
TAAGTATGCTGGTCCGGAGTTGATTCAAGGCAAGTTGAAAGAACTCATTGCTGAAGCCAGGCGAATGCCCGGATCGGAAGGTTTGACGGATGAACAGCTGGCTCGAAAAGTGCTGGCCGGAAATGCACGAGAGCAAGCTGCTGCCATTAATCCGAAGGCTGAGGTGATAGATTCGCCAACCATTCCGAATCGCAAAGCCGCACGGTCGGAGGCTTCTGTGGGGCAGCCGGACGCCCTCAGGCAAAAGCATCAAATCGATTCTCTGTACAGCGAATTTACGACACCACTTATCACTCAAGAACAGATCCTTGATTTCTTAGGCAAGATGTCCGGAGATCGGCAAGCCATAAGTGCTCACATTCTCAGAGATGGCATGCATTACCAGTCTTATTCGACAATGATGGGACAGATGAGAGATTTGCACGCCCAGGCATTAGCCCAGCTGCCGCCCGGAAAGGGACCAAAAGATATCATTATCGTCACCGGTGTTGAAAAGAATGGCAGTGAATATCTGATCAATCACCTCTACGCAAAAGTGAATGGTTTGGGTCCTGAGAATTTCATGACGCTCTCTGAATTGGCTGCTAAAGGACCGGGTGCCGCAGACGGAAAGGTCGTCATGTATGTCGATGACTACGCATACAGCGGTAGGCAAGGTGCCGGGGTTATTCACAACAATGCAGACGTTTTGAAGGAGTCAGGCGGCAAGGTATTAGTGGGCACTTTGGGCCGGTACCAGACGGACTTTGATCCGATGAAACTGCATCTTACCGACACTCGTTTCAGCGGCTTAGGCCTCGTCAATCCGACTGCTATTTCTCCGAACACTTATCCTGGATTCTATGAGTACATCCAACAGGCAAACAATCCTTTGGGACGCTACTTCACTCTTGAACAAATTCAGAAAGTGGCCGGTGGCAAGACCGCTTATAAGGGCTCTGTTGTTCAGGCGAACTTGTTGATGCCTTATGGTGGTCCAAACAACAACTTGAAGTTCCTGGCAGAGTTCATCAAGAAAGTCGGATTGTAAGGCTTTCTACTTGTTTTTGATTACGGCGAATGGGTCGAGCAGTTTCGGCTCTCCCTGATATCTGCCGATCTGTTGCAAGGCCGGATCTCGGAAAATGTATCCATGTTCCTTGACGACTTTATTGACGAGGTCGAGATCTCCTGGTCTTGCAGGCTCGGCTTTCGGTTGTACGAAATAATTGATGGTGATACCATCGGCGGTGCGACTGCCTCTCTCCAGAATCGGTTGATCGAAAGCGCGTGTCCCTACCTCTTCTGGCAACTGCTTAGTGGTCATCTTGAGAATGCGTCCATCGGTAAGTTCCAAAACCACGGAATCCGCGCCTCCCATGGTTTTCTTTACTCTTCCCCCGAAGCCGTCAAAAGCTTTGGAATAAGTGCTCAAATCGTGCATCTCACGCAGTTCAGGGTTCTTGATTCTCTGCAGAGCATCCGGAATAGATTGGGAGCGCGCCCTGGCCATTAGAGATTCGCCTCCCTTCAATGCAAGTCCTGTAAATGCGTATGAATAGGCTGATTGATATCTTTCACCGAGAGATGCCAACCCGCGTCCCTCGATTAGCGAATGAGTATCGGCTGCCATTGAGCCTGCTCCCGCACCAGCAAGGGCCGTTCTGAGCGCGCTGCCGGAAGTGCCACTAAAACCTGTGAAACTGCCGAACGCGACTGAGGTCACGGCAAGGTTTTTGCCTTTATTGGCCCAGTAATCGAGACCGGTTCCATCGGCGTCTTGAAAAAGTGTGGAGAAAACGGCACCGCTGGCTGCACTTTGACCAATCAATGAAGCTCGCTCGCCGACCGAGAGCGAGCGCGCTAAGGCAGGGGACGTTCGACCGATACCCGCGCATTTCATACCCTCTCGAGTCAGCATGAAAGGCACGATCATGCCAACCGCGGAGCCTGCTTGTTGAGCATGCCAACGTTTGCTGCCGAACTGTGCTTGCTCTGGCGCGCCGAACAAGTCTATCTCCGGCAAGAGTCTCGAGCCTGTGATTTCTTTGGTCAGTTTGCCGAGTGAGTTTATCGGAGCCTCGAAAGCGGAGTAGGCCGCCGAGTGGAAAAAATCCTCGAAAGCCGATCCCATCGAATCGTCGGTTTTGACACTTTGCTTAGCTGAGTCCATACGAAAAACGCCCTGACTTCCTTCCGATTTTATGCCCGCGGCAACAGCTATCGAAGCGCCGTCAGTAAGTCTTTTGCGCGAAAGGTAGAAAGATTAAACCGGTGTTAGCAAAGCTGCGCGAATCTGATCGGCGTTTAATGAAGGTGCAATCTTCAAGAATGACTGCGGTTTTTCCCAATTCGGACCCGGAATGCGCCCAATTTGGTTGACAAGCGGAGATCTCTTTTTGTTAGCCCTTAATTACACATCTTTTTCTCTCAACGAGTAGAAAAACCAAGGGCTAGAGCCAACATCAAAATCACTAACAAGGTCATAGAGCTTTTCCTCGTGGGAAAAGTTTTGGGCCGCAAACACAAAAGGAGACCAAGTCATGAACGAAATGCAGCCAATCAACTGTGCGTCATCCTCGCAAGAGGAAGTTGGACGCGATGCGTCTAACTTCGCACACACGCCGTTCGTCTTCCGCGGAATCGAATTCGCTTCCGTTGAGGGCTTCTACCAGGGAATCAAATTCCCCGAAGGTGAGAAGCGGACGCAGACGTTTGCCATGCACGGAGTCTATGCTCGTTCGGCCGGTAAGAAGGCGAAAACGAAGCAGACGACTTTCGACGGACAGACGTTCACCATGGGTTCGCCGGAGCATCACGCAATCATCAAGGAAGCCATTCGAGCCAAGTTCGAACAGCATCCTGCGATTGCTCGTGCCTTCGTCGCCACCCGCCCGCGTACCATCATCCACGACACCGGCCGTCCTGCTCGCAAGAGCGCGTTCCCGGTTGAGGTGTTCTGCCGCGTGATGACCGAAATCCGTGAGGAGTTCGCTGTCAAGTTCGCAGCCGAAGATGGTCAGTCCGCGTAAAGAGGTGAGTCACATGCCAACTCACCTAACACGGCAAGACGGTCGAAGAACAACTCCTCCCCTCGGAGGTGTTGCACTCTTCTGACCGTCTTGCTTTTTTTAATTGTTATACTAAAGAATATAGTGAAATATAGAATCTTGATTGAATCTGTC
>CAZBOX010000104.1:0-18652 GCA_964493595.1 uncultured Candidatus Obscuribacterales bacterium | reverse complement strand
GGGGCTTATCTCTCGAGCAAAAATCAATCTCTGGGATAGCGTTTTTTAAACCAATCCAACAACTCCTGATTGCCGGTTTTTTCGATATTGGCGATTACTTTTTCGATATTCTCCTTGGTTACTTGTTCTGCGCCATTCTTACTGTTGTGAATACCGGCTTTAACTCCGATGGCTTTAGAAAGATCTGCGGCTGCCTTATGCGGATCGCTGAAGAATTGCTCCTGTCCGTGGATCATCCGGGCGGCAATTGCGTTTGGACCATCTTTCGCACCGCGCAAGCTGGTATTGCTGAAGTCGGAAAGCTGCTCAACATCTCCTTTGCCGGAAGATTTCTTCTCCATGTCCTCAGGATAGCGACCGGCAAACCAACGCGACAAGTCATTGTTTTCGTCTTTGCCTTCATGCTCAGCACGCTTCGCTTCGGCCGACTTGATCGCAGCCAACATTTCATTTCTATTGTCGGCTGTCAGCTTCGGCTCGCCCTGTTTGTCCTTGGTCCAGAAATTGCTCTGGCGCACAACATCGGTCAGCAGCTTTTGTGCTTCGAATGGCTTTTCAAAATGCTTGTCTTGCCCGTCAAGCATGTGCTCGGCAACTTGCCATGGTCCATCGCCTCGTTTCTGCGCTGTTTGTGAATAATCACCGGCAGACTGCACGTCAGGATTGGCGTCGACCGAAGTTTTCACGTCCTGCATAACTCGTTTTTGCGCTTCCTGAGAACTGCTATATCCAAGACCACGAGCCAAGCTCTCTTTGGTCATGAAATCGCCGCCGAATGGATTCATGCCATATAAGTCATAACCATCATTGTGCACCGACCCGTCTGCACCGTCGGCGTTAGCGGGATGATCAAATGAGTCGAGCAACGCTCCTACAGTGTTAGTCAGCCGCTCCTGCTCTTTCGGTGTTTTTGCGAATTTCTCACGCAGGCGCTTTCCTTCATCACTGGTGTCGAGCAGAAGCTTGTTTCGAAAAGCTTCTGCATCAGAGCGAGAAATTTCGCCGTCATTCTGAGCTATGTGGTCGAACAACTCAGGCTTGGCAGCGAGAAAACCAAGATTTTCACGATCTTTATTGCGCTTTTCCAGCTTCTGCCCTTGTTCGCTCAACCGCTCGGAAATCGAATCAGTACTGACGCCTCCCCCCCACGAAGGTCCAGCCTTTTCATTGAGCTTGTTAGCCAGCCAGTGACCGGCGGCATTTAGAGAGGCAGGTGCGTGCGAATGATCGCCATAAAGAAAGTTCTGATTCTGATTTTCATTGCGCATGGACTTGAAGCGGTCGCCAAACTGGCGATACATCTCGGCATATACAGGATTTTTCTCGTTCTGCACTGCTGAGGCGATGCGCGAATTGCTCACGAAGCCGCCCTCCGAGACGCTCTCCTTATGAGCGTTTCCAAAAGCAAGAGCGACATCGGGCAAGAAATTCGAGCTGCCGCTTTCGCTCTGCAAATTTCGAAGGAGCGCCGCTCCATAAGCCTGCCGCTGCGCACTGGGCACAGCATCGACCTCCGCTTGCAAACGTTGGACAGCCTTGTCTGCGCCATCATGATCATATGCAGAGCGAATCTGCCTTGCATCTTGCGCAGCTTCTTTATCGGCACTCTGCCGGGAGTCATAATGGCCTTTTGTTTCTTGCTCTAACATGTGAAACTCCTGCAGTGATTTAGCGAATCTGTGCCGGGGCTGGCACAGCTGAGTGCAGACGATTTGTGGGGTCATCGTGCCGCAGATGCCGTCAAATTGTCGTCAAATCCGCCCGGACAACTTTTATTCTCAGCGCCCGCAAAAATTTGGGAAAAACTCGGACGGTGGCGCCGAAAAGTCACGATGAAGTCACGCTCTATCCGTACATTGTTAGGGTGCAGCGTAGCCTGCCGCCCGTCGCACCACAAGTACAAGATCAGCCTTACCAGCAGTTTTTGAGGTAACCTCATGTCCGGCTCGCAGAGCCCTGTGAACTCTCAGTTCCAGAGATCCGCCGATTCTCTATCCAACCACGAGAATTCTTCGAGAGAAAGTTCTTTCGAGCCCGATGAGCAGCCTTTTGCTGAATCTTCCCTGCTTTTGAAACGAGGCGATATCGTTAGCGATCGCTATCGTATCCATTCATTGATCGGACGGGGCGGGATGGGTTCCGTCTACAAGATAGAACAAGTGCTTCTCGGCAAGACACTGGCTCTAAAAATCCTCAATACATCTCGTCTTTCCGACTTGAGCGTAAGGCGATTTCATCACGAAGCACGCGCGGCTTTCGCTATCGACCATCCAAATTTGATAACTGTTCACGACTTTGGCTTGCTCGAAGATAAAATCCCCTACCTGATAATGGACTATATCGAGGGAGAGAGCTTGGCTCAACGCATCAAGGACAATGCGATGCTTGACCTGAAAGAAGCACTGCCGCTTTTTCTTCGCATATGTTTCGGACTTGGCTATGCCCACGAAAAAGGAGTGGTGCATCGAGACATAAAACCAAGCAATATCATGCTTGTCGAGCTTCGCGGCGAGCTCAATGATGGGTTCGTCAAAATAGTGGACTTCGGATTAGCTAAGTTCACTCAGAAAGAGGGCGATAACATTCAGTCCTTGACGCGCACCGGAGAAGTATTCGGAAGTCCTCTCTACATGAGCCCTGAGCAATGCTCTGGCAATTCGGTGGACGAACGCTCAGATATCTACTCGCTGGGGTGCGTCTTCTTCGAAACGCTGACCGGCACCCCGCCATTCATCGGACAGACGGCACTGGCCACGATGATGCTGCATCTGGGCCAGCAGGCACCGAGCTTGAAAGAAGCCTCCATGGGTAAGGATTTCCCGCCGGTCATCGAGCGCATCGTCGCTAAAATGCTGTCGAAAAAGCCGGAGGAGAGATATCAAACGCTAGCGCAAGTAGCCGGCGAGCTGGCAATTCTCGAGCGCCATCTAAACGATCCCGACCACTCGGTTATTAATTTAGCAGCGGCTCCTAAAGCGAAATCCACGCAGACCTCGCACAACCATTTCCAAGTCTCGCTAAAAAAATTGGTGGCGATTATTGGCATCACAGCGGCGCTGTCAGCGACTGTTTCGTCTCAAGTCACACGCATCGTGCTGACGAAAAATGAGCCGGTCAAAAAAGAAAACCCAATTCCTGTCAAGGATTCAACGCCGTATATAAGTGTCAACAGAAAAACCATACGTCCGGAAATCAGCAAGGAAGCAGTCTTACTGGCTCTCAGCCGCCATCAGAGCGATGGAATTTGCAGACTGAAACTGATCGACATCAATGATTTCGCCTTCGAAAAGATACTGAATTCTCCATGGATAGGCAATCTGGATCTTCTCGGCAGCGGCGTAAACAACAGCAGATTGGCGGAACTGTCACGACTGCCCAAACTCTTTCAAATCACAGTCAGTCACACCAATTTGGACAACACAGGCGCCAAGGGCCTATCGCACTGCCAAAATCTAGTCGACGTTTCAGCGGGCTGGTCCAATATCACAGCAGACGCAGTGGACTCTTTCTCGCGACTGCCCAAATTGAGACATCTTGAATTATCCGGTACTCAACTGGATTCGCGGGCGATGAAACTGTTGGGTCAAAAAGAAACGCTTGAATATTTGAGAATTCCAAGCGCATCCGGCATCACGGACGCCGACTTTGCCTCACTGGAGAATTCCAATATCTGGCGCCTGGACATTGAGAACGTTGCGGTCGCAGACGAGGCAGCCGCACACATCAGCAAAATGAAAAAGCTCGGCTATTTGTCCATCGGCGGTACGAGAATCGGCCTCCACGGACTGAAAAAGCTTTTGACAAATAAATCATTGAGAACACTCACCTACTTTCCGAGCGAACAGATGCCTTCTGCCGCCGTAAAAAAATTAGCTCGGCAGCATCGCCATTGCCGCCTCATCGAGCGAACCCGCTGACTCCAGATTGGTCTAAAGAGCGGTAAAGACTATAAAGCTGGCATCATCGGCACCATTTAGCGGCGCCGGCGCCTGCAGAATACCGCGACGGATCCGCTCTGCATCCGGACCCGTCCTGACTAGAAAGTCCTCGAAGCCCTTTTTATCACCGTAGCCGAATCGGTCAAAAACACCATCACTGGCCATTATCGCCGTATCTCCTTTACGCAGACGGATGACATCATTGCCGCGCGGAAAAAACGAATACATATCCGTGCCCAAGCCTAAACCGCCAACCTCTTTGTCCAGTTGACTGACTTTGCCGGTGGCTCTTACAACGTATGCGAAGTGAGAACTGGCGGTTGCAGTTTCCAAATTGCGCGTCAGTGGGTCGAACTTCATCAATCCAGCAGTGATAGCAAGATCGTCGGCGCTGGAAAGCTTCCCGTCTACAAGTGCAAGAATATCGCTGGCGCTCTTATCGGTCGTTTGCGGCAAAACATCATCGATTGCCTTATGAACAAGGGCCGCTTTTTTAGCGGCTTTCACACCATGACCCTCGACATCCATGGCGGCCAATAGAATTTTGCCATCAGGAGTAGTGGCAACCCGCACCAGGTCGCCGCGAGGCATTCCCGGCACAGCTGGTTGATTGTGCGCGATTAAAGACAGCTTTCCTTCGACTTGGTTATCAAAGACGCGCTTATTTTCGAAACGATTCTGAACGTGCAGAAGAGCTTCTCCACCATCTCTTTCCAACCGCCTGAAGGCATGCGGCAAAAGCTTGGCCGGCGGCGCCAGGCGCCCGGCAGCAAAAGACCCAAACCGGGTCGCGGAGGAGCCCACTGCCAGGTCGACCAGAAACGAGCCAAGGCTGTTCTTTACAATATCGACATTGGCATCCATGTTTTGCGGCGAGCGCCACGCGTCTTCCACAGCCGAACCTAATCGGCTCCAACGCTTGCCACTCCATTCGTCATAGCTGAACTTGGCGAACATCGCAGCCCCAGCGGCAGCTGACAGAAACCGACCGGAAGCGCCCAGGCGTCCCAGCGCTCCCAAACCGGCACCCGCCGCCGCCGACAAGGCCAACTCGGGCATCTTGTCGAGCGGATGGCGGGCTGTTTCGGCAAAAGCCTCCCAACTACCCCGGGCAATAACTTTAGCCACCCTGGAGAGGCTGCCAGGGCTCTCTGAAAACGATTCAGGAGGCTGCCAGGAAGAACTTTGTGCATCGCCTGTGTCGTGCGGGCTGAATGGATTCATTGAAAGAAACGGGTTCGGAAGGGTCTGCATCGATTGTTCAAGTGAGTTATGGCGAAATTGTGGCTATGCGTATTCAAATGTCCACAATTGTTCAAGCTACAATACCTACGTCCGAGCGGAAGTATCAGAAACCAAAATGCAACTTCGAATTTCCCTGTTTCATAAAGGCTTGATTCTCGTTGCCATTCCGCTCATCTTTGAATTGATATCGTACGGCGTGCTTGCTGACTTATATAACCGAGCGCAGGAAGAGGCTAGACAAGCGGAAAAAGCAAGGCAGATAAGCGACACGATCAATCTGATTGTGCGCAACTTTTACGATATGCTGACGACCATCAAAGCGGCGGCACTTGTAAGAGACCCTTCCCTTCAGACGCGCAAAGAAGCCATGGTCGAGAAGACCTTTGATGAAATGCGCAAAGTAAAAGAGCTCGTCGAAGACGATCCGCACGCACTAGCCCTGATAGTCCAGGCGCAGCAAAGTGCACGCGAGGCCAACAAAATTCTTGATTCAATAAGAGATGCGTACCAGCGAGGCGACATGGAAGAGTGCCTGCGCCTGCAAAAGTCGCTGAATGTCAAACTGAAACAGATCATTTCGCCCGAGCTGATTTCGCTGGCCAAACAGCATCATGCAATTGGCGACCGCAGCCCTGAGAGGCAAGCATATTATCGGCAGCTGATCAGCCAACAATTGCTCATTGCCATTGCCTTGAGCGTAATCATGACCGTCGTTCTGGCAGTAATCGTGAGCAAAGGAATAACTAAAAGACTGGCGGTTCTATCCGAGAACAGCATGCGACTGGCGCGCGACGAACAGCTGCTTCCCACTCTTTCCGGACATGATGAAATCGCGCACGTCGATCAGATCTTTCACACGATGGCAGACGCTTTAGCCGAAGCCACTCGCATTGAGCGGGCCTTGATAGAAAATGCCAGCGACGTCATTTGCTCCATAGATAAATACGGCAAATTTGCCGCCCTCAATCCCGCCACTACAAAAGTATTTGGCTTCAGTCCGGATGAATTGCTCGGCAAGCACTACATAGAGTTAATTCCTGAAGAAGATCGAGATGACGTAAAAAATCACATGGAAAGTCTTCTGAAGAGCCATGAACAGGAAGCCTTCGAGACAAAACTGAGAAGAAAGGATGGAGCGACAATCGACATATTGTTCTCCGCTTACTGGTCAGGAGAGGAAAAAACCTATTTTTGCGTCTTGCACGATATCACCGAAAGAAAAGATGCTGAGAGAGTAAAACAAGAAGTTATGGCCATGGTCAGCCATGACCTGCGCACTCCTCTTACCGCTATAAGGCACCTGCACGAGATGCTGGTAGCCGGCACCGCAGGACAACTGCCTGAGCAAGCGCAAAAACTTCTTCTGCGCGCGGACGGAGCGAGCAAGCGAATGCTCACATTGATAAACGATCTACTGGAAGTGGAAAAAATCAGAGCCGGCAAAATGCAACTCAGCAAAGTCGAAATTCCGGTCGCTAATCTTTTCGAATCGTGCTTGCAAATCGTCACACCGCTAGCCGAAGAAAAATCGATAAAACTCAACGCAGTGGAAACTTTTGTCGATGTCTTCGCAGACCCGGATCGCATGGTACAAGTATTGGTGAACATCTCTACCAATGCCATCAAGTATTCGCCAAATGGTGGCACCATCACACTATCCGCTGACCTTATGGATCAAGCTGTAGAAATTCGCATTCAGGATGAGGGCAGAGGCGTGCCTGAAGAAATGCGCGAAGCCATTTTCAATCGCTTCCAGCAAGTTCACGAATCTGATTCTACGCTTATGAGCGGAACAGGTCTTGGATTGGCAATCTGCAAAGCCATTGTCGAATTGCACGGCGGCTCTATAAGAGTAGAGTGCGACGACAATACCCCCGGCAGCACTTTCGCCTTCACAGTGCCGCTGCATGAAAGAGCGCTGGCATTGCGCGCCGACGAAGAAAATTCGCAACTCGACTAGCCCATAGCTCGAACGGTAATTACGAAAAATGTTCAAAAACGCTCATCAGATGGGCGTTTGACCTCGCCACAATTCCGCCATAACCGTCCGGAAAGATATCAGCAGGCACAGCACTGAATCAATCGGTCGCCGTTTCTACGGGACTGAATTTCTAATCCCCGAGCACAAAGCAAGGAAACAAGTTCTATGGACGGACACGCAAGCACCACTGAAAGAAGAGCACATCACGGCAAAGGTCATCAAATGGAGCAGGACGTCAAATCCGCTCACGCAGCATGGGATGCATGGAAGAGCGACGACCCGGCCGCCTGGGACTGGGCATTGGACCAGCGGGAAAAAATCTCCAAAAAAGATCCCAAAGCCTGGTCGAAGGCGATGCATGAAGTAGACGCGCAGGAGGCTGCCCAAAAGAAAGCGCACGAAGAAAAGGAAAGACAAGCGCAGCAAGCCAGAGAAGCGGCACTCAGAGCCGAGCTGGATGCAGAAGCACAGAGACAGGCAGCAGAAGCGAAATTGAGACATGAAGCTCTCGACACAAGAACACGTTACGACTTGAAACCAATCGAGCCCTTGCACCCCGGCTACGCCCCGCACAGCTCATTTGCACCTGAAACACCGAACTCGCCTGCATATGACACTGCATACAACAGACCCAGAGGTGAATTCCACGGTGTGGACCTGGGCATTGTCAAACTCGGCGTGCGGGACGGCTCGCTCGAGACAGGAGTGAATATCGGCGTCGCCAGTACCGACTTATCGCTCGGCAAAAACACCGGGGTCAACGCGGAATTCATGCCTTACGGCGGTCCGCTGCATGCCCGAGCCAATGCCAATATTGGCTTCGAAGAAGAAGGAGTTCACAGCGAAGTGGGCGCCGGAGCAAATTTCTTCAATGTAGTGAACGGAGACGCCGACTTCGGGGCTCGCATGGGACGCAACACAGGCGTCAGCGGTGACGTGAGAGGCAAAGTCTGGCCTGTAGATGTCCAGGCAGACGCCGGCGCAGGCATCGGACCGGAAGGATTTAACGCCTATACTGGCGCAAACACAGGTATCGCCGATATAGCCGGCGTCAGATCCGGCGCGCACTTCGACGTCAACGACAACTCCTCCGCTGCAGCCGGAGTGGGCTTGAAATTTGGACAGCAAACGCTTGACTTCGGTCCTAGTATCGACACTTATGGAAATCAAACAATCAGGCCCAATCTGAATTTCCGCCCAGGTGACAGCGCCAATCCGACCTTTTTTCCGACAGGAAATCGAGATATAGATCCTTAGTTTCAGAAGCGAGCATAAGGCGCATGGCTGTCTCCCCAGCATCGAAACATGCGCCAGATGCTTGCCTCTTCTAAATAGTTTTTTCCGCGACCGCCAGAGCCTGAGCCTCAAACAGCCTTCCCAAAAGGAAGGCTGTTTGCATTGGTAAAGAGATGAATTGCCTAAGAAGATAGTTTATGATTTCGATGCTAGCCTCAGACTCTGCCGGCAAAGAAAAAATGGCCAAAATTCTCTTAGTAGAAGACGACTCCGACCTGGTTTTCACGGTCTCAGAATTTCTCAAGTCCGAGCAACACTCGGTCGAATACTTCACAGACGGTCGCGAAGGGTTAGATCGATTACTCTGCTGCACTTACGATCTGATCATTCTGGACTGGTCCTTGCCTGGTCTTTCCGGAATGAATATTCTTCAGGAGTTTCGCGCCCGTGGTGGAAAAACACCGATTCTCTTTTTGACCGCTCGCAGCACCATCAATGACAAAGAGTCAGGATTGGATGCAGGAGCTGATGATTATCTGACCAAGCCGTTCGATTTGAGAGAGCTGTCGGCTCGATTGAGAGCTCTGCTGCGCCGCCCTCAGGTAGTCACAGCCAATACGTTGAAGGTCAAGGACCTCGTTCTTGATCCAGCCACCAGAAAAGTATCGAAGCGCGGAGTGGAAATACATCTGCTACCCATAGACTTCGCTCTGCTTGAATTCTTCATGCGCCATCCGGATCAGATCTTCAGCAATAATGCCCTCCTCGAGCGAGTCTGGCACTCTGAAAGCGATGCCACCGGTGAGGCGCTGCGCTCCGCATTGAAGAGAATTCGCTACAAGATCGATGACAGTGAATGCGCAATCATCGAGAATATTCCGCGGGTCGGCTATCGCATGCCCTCTGGAAAAAAGAAGGACTAAATGTCAAAAACTGGAGCGGACTAGCCGGCTCCAGCTTCGACACCTTTTATCTTCCTCTGAGAGCTCCCGTCGCGTTAAACAGAAGCTCTGTACAAGTTATACGAAGACAGACATCAAATTCTGGTCAAATAGAAACGGCCCATTTTCCAGGCTCCAACAATTTGAAGTCTTGGATCTAGTAACCGCCCGGGCGGCTTGCGACTTTGGCGACACCGGACAGTCCGTGCCGTCCATATCGCGCTTCTGCGTAGCGTATTCCTGCAACCAAGTTGGATAAGGGATCATGAATATTATTGTTCATTCCGGGCAGTGCATATCGTGAAAAAGTGGAAGGAATAGTCTGCATGAGTCCGGTAGATGGATGTCCCCTTTTCGCATTTATATCCCAGTTGTTAGTAATGTTCGGATTCCATCCGCTTTCGCGCGTGACGATCTTGTTTACTGCCGAAATATTCTGCTCCGTCACAGGCACGCCTGCGAGCTGCAGAGCCTTTTCAATTAGTTCTCGGCGTGCCCCTGGTGGAACATGCCCGCCAACGGCGTGCTTGTCGTAGCCACCATGCGCGCCACCACCACCTTCGACGGATTGATGCCATCCGTTATAGTGCCCGCGCCGGTAATGCATGCTCGAATAATGATGCTTCAGCGTGGATGACTCCTCGGCGGAGTGGCTTGTGCTCACCATAGTTTTATTGTGCCTGGGGTTTACGTTGCTGCGGTCTTCGGCAACAACAGCCCAACCATCGTGCCCATCTCTATTGTCACGAACGATCGCCATTCCCTTGAGCAATCCTTTTTCGTGAAGGGACTGATTGATCTCACCGAGATTTTCAGAAAGATGCCGAGGATCTTTCTTCCGTATCTCATCCAACTCATCGAAGACATGCTTGAAATCATGAGGATCTTTCTTGAGATGGTCGGCGATCTTGGCGCCGGTATCATGTACTTCCCTTTTTCTTTGTACCTCAGCGGGCGACGCCAAAGCCGAGCGCTCACTTCCGCCTGCTGTATCTATGTGACCTCTGTCAGCTCCAGCTGCCGCGTGCAAACGATGCGCTCCAGCTTGACTTTCAGCGGAATCATATAGTTCTGTTCCATGAAGATGCTTCTGCACAAACTGATGCGCGGACTGTCCAGGCTGATAAACAGAAGGATCTGGTCTTTCAATTCTGCTGCTGTAAATATCAGCCCAGCCTCGGGAATGAGAATCCGGAGAATCACGTTGTTCATGGGGACGGTGGCGCTCCGCAGAGGAACGCGAATGCAACTCAGTCATATTGTAAAACTCTCTGGTAAGGCGGCTGGAAGCTCAAATGGAATGCTACTTATTTGCCCATCAAATTTTCGTCAAATATATTCGTAAATTCGCAAAGAAGGCCGGCGAAGCTTCGCCGGCCATTCACTAATTCAAAATTGACCAAGCCCTTGCGATCATTCCACACGAGGAGCAATAACCATCTTGCGCCCGAGCCCAAGATCCACGCCTGTGCTATAACCGACTTTCCCTGGCGAATCAACACCACGTGCAAGACCAGGAGGATAGACCTTGATTTGCACAGGCTTTCCATCGTACTCGCCAAACTTCACTTCATACCCGGGCGGAAGGCTGCTTTTTGCAGCAGCTTCAAGATATATAGACGGGTCAGGTCTCAAACTCTCAGTGCCAATCGGTTCTGCAGTGCTCACCGCCGATTCAGACGTGGCTTTCACAACTTCTTGAGGTGAATGCATAGCTTTTTGAGCGGTGGCAGCAGAGCCTTCCATTTGCGATGAAGATGCAGGTTGTGCATTCCATGATCTCGTGGTCTCGCGCAGCGGGCTAAATCTCGAAAGATCAAATCTTTCACCGAATGATTGCAAACGTGCTGTAAGAGGGCTTTCAGACAGGGCTCGGGTGAGCGCGGTGAAGCCCTTTTGCTCGAATTTCAATCCAATTTCGGGAACACGAGAACCCAAGCCGCCGTAAGCTAGCATAACCGGATAATCGAACAACGCTGCTCCGATATTCTCTGCGACAATCTTTCTACTCTTTTCATGGTTGTCCGGCGAAATCCAGGTTTGATGGGCTGCGTCAGCCGCTTTCTCTATTCGCGTAAGCGCATCATGACCAAGACCCACAACACCTGCGGCGAGGGCCACTTTGGCGACTCCGCGCCATGGTCCCCCTGCCTCACTCATAACTCTCAGCCCGGCTCCGAATGCGAACGATGACACAATCTCCAGCTCAGTAGCAGAGCGCTGGGATGTCTTCATGCCAAGAAAAGTAGTTTCTTCAGAAGAGATTGCTTGCTTGACACGGTCACATGCGCCCGCATAGCTCGCAGTAATTAGATCCAATTCTCGTTGAAACGGGCTCATCGATGTGGACGCTTCCTTGGAGGGTTTAGCCTCAGTACCTTCAAACATATGTATCGCCTCCCACTGCGATTGAGATTTCTGCCATTCTTGTCAGCACCAGTCAAAATAGACATCAAATAGACCAGCGGAAAACCGCATACCCACTGCGAAAAGTACGCAACGCCAATCTACTAAGTCGTTTAGTATGCTGGTAAAAAAGGAAAAGCCAGAAGAAGAAAGTGTATGCGCAATTTCTCGCGCATACACATGTTCAAGCTGTCACACCGCAGCCTTAATCCAGAAAGATATCGGCGTGCAGCTCGTTACCCGGCACCAAGGCGTACTGCTCGAGATCTTCGATGCCGGCCTCGCGCAGAACTTCCTCGTCGACGAAGAATTTGCCGGTGCACTCTTTGGCCGACCGCGTGAGAATATGGTACGCAGCATCCGCTACGATACGCGCAGAGCGCGCGTGTTTCACCATTTCCTCGCCGCCCGGCAAATGACGAACAGCAGCCGTATCGATGAGGGTTTTGGGCCAAAGCGAGTTGGCTGCGATCCCGTCCGGAGCCAGCTCAGCTGCGAGCCCCATGGTGACCATGCTCATCGAATACTTCGACATAGCATAAGCCAGTTGCGGGCCCAACCACTTGCCGGAAATCTGCGAAAGCGGCGGCGACATCGTCAGAATGTGCGGATTGGCAGCCTTGCGCAGGTGAGGGATGGCGTGCTTGGCCACAAAGAAAGAACCGGCGCCATTCACCTCATGCATCAGACGAAAGCGCTTCAGCTCAGTCTTTTCTGTAGAGGTCATGGAAAGCGCCGAAGCGTTGTTGACGAGGATGTCGATCCCGCCGAAGGTCTTGACCGCCTCCTCAATGGCGGACTGGATCTCGTCCTCGTTGCGCACGTCGCATTTGACTGCCAGCGCGACGCCGCCCGCCTCTTCAATTTCCTTGGCGGCCGTATAGATGGTGCCTGGAAGCTTAGGATTCTCGGTCTCGGATTTGGCCGCAATTACGACGTTGGCGCCATCTTCTGCCGCCCGTTTTCCAATCGCGAGTCCGATACCGCGGCTGGCACCAGTGATGAAGAGCGTTTTTCCGCTCAGCGGCTTTTTCTCTTCTTTTGACAAATTCAGTCTCCTTTTCTGTAGAGAAGATGCGTGGCATCTTCTCTGATTGCAAAAATTAGCGCCCGCCCTAATCAGAAATAGAGGGCGGACGCCTCAGGCATTCTCACGCCTTTCAGGGAGTTCCGGACAAGGGATGAGCGAGGTCGTTGTACAGACCGAAGAGCGCCAGGGCAAGCAGTCCCCACATGCAGACTTTCATGATCTTCATCTGCGTTTCGACAGCCACGGGGCGTCCCCGCAACTTCTCAATTACAAGAAAGAAGACATGACCGCCGTCAAGGACCGGAATCGGCAGCAGGTTCAAAATTGCCAGGTTGATGTTGAACGCAGCCACGATCGCCAGGAATGAAGCCCAACCTTTCGAGAAAGACCCGGCAGCGAATTGCATGAACCCGACCACACCGTGGACCTCAAAACCAACTTGGCTTGCCGATTTGCCGGAAACAGACCCAGCTTCACCAGAGCCGACGACGGACTTCCAGATGAGCTGTCCCGTCATGGAAAGCATTTTCCAGACGGAAGCAGACCCTTTCGCCGCGGCGCTCGCCACATCGATAGGCTGCCTCTCCACAAAACCAACCTCAATGCCAAGCCTCTGATTGAGCGGCGCATGAGCAGCGATCTCCAGCGAACGCCCCGCACGCAGCACGTCGAAGCGAACATCTTCTGACGTCCGCTGCCCAATAGCGACGATCACTTGCCTGGCGCTGTCTGTCGCGTTCCCATTGACCGCAAGCACTGTATCACCGGAAAGCATGCCGGCTTTGCCGGCATAACCAGCCTCAGTGACGCGACTCAGGACCGGCACATCGCGAAAGACTTCTTGACCAACGATATAGGCGCTTGCCGAATAGAGACCCACAGCCCCGAGAAGGTTGAAGGCGATGCCGGCGAGCAAAACGCAAGCACGCTTCCACACCGGAGTACTCATCACGCTCTCGGCCGTCGGCTCGAAAGTAACGTAACCACCCAGGAACCAGTAGGGCGTGATCTGTATCATCGTGCCGCCCAAGCGGCCCAATTCAAGAACACGACCAGCTGGAATGCCGATCGAGAAGGTATCGATAGGATAACCGCAGATTCTTGCCACCACCCAGTGACCAACTTCGTGGATCATGACGGCAAAAACAATCGCCGCCATCACCGGCCAATATGCATGCGGCAGCACCATCACAAGCCAGCTGTAGAAGAGCAACTGGCCGAAAGGATGCTCGAAAGCATCTTTCACGCCGGCGCCACATGCCAGAGCAAGCGAGCCCGCCGAGCGCAGCCGAAGATTCGATATCGCATTCATATTTCTCACTCCTTCTATTCAGGAAGGTTTAGGGAAAGTGCATACTCAGCCCTGCAGCAAGTGCTCGCCAGCAGGACTGTACTTGAAGTCGTCAATGCGCTGCCGAAGCCAGAAAAACCACAGCGCAAGTCCAGCGACAACGCCGCCGAAATGGATCCAGTAAGCCGTCTTGTCCCCCGGAGCCATTTGCAAGAAGTGATAGAACTGCGTGCCGAACACCAGCAAGCCGAAATGCCACATGCGCACGATAGTGAGCTCCGTATAGGGAACACGCACCAGAGTGAATTGCGGAGTAGCAACGGTGAGCACGGCGATGACCGCAACGATCACCCCAGATAGGCCGACAACGGGAATAGTCAGTCCAGGGTCGGCCAGATAGTGCGCCAGACCGGCAAACACGCCCGTCACGAGAATAAATGTCAGCATGCGAAGATGACCAATCGCATTCTCGAGAACGGCGCCGAACCAGAAGAGGAAGATGAAGTTTAGCACCCAGTGCAAGTTCGTGTTTTCGTGCTGGAACATGTATGCGAAAAACATGCCTACGGCCTCGGGGATATACCGATGCTCTGTGGCAAATGCCTGACTTACATAAGCAGGCACGAGCGGATAGATATCCGCAAAAGGCAGAAGCAAAGCAGAAACAAGTCCTGCCAGTGCAACAGCCCAGGGGAAAATCGGTCTTTGCATGTTTGTTTTCCTTCCGTTGAAGCAAGAACATTTCGTTCTCGCCTTTGGTCAAAGCCAGACCAGCTCGATCCTTTCAGCAGTTACCGATAGCAAAACTGCAAGAGGCGGAAATTCAAACTGAATCTCGACCGGCGCAGCAAATCTGCTGCGCTTAAGCCGGTCTTCGTAGAATCGACAATCTCTTGGGTTATTTAGAGGGCGAAGCGGAAAAGGAAAGGATCAATGATCTGAACCTAAAGAGATGCGAGCATAATTGCAAACACTCAAAACCTAGGAGATTGAGTTGAAGAAGAGGCCCAGAGCTTGTTCAAAAGTGAATTGGAGGCAGTATTTTGGGCGAAGCAGGAGGGCATTGATTTTATGCGCCCGGAAATTAAAACATGCAGAAAATACCAGAATCAGGCTGGCCACGCTAGCGAAGACTTGCTGACACCACCAACAATGGCACAGCCGGGCCAACATGCACAGTACGTCATAAGAACAGCACACATTCAAAACAAAAGATAGTAAAGCTACTGTTTAACGTGCTTTGCTAAGGCGCTTAGCTCGCGCGACCCGCGCCACCTTTGACACCGCATACAGTACCAACACAAAGAAGAAGATCGAGACTTGTATCTCGATCTTCTCCCTGGCTAATTGTCAATGCGGTTGTCTATGCCTGGCAAGCACAAACGTTTGGTGCTATATCAACGTAAGTGTGCCGATATCAAAAACTCATCAAATTTTGCTCAGCGCACTACTTATGCGGAGATTGAGGATCCCAGGGCTCGATGGTCACAGTAAAGGGTTTTCCGTTTTTTACACCGTGATAGACTTCCGGCGGCTTCTCCGGCGCAGGCAGATGAATCACGACAGGTTCGTCCTTCTGCGCCACACGTATTCGCTCGGAACCTGCACTCATTGCATGTTGACAAAACTCATCAGAAAGCGCGCATCTTGCTGCATGCGCTGCGTTATCAGACGAAGATGGTTGCGAAAAATTGTCGCCGGCATCAAAGTGAAGAGACATAGAAGAACCTCAAGAATCAAAGACTCTGCCATACCGCAATTGACAAAAGATAGGGCAAGCCTTTTGGTGTTGGCGGGGGTTGCGGACTGCCAACATTGAAACATCGACAACGTCAAATTAGAGTCAAATTTAGTCAACTGAATCAATGCCAGGAAACACCAACCGGGCTTGTATCAATGCTCTCTCTTACAACACGGTCGCTCGCGGAAGAAAATGGTGCACTCAAGCTTACGCACGCGCACATAGGCTCACCATGCAAGTCACAAACAGGAACGCTAAATAGGCTTCTTGCTATATCGCGCAAGAACCAAAGAAGGGCAAAGATGATGAGAGATGCCAGAGTTGCGATCATAACCAAACTGAATAATTGGAACATCGTTCCGCCTCCGGACGGTAAATTTATTCGGCAATGATTGGTGAAACAACGTCACATTTGCATCAAACCGGACTGCGTAAAACACGCTGCTGATGCGGAAAGCACGTAGGAGCCAGCGCGAAAGTTTTACACCTATTTGATGAGCAAACAACTTATATATAGCCAACCGTGATTCTTCGAATCGCCGCATCCTTACCGGCTGTAGTCAGGACCGGTAGTTGCTAAAAATGAGGACATACCAAAATGCCCATACCTTTCGAGTTACCGAGCACAATCATCAAAGCCACCGCCGGTGAATCAGCCGCAATTACTCGCACATTAGAAGAATTGTCGCCGACTCTAATTGCAAAACTCGACAGCCTGGCTGTGCAAATAAAAGCAATCGCAGAGAAGCCGACGGGCGCATATATAGAGTTCGACGAAATTCCCAAAGTCACAAATTCAATTCTCGAGGCAGGCAAACTGAAAGGGCCCGGCATTGAAATAAACAATGCCATGATTGGCTCCGGCTTCGAAATCAGCGGACCTTCGAGGATTGCAGGTACGGAGATCGCGCCCGTAAAAATAGGTTCGGGCGTTTCCAATTTCAGAGCTGATGCAGGCGTACACATCGGCGAAGGAACCACGATTGGCTACGATGTAGGGATTGGTGAGCAGACATCCTTACGAGCCAACAACTTAATTGGTGACAAAGTACAGCTGGGCAACAATGTCGAAGTCGGCTCCAGAGTTCTGATTGCGGACCGCACACTAATTTCCGACGAAGTAAAGATCGGCACGAAAGCAAATGTATTCAACGATGTCGAGATTGGAGAGAATGCGCTCATAGGAAGAGGATCAACAATAGGTCCAAACTCGCGAATCGGCCCGAGGGTAACTGTCGGAACAGATTCGAATTTGCATTCGTTCGTTACGCTTACTGGTCGAACAAAAGTCGGTCATCACGCCAAAATTGAAGCAAATGTCACGGCAAACAAATCTTTCATCGGACCCTATTCTGAAATAGGTTTGGGCTCGAACTTGCATCGCGCTCAAATACGCGAAAGCTATGTTGTTCCCAGGGGCTCGCAGATAAGCCGCAGCACGTTGAAATAGGCAAGACAAAGGTCCGAAGCAAAAACGGCTTGACGAGGCTGAGACGGAATATACGTCTCAGCCTTCTTTCACAATGACAGCAAGAGACTATTTCACCGAGTCGCCGCTGGGCAGAGCGCGGGCGGCGAGCAGCACAAGATTCTCTGGCAATGGTGCTTTACTATTCTGATGATGGGCGAGAATTCTCTTCGTGTGTTCATATGTTGAGTATGCAACTGAACCGACCTGAAGAGGAAGAGACGCAAGCATGGAGGTTTCAGCAACTTGATCAGCCCTGCGCAACCAAGCAGGACCGGCTTCAGCAAGCTTGGCATTCAAAAACTCGCCACCACTAATGGTACTGGAAATTCGACGAGACAAGCCGCCGATGCAAAGCCCGGTGAAGTAAACTCCCCTTACACCGTTCACCCAGGAAAGATTGGACTCACCCCACTTGTTATTAGCGAAAAATCCCATTGCGCCCATAGACGTCTCGGTCAATGCGTAAGCTGCCGCAGCCCCAAGAGATCTACCAGTGATTTCCGAAGTGAGACCGGAAGCCGCTGCGGGAACACTTTCCTTGATCAGAGGACTGCACGAACGCAAAATATTCAATTTCGCCAACTTACTCAAGCCAAGAGAAACCATTGCACCATCAAGAACGATATCGAGCGCTTTCCCTGCAGCTATAACGAAATTGTCTCGGGCAGCCGCACTCGGCAGCGACTTAGCAGGCACGAAGCGGCCGCCATAGAAGACTAGTTCATCAGCCTTATAACGATGTTGTTCATGAATCGGCGCTCCAACATCCTCATTGAAAAGGTCATAACCAAACCGTCCTCTTTGAGCCTGAGCAGTCACATCCACAATTACATCGCTTTCCTGATCTGCGGAGTCAACGCGCCTTGCATCAAAGCGCTTCTTCAGCACATCAACATCATATTCTCTCAAGGATGATGTATCTTGCCCGCTGTCTTGGCGCTCGGCGCGATTGACGCGTGAAGAAGGGTCCACAATCTCAACCAGCTTTCCATCTGCATCAAGAATCGCTTTCTTATGAATTTTGTCGCCCATTATCGTACTGGGTGACAGCGCGATGTCAGCAAACTCGATTCGGAGGTATGGATTTTTTTTGAAGGACGCGATTTCATCTGCAGCCTTCTTGATTTGAGAAAGATTGTCGCCCAGCCATCTTTGATAATTGGCTACCCGTGAATCAGAACTTAGAGAATCCAATCTTTCCGGCAAATCAATATGTGCTCGTGGCTGCCCCTTATCATGTTCGACCCTTATTCCTTGAGGCAAAGGTATTGCTTTACCCAGGTTGTTCAGACCATCTACAGCAAGGGTCGCAGCATAAAGCTCTTCGAAGAGCTTCACCCCAGCTCTGAGCTGCGTTCTATAGGTGGTTTCG
>CAZBOX010000103.1:0-18833 GCA_964493595.1 uncultured Candidatus Obscuribacterales bacterium | reverse complement strand
CTCTGCCTGTATTGATAACAGTGGCTGCATTTTGTTTACTTTGCACCATTTGGGCGTTATCGGGTCTCGCTACGTCTCTATTTCGCAGGACTTCACAATCACAGTAATTTCTCACACCTTCGATCATTAGTTTCGATCTAAGGGAAAGAAATTGATTCTGAGCACGCAGTTCTGGAGCGAGAAATTAAAGAACACATTGCTGTGAAACATAGAAAGTGCAGCTCAGGTCTTGCAAGAACTTCCCGTCCAAGTACTAAAGGTTCAAGCAGCGCTACCGGCTCCCCCCGATCGATGTCCAGAAAAAAGTCAGGCAGAAAGTCCTAGGCGTTCACTAAAACTCTCACAGTCCAAAAACGCTAAAGGTGACGCCTAAAGCTACTCATTAGCGAAAAATGGAGGTTCGGTGCCACAAAAATGGCCACACCTGCGCACATTCCCATTATTTAGAATGCTCGAAAGAGTGCATCACTGATGCTTTGAGCTCTGCTTGCAAATAAAATGGTGGAGGCGGCGAGAATCGCCTGGGTTGTCATTCTCATTATGTCACATCAATTGATTTTGTTTGATGGTGCGGGTTTCGGGATTTTTGCGAGCTGTGCGAAGTGGCGCTAATGGTCCCGAATGGACACATGCGGGGCCACAAAATGGGCCACAGTTTTAGACGGAATTTTGGGGTACTCTGCCTGCCGAGCTTGACGACATACTTATGTATGTGGTATATACTGTTATTGAAAGGACTGGGCATTCCCGGTCGACTCAGGGTTCTGGCGCTTGCGTCGGGACCTTTGGTTTTATGGGAATATCTTCAATCCAAGCAGGTAGCCAGAATCAACCTTGCGCAGAATCTTCGGTCGCACAATGTCGAATGCCGGATTCTCTTTCTTCGGATCAATAATCCAACGTGCGGTCGGATACGCCGCTAGGTCGGCAAGCTGAGTACCAACTACATTGCGCTCCTTCGTGACAAACTCAAGCCGGAAATTGTATGGCTTGAAACGGTCTCGGGTGCAATAGTAAGTTCCATTATTGACGATCCGCAAGAATGCCAATTGCAGTTCGGCATCTTCCTTTTTACCTCTCGATTCCGCAACTAGAATGATGTCCTTGTGCGGCTGCTGTTCAAGGAAATAGACTAGCCGCTCAAGACTGTATTCCATTGCAAGTTCATAAGGGTTGTTCGCCGACTCGCCGTACTTTGTGACGTGGCGGTCTTTCCTGACACCAATTGAGATGAGCGTGTATGGAGACTCTGTCATCACTTGGTTTATACGTTCATAAAAGGGTTGTGTTTTCTCGCGATTGCGTAAGAAAGCGAACGGACCTTGCGCTTTTCGAATGTCTCGTGAGTGCAAAA
The DNA here is from genome assembly GCA_964493595.1 of uncultured Candidatus Obscuribacterales bacterium. Classification (GTDB taxonomy): domain Bacteria; phylum Cyanobacteriota; class Vampirovibrionia; order Obscuribacterales; family Obscuribacteraceae; genus QKMZ01. The sequence continues at coordinate 17,479 of CAZBOX010000103.1, read as the reverse complement.
TGATGCCCTCGTGTCCCCAGTGATCAAGCTTCAGACGATAGACCTCGGGAACGATCTGATTGATGTATTTGTCCGGCTCCACAATCATCATGGTTAGGACAAACACTGGAAAGCCAGGATCTATCGTGCTCAGCGAGTGATCACCAGTTTCATCGAGAAATACCAAGACAGACATGCCGGCTCCGTTTAAGCAATCATTCTGGCGGGGTCCAAAAGTTCACTGTGGCAACTACGCTGCCTATCGTGTCTCGAACTGGTTCAACAAAATCGCAGAAGAACAAGCGCATGATGAATTCGTTGTTGCTTGAGTTGAATTCGGTCGGCACAATTTTGAACAATCCCTCCTGCGGTACATCCAGGAGCGTCAGTTCGACATTCTTCTTCAGCCACTCAATTGTCAGAATGGTGGTATCGCCTTGCGCGGCTAGTCGCACTGATTTGCCACCGTAGATCTCACGCACTGAATCAATGATTCTGGACTTTGCCTCTTCAACCATTTCAGCACGGCCGTAAACCCAGATTTCATAAGTGCCTTGTGGAGGAGTTTTCTTATGGAGCTGTTCATAGTGATGCCGCCGGCAGAATACGCTGTATTGAATGCAATGCCGGCGGCAGCCTTCGTGCTGGCACTTCTCAGTTTGCGCTTCTTGGTTCAGCGCCTCCCAGTTGGTCTGCTCTCGCAGGCGCTCAGCCAGCATCTCCGGTGGATTTGGCGGGGTTTCTAACCATTCGGGAACCGATTTCGCCCAATCAATAAAGATAGTTAGCGCTTGTACAAGGTCGGAAGGCCCGCAGAACGCCCGAAACTTTGCTTCGCTTACGTTGCAATCAATCCAACTCTCTCCGGCGTCAACCTTCAGAGGCTGAAACTGCCGGTCCTCAAGCCAAGTGCCATCGAGGTCTATGACAACCGCCCATCCGGGATTGTCCAGAGTGTTGATTGTCACGCCAAAATCTTCTTCCCAGTTTCCGTCGCATTGCGCCTTGAACCAAGATTGAAGATCGAACAAGAGACTGTGGCTGTCGGACATTTACACTTTTCAACCGGACAAAGCTAACCGTGAAACTCTATTTTAGCGTGGCGCGCGCCCCCCAATTCGGTCGAGATATTGTGTGCAAGCCACACTGCTTTGACCTGCTAAGCTGTTGCAATGGAACGAGAAGAGTGGATCAGAAAAAATATCGCGGGAGGCGAACAACTCTATGAGTGGTTCGGATACTGGCCGTCGTTTCACGATGCCGAAGTAACTGAGGTTCATTTCAGTCGAAGCGGCGCTTCCTGGCTCAAGATCCATGCTTGGCACACAACGAACGATGTTGATTCATCTAACTATTTCATAACTAACAAAGATGTTGTCGTCATGTTCAAGCTTAGCGGCGTCCTGGAACTCGAGCTGAATGAATTCAATCATCAAAATGTAATTTTTGGGCTCGAATTGAAAGCGGTCGAAGAAGGTATAGAACTCGAATTAGAGCCATGCTTTGGAGTATCCGGCCGCGTAGTCGCAAAACGCGTTGAAATAGAGATCGCCCCCGGGAAACCGGTAGATTGAATGAGCAATCAACCGAACCGATGGTGGCACACCATTCGGTAAGATATCGTGATGAGAGTCAAGTCTTGGCAACTTGAGTGGTTCCGTTCCAAGATAAACTAGTGCTGCCGATGTGCGCTGATTGATAAACACAATGCGTTTCGACCCGGACAAGTTTTGGAGCACACACTTCGACCAGTTGGAAGCGACTGCCGAATCAACCTGGTCCGCCAGCATTATCAATTTTCTGGCACAGCAGGGGCTTGAGGGCATGTTGGTAGTTTCAAGCGCCGACTCCTTTCGCTCAGCGAACGATCAGCTAGACCGTGAGTCCGGCGATGGTATTTTGAAAGAGATTTGGAAGTCGCTGTCGACTGACGAGAGTGTGAGTTTTAGCGCTCGTCTGAGCGGTGATGGCTTGGTATTCGTTTTTAATGTAACTGCAGCTGGGCTGCCTAAACTCGCTCAAAAACACCTGGCGAGCTTCAAGGTAAACGAATCTTTGCGCATCTATCGCTCAATGGGATGTGCATTGATCCCAGCGCAATCTACGGCGCAACGCGAGCAATGGAACCTCCTCATGGAAGGCGCAGAGATGGCGCACACCCATGCTAAAAAGCGCGGCGGTAACATGGCCATCCGGTGTACGAATCCATTGCGGCTCACACATCTAACACAAGGTGGCCCAGACGACTTCTACTGGAAGGCAGCGAACTTTGAGGTGGTTTTCGCCGGAGAGCCGTCGAGGCATATCTATGAGCCGCGCGATGGAAGCGCTTGCCGGTAATTCAGGCACGCTGCAAATGCAGCTTTGGATTGAACGGTTTGCCTGACTTGAGCACTCCGTAGACGATGTGTAAGAGCTTGCGCATGGCTCCTCCCAGCGCCACCATCTTATTCTTACCGGCGGCCTCGATCCGATCGCAAAAGGCAATGATCACCGGGTTGTAACGCTTGCCCGAAACGGCTGGAAAATAAAGCAGCTTACGAATACGAGTACTGCCTACTTTAGACAACCGGGTCTGTCCGCGTAGTGTCCCCGACGATTTCTCACTCGGCACAAGACCGGCGAACGCAACCAGCTGCCGTACGCCCTTGAATCGATGGATATCGGGAATCTCTGCCAGCAAGGCATTTGCTGTTTGCTCGCCGATACCGGGGATGGTGACCAGCAGCTTTCTCTGCTTTCTCAGCTTAGGGGACTGGTCTATGTGCGACTCAATCTCCGTTTCGATAGCTTGGATCTGCGCCTCCAAAAAGTTAATTCGAGACTCGATTGATGAGAGTACTGGCGCGGTATGAGTCCCAGCTTTCAGGCGCGTCTTCTCTTGCCCAAGCAGATCCTTGAGGCGGTACAGCTCCCTCGTCAGCTCCTGGAGCTCTCTCGACTCCTTCGGCAGAGGCTGCCAAAGCGCCGGCGTCTCCTTCTGGCAGTAGGTCGCTATGAGCACGGCATCGATCTTGTCGTTCTTCGTGCGCTTAAGCTTGGAGCGGCCGTAATTCTTGATGCAGCTTGGATTGACGACGCTTACTGAGTGTCCGTGATCGAACAGGAAGTACGCAAGTGCCTCTCCATACCTACCGGTCGCCTCCATGCAGAAGTGCGCTTCGAACACTGAAAGCTCCGATTCCAACCAAAGAAGCAGCCTCTCAAAGCCTTCCTGGTCGTTTGCAAACGTGCGGTGCTTCGTCGGGTTGTGCTTCGAAAGTACGGCAACATCGAATTTGAATTTGCCGATATCGATTCCAACAAAACCATCAATCATCCAGAGGTCCTTTCTATTTCAGGGGGTGATGCTGTGCTCAGGCTAACCTTACAGAAAACGCAGGCTCATGACATGGCCTAAGATATCGTCCAGCCTCTACTCAACAGCGAAAGCAACAGGAGATCGAATCTTACTGCGGCAGTCTCTTAGGACTAAGGCAAGATGCAGATTCATCCTGTTGCTTTGAGCTTACCGGCTGATCGGTTCAAAGTCACCGCCGAATTGGCCATGAGGCGGAAGACCATTCCCGAAGGCCGACACACTTTAGTGTGTAAGGCAAGATAAAGAGTAACTGTTAAAAGGCTATAGTCCGCTACGAATAAGCCCGACTCGCCATGCACCTCTTCGGGATAATATCCAGACCACCATGCAACTCTTCGAAAGATGACATCCGCCCAGCATCGAGCGCGCATGGCAATTGTCGAACAGCAAACCTGGTGATTTCCCTAGAGACAGAAAATCGAAGTGTAGATGACAATTGTAGTAACAACCGCGCAAACACAAGCGCGACCGTTGACAGTCATTTCTCTTCTTTGATCGCCGAATTTTGTTCCGGCGATCTTTTTTGTTCGAAAAGTCGCAATGAAAAGCGACATTTTCCCGCCCCGAATTCTGATCGCGGGCAAGGAGATCATCATGTCCGAAACACTTCCAAAGCTTCATTCAGTAGCCGCGGCGGCCGACCACCTCGGCGTGTCGCTGAAGACAATGTGGCGGCTTATCAACTCCCGTCAAATAACATTCATCAAAATCAATCGTCGTGTTCTCATTTCAACAGAGGCAATGAACGAGTTCATTCAATCAAGCACAGTCACTAAACTTGATCCAAATGACATTGCACGAAATTTTGTGTACCGCTAACGGAATTGACACACCTCGCATCAGCTAGCATCAAGTCCTGATGCTGTTTTTCTAACTAGCAAATACTCGTTAAATGTGCGATCATTGGAGCACCGTATATAGTGCCTAGTGAATTGCACGCCAGGAGGGTTATCCATGGCAGGCGTCAAAGATGGTATCTGGAAACGTGGTAACAATTGGTACATCTCGGTAAAGGTCATTGGCCGGCGCCGAGTGAAATCTTTCGGCCGCGACCGCAAGGCCGCGGAGCTTGCGCTAGCAGAAATCTTGAAGCATCGCGCAGTTGCGAATGCCACCAATGATTGGTCTGGTCTGGCAGAATTCACCAAGCCCAAGACTCGCAAAACGTTTTCAGAGGTCGCAGAAGATTACCTCGCGGAGAGAGCGAGCTTGAAGTACAGCACCTTGCGCGGCTACCGCGAAGTCTTGAAAAACTATTTGCTGCCATCGTTCGGAAAAATGGAAATAAGCGACATCACCGAAGAAGATGTGGCCCGCTTTCAAGCCGAAGTGTCGAAAAATGTTTCCGCAGTGAGGACAAACAACATCATGGGTTTGCTCCGCTACATCATGAAAGTGTGTCTCCGTCGAAAACTGATCACAGAAAATCCGACGGTTGGAGTCCGCCCGCTTACCGAAAAGCAACCCGATATAGATCCGCTCACCAAGGAAGAACTCGATCTTGCAATTTCGAAAATCGTTCCTCATTATCGACCACTCTTTACCTGTCTTGCATGGACCGGAGCCAGACCCAATGAGCTGTTCGCTCTACGCTGGAAAGACATCGATTTCAATCGCGGTGAAATTCGCATTAACAAGGGTCGCGTGCGCGGCTCTGAAGATCTTCCAAAGACGGCATCGAGTTCGCGAATTATTCCAATGCTATCCATTGTGAGGATTGCGCTGGAACAACTGAAAGGCAGAGGTACAGCAAATCTCGATGGCTATGTATTCACGACTAAGAACGGCCAGCCAATCGACAAACACTTAGATCACGTTTGGCGGAGTGCGCTGCGAAAAGCCGGTTTACGCCATCGCCCATCGTATCAGTTGAGACATACGTTTGCTTCACTTTGCCTGCAAAGTGGCGTAGCACCTGGATGGCTTGCTAACGTCCTCGGTCACTCAACTTTGCAAACGACGTTCAAGCACTATGCACGATTCATCAAAGATACATCTCGTGAGAACGAAGCTCGCATGGAGCAATTGCTAACGCCATCGCAACGACGGCAATCAAAGGCATGAGCTAAAGATTCGCTACCGTTGTAAACTACATTAGCGAATCCATTTGCGGTTCATCTAGAGGCAGAAGAATGAGCTGGATCCTTCCAGAGGAATTAGAGAATGCGGAGAGATTTGAGCGCGAGCTGCAGGCCGAACGTGAGGAGGCGCGCCAGATCCTCTTGAACATTGAGCTGGTGGACAGAGTCGAATTTACGAACTGCATGATTCCCCTTCAAATCCATGCTTTTCTGTCCACTGGCGAAATGTGCTACGGGCGCAATTCACGAGTTGGCGGCGACGTCACAATGTGGGTTTTTGAAAACGAATGCGATCTCTCGAAAGGCTGGCCGCCTATTCTCTTCAAAGGAGAACGCGTGTCCGATGCAGGCAAATACACCATTCTCGCGCAAGAGATGCAAGCCCTCATCAATGACTATGTTGCGCAAAAGGAGATCGGTCCAAGTTAGCTCTGGTTCTGTATCAGCAATCGCGCGATATTGGGGGTTTCAAAGGCTGCGGTAACTTGTTGGCCACCAATCCAACATGGCAACTGTGGAAATGCGGCGAACATCGCGCACACCCCTGTCTCGTTCTTTCCGACAAACCAGCGACACTCTGGCACCCCCGGCAAATCTAGCCCGATACTTATTTCAATATGATTCTCTGGACATCCGTATACTGTAGTGATTTCTCCATCCTCAGATAGCGCGCGATGAACCTGCTGCAATAATGCACTTCCACGCGGATCGTCAAGACTTTCTGGATTGACGTACAACGCAAGTGCTGCCGGAGGAAGATAGCGGAGTAGCAATGCTCGCATCTCAGCAATCGTCAATTCTGGCAATTCGGCAACGCTCCCGGCGCCGAGTTCTCTCTCGTACTCACCGCCATCGAACACATAGAGTTCCGGCAGGTTCTCAAACTCCTGGATTCTTCCAGCGTTGAAAAGATCATCATAGATCCAGATCACTCGGTCTCCCAGGCGGCGGACATCGTAAAAGACCATGCCATCGCCTGCAACACCACAAGAACCGCAACCATATCGTTCAACTCGGGCGTCTGACGCTTGAAACGGAGACATCGACTTCGAGAACAACTTACCGTCAATTTCAACTCGCCACAACCAAAATCTCATGCCAGATTCGCCCGAGCTCTCGTAGGGCTGATACGACAATGATGAAGACTTGATTGGAATTGGACGTAACTCTGGCATCACGCACCTCTCGGAGCGTATAACAATACGCACAGTATAGAACGCGCTTCAGATCGAAACCACCCCAAAAACCTTACTAAAACCGGGTGATTTCGGTTCCCAAAAATATTTTGACGGGCCACAAAAGGGGCCACACCTTCGCACATCCTCCCTTATTGAGAATGTCAAAAGCGTGCACCAATATTGCTTAGAGCGCTATCTGAAAAGTAAATGGTGGAGGCGGCGAGAATCGCACTCGCGTCCAAAGAAGCCGAGAGGCAAGCGTCTACAAGTTTAGTTCAGAAATTTCTACAGTCGCTGATTGCTCAGCCCGCTGCAGGAAGCCTGAACGGCTACCCGGGTTCGCGATTATGTCTTAGGCAGCACTACTAACCGCTAACTTCGTGCTGCGGCAACCACCGTGGTTTAACCCTTTAGCTTCGGGTAGTCAAGAAACTATCGAGTTCTGCTCCTAAAAGGTTAGTTTTAGGCAGCGCGCAGAGCGCGCTTCGCAGAGAAATCAACGCTGATTACATTGGCGTTTGTTTTTTTGCTCAGCTTTTTACGAGGCTCCAAGCGACCTCGACCTGCAGCCTACGACCCAACAACCCTGTCGAATCTAAACGCCCCCATGTGGGTGTTTGGCAGATGCTCGTTCTATTCAATTTTCAGGGTGCAAAATTCCGCCCGGACGGGCAAACTTGGGAATCTAACCTAAGTATAGCAGTGCGCCGATCTCAGTCCCCCAAAATAAAGGATTCCATTAGCTTGGAAGCTTTTGCGGAGAGGCTTTTAGGCGCAAATCGGCTAATTCGGGCAGGCGCCCGTTTTCTGCATCAAGGTTATTCCAGCCCAGCCGTTTGACGTGTCCTTATCGACGATCTCAAAGCCGGTACTCTCAATGACGGGCAAAAGCCGTTCAAGTTTCTCCAGCAGAATTCCAGCACAAATAACGCGCCCACCCGGTTTGAGAATTTTCGCGTAATCCGGCAGGAGAGCCATATTGTCCTCGCAAGTCAGATTAGAAAGTATTGTGTCGAACTTTCTATCTGCAACCAATTGCAACTCGCCGGTAAGCATCTCAATGCGCTTATCTACGCCATTGAGCTGAAAGTTATAGCAAGAATTTTCGACCGCGATCGCGTCGATCTCGACAGCAGTAATTTTGGCTTTATCGTTAAGCAGGGCTACGGCAATAGCCAAAATACCGCTTCCCGAGCCAACATCCACAACATCGCCAGGTTCTTCGAGGCGCTCGACGGCACCAAGGCAGTAGCGAGTGGTGGCATGCAAACCTGTTCCAAAAGCCATACCTGGATCGATGAAGAGGTGCTTTCGATCAGGATTTAGCTCGGTCGTTTTCTCCATCCACCAGGAAGGACAAATCTGAAGTTTTTCTCCAATATCAAAAGGATGATAGCCTTCTTTCCACTTCGTCAACCAATCTTGTTCTTCGAGAGCCACTATTTTCAGTGTTTGCAAGCACTCACCCAAATAATATTCTTCGAAGCAGGCGCGTAAGTTACGAAGCTCATTTTCAGAGAGTTTTTCCTTCTCGAAGGATGCGACGATTTTTACATTCTTGTCGTCGATCGGTTCAATCTGACAGCCCGTTGCACCGCACTGAATCATCAACCAGCTGCAGATGTCCTCTCGATCAACAGAAGTTTCGAATTCAGCCGTGGCCCAGACTTTCTTCGGCTTCGTTTCTTTCGTCATGTTAGCTCCAAACTAATAGTCGCCCTGCAAATGCAAGGTTCAAATCTATCAAATTGAAAGTCTACCTGGAGCCTAGTGGTCGAAACTGTCACTAGAATTTATTGATCATCTTTCGAACCTGCTGTTCCAGGTTCCCGCTACCGCCGTACTTCATTAGCTGTTTATTTAGCTGCCGCTGAAGTTCGGCCTGAATCTTTCCTTGAATACCGGCCGGAGCAGTTTGTCCCGGCATAAGCGGGTTTTGAGGAGCCAGAGGATTTTGTGACGTAAACAAATTCGGCAAGATACCGCCTACACCTGATTGTTGCGGCGGCTGATAGACAGACCCCGGCGAGGCACCCTGCAAAAGCGGATGACTGTTGGAATTCGGAGAAGGTAGAACTGCTGACGAAGGAGTCTGCTGCGGAGGCAGAAGTCCATTTGGTCCGAGATTACCGGCTGAACTGCCGGTACGATAATTGTCCGTATTTGAGCCGCTATTGCTGTTCGAACTCGAATAATTATTTGAACTGCCGTAGTTGTTTCCAGCACTGTCGTAGTCGCTGGAATTCCCATTACTACCCGTGCTTCCACCGCTGTTCTTGCGAGAATTCTTAGCTGTACGAGCTGAATTTTTGTCGTCGACAAGATTCATTGCGCGTGCATCCTGTGCACGCATATCGCCGGAATCGTCAACGATCACAACGAAAGCCGCCCCGGTGCTGACATTCGTCATTGCATATGTACCTGCCGGCAATGTAGTGTTGCCTGCCTTGAACATGGAGATACTGCTGCCCCCGGCCGCCGAGCCATTAGCTGAGCCGGAGCCGCTGCTCTCATCGTAAGTTCCTTGCTGCGACTGTAACTCTTGCTGTTGTTGCTGTTGTTGCTTCTGCTGCTGTTTGTTTTTGCCTTTATTAGCCTTTCCCGCCTCAGAGGGCAAGGAAAGTGAAGTAGCAAGAAGCACTGCCATCGCCGATGCAAATATCGAATTTTTCAGCATTAGACGTCCCCGGGAGCGACTGTAGATTCTTTGAAAAGACCTATGCATTTTGCTTACCCGTGCAAGTAAGTGTTTAGTCATGAACAAAGCAAGGAGGGAATAAGCTCAGCTTGTGGAACATAGAAACCACTACTTACCAGCACGTAATGAGTTAACTGACGTTTGAAACTGGCAAATGTTCTCGCAATGATTTTGGCGGCGACCATTCCGCCCAATCTTCTCGCGCCGACCAGTTCATGCGCCCAGTCGGCGGGGCAAACCAACTCCGGGACCACAACCCAAAACACACGCCCGTTTCCGACGACTAATTACTACAGAAGTCCATACGCTCGCCCACCTGGTTATCGCCCGGGTGATTATGCACGGCAAGCCTACATGCGCCAGATGCAGCAGGAGGAAGCCAAACGCCATCCAGAGCGCAGCCAGGCGGAGCAAGCAGGTGCTGTGCCGCAAAGCCAGAGGGCGGAGCAAGGAAGGCAGTTGCAGAGTGCCGTACAAACATATCTGGGCGTGCCGACTAAGGGCGACAGCACAAAAGGCTATACCTATCAGGATACTGTCAGCATAGACGGGATGAACAGGACTTTTCAGTGCCATTTGCCGCCTGGCTACAAAAGCCTGAAAAATATGCCCCTTGTTCTGGTTTTTCACGGACTTCAACTGAATGGTTCAATCATGATGTTTTTGAGCCAGTTTAACCCGGTCGCGGACAAGAATCATTTTGCAGTCATCTACGGTGACGGAGTAGGAAAAGCCTGGGACGACGGGCACGCAGGCAGAGGGATCGATGATGTCGGGTACGTCAATAAGGTCATCGACAAGGTAGCAAATACAGTCAGCATAGACCGTAAACGTGTCTATGCGTGCGGCATAAGCAATGGTGGCTATTTCTCCCAAATGCTGGCATGCGCCATACCGGACAAGATTGCCGCTGTGGGAGTGGTTGGCTCGACGCTCATGCAGCAAGCCGCTAACGGATGCCGTTCGAATCGTCCTATGCCAATCATGTTTTTCCTTGGCACTGGCGATCCCCTTATTGCGTGGGGTTCGTCTGGTTCCGGAACCGCAAGCGAAGAGCTGAATGAGCTTGTAGATATGGTCGGAGCCAGCAAATATGGCGGTGTCGACAGCGCCCTGGCAAGATTTGGTGGGCTAATGTCGGTACCCGACATGATTGAGTTTTGGACCAACCACAACCAGTGCGGATCGGCTCGTCCATATATCTCTAACGAACCGGACAGAGACCCAAAAGATGGTACACGCGTGAGGCGCGAAGCGTACGGTTCGATGGGAAGAGAAGTCATTCTCTATCGGATCGAAAATGGAGGTCACACCTGGCCGGGCGGCTTACCGTACGCTCCTTCCGGCATGGCTGGAAAAGTCAGCCAGGACATAAATGCGTCAGAGACGCTATGGCAATTTTTCAGAACACACTCTAGATAAAACCAGCCCAATCGCCAGGCGGCAAAAATGCCGCCGTAACGATTGCAGCTGTCGCTAGCTAACAGGACCTGCCGGCGCTGGTGCAAACTCAGCAGTCGGTCTGGATCCACGAGGTCCGCCATGGCCTGGTCCGCCGTGACGGAAGTGATGGCGTCCGCCGAACGAAGGAGCGAAGCGAAGCTTCTGTCTTTGCTCCGGCGTCAGTGTTTCTGCAAAATCGGCCTTGAATGCAATCATCAAGTTAGAGATCGAAGCCTTCAAATCGTTGATTTTCCCTTGTGCACTCATAATTGCAGAACGGTCGATAGACGGCTTGGTGAGCAGGTCTTTCAACTCGCGCTGGCTCTTAGCTAATTCGAGTTTTTTGGGTCCCAAATTATCTTTCAATGAATTCTTCATTGTGTAGAGTTTTTCTTTCTGAGCATCGGTAAGGTCGAGCCCGCCTTTGAATCCGCGATGATGACCACCGCACATTTTTCCTCTGCCGCCCGCCTTCTCAGCGATATTTGTCTGAGCTACCGATGTTTCCACCGCTCCCACTTGTGTGTCTGCAAACGCAGGTGCCGCCAGGGAAAGAGTGCTAACTGAAAGAACGAAAAGTTTCCTGAAATTCATGATGCAATTACTCCTTAATCGCACTAAGACTCACCGACTGGAAAAGGCATCCACAGTGGAGCTCTCCAAACTTCGGCGCAGCCATTTTTTGCTTACAACTGTATAGACGTAAGTTCCAGAAAAAAAGTTCAAAGAAAATCGCCGCCAAAACAAAAAATTTTGACAGCGACATATAAATATGAATATGGAGGGTCTAGAGTCGTGCTTGACCGCCGATTGTCGATCAAAGAGCAAGACGGAGCCACCGCCCCGTCTTTCAATGAGTTGTCCCGACTCTCAGATAGCGGCTATTTCTAGCCGTTGGAGTCAGACGAACCACCGCCCGATGCAGCAGCCTCTGCTTTCTTGTCTTTGAGACGCTTCCATGCCTTTGCCAAACCGATAATCACTAGCGGCATTGCAAGAACGCAAACCAGAACGAGCGGATCTTGAAATATCTCCATGTTGCTCCTCCACGAGCCAGACTTATTGGTATTACTACCCCGAACCCTCTATTGACTTCCAACGAGGCAATTGTCTTGGCCTCAGATTTATTCCCGGGTCACCGGTACCAAAACATAGTACCTCAATTTTTTTAACTTCCACGAATTACTTATGTACGGTCTGCGAATTCATTCAGTTGGGTGCGAGTAAGTTTTCTCCGTTCCAAAGATCAGTCACCATTGGTGGTGCATACAACAGTGCGCACGGCGTCAAGCTTTTGACTGGTCGGAGCAAATCCGCAAAACTCGCATTTACGATTGAATACCGCCAACTTAACGGTCGTCATCAATAGATTAAACTTTGACATATAAAGGATGAGTTTCTGATATCTTTGGTCCGTCCTGTCGCAAGGGAGTCTGGTCAGCCCGGCGATGGCAAGGGTTGCCGCTGTTACGCGGTACGACTGTGCCATCTCAGACAAACACTTTACAACCACGCCTGCCGCTCAGAGAACGTCAAAGCCAGCAGGTCTAAAAGAAACCAAGCAAAAGCAACAAATTAGCTGCTCACAGGAGAGAGAGAGAAAATGAATACAGCCAAACAGGTAGTCAACCCCCTGCGCGAACTGTCCTCACACGGGCAATCGGTATGGCTCGATTACATTCGCCGCAGCCTCTTGAACAGCGGCGAGCTCAAGCGCTTGGTAGAAGACGACGGTCTGAAGGGAATGACATCCAACCCTGCAATCTTCGAGAAAGCGATTGCAGGCAGCAATGATTATGCCGAACAATTGGCTGAATTGAAAAAAGACAGCAAACTCAAAGCGATGGACATATATGAGCACATCGCAGTTCAGGACATCCAAAATGCAGCCGATATTCTGAAGCCGGTCTACGAAAAGACGCAAAAACGCGACGGCTATGTGAGCATGGAAGTTTCTCCCTTCCTCGCCAATGATACCCAGGGCACCATAGACGAAGCAAAACGCCTCTGGAAATGGATCAATCGTCCGAACGTGATGATAAAAGTGCCCGCGACAAAAGAAGGCATTCCGGCAATTAAAGAACTGATCGGCGAAGGGATCAATATCAATGTGACCTTGCTCTTCTCGCAAGATGCATACGAAGCGGTTCACTGGGCATACATCGATGGGCTGGAAAAATACAAGAAGTCCGGCGGTGACTTGCACAACGTAGCCAGCGTAGCAAGCTTCTTCGTCAGCCGTATCGACACACTGATCGACAGCATGATCGAAGAGAAATTGAAAACAGCGCAAGGCGATGAAAAGGCCCTGCTGAACAAAGTAATCGGCAAAGTAGCAATCGCCAATGCCAAACAGGCATATCAGAAGTATTTGAACATCATCAAGGATGCACGCTGGAAAGAACTGGAAAAGAGCGGTGCTCAGACACAACGATTGCTCTGGGCCAGCACAAGCACAAAGAATCCGGCTTTTCCTGACTGCATTTATGTGGATGAGCTGATCGGCAAAGACACGGTCAACACCATTCCGCCCGCGACCTTCGACGCCTTCAGAGATCATGGTGTGGTCAAAAACACGCTGGAAGCCGATGTTGCAGAAGCCAACACGGTCATGGAGAACCTGGAAAAGGCGAAGATTTCCATGAAAGAAGTTACCGACAAGTTGGTCGTACAAGGCGTCGACCTTTTTGCCGACGCCTTCAAAAAGCTTCTGGACGCGGTGGAAAAGGCAAAGTCTTCGGAAAAGAAGACACTGATGAACGAGATGAAGTATGACCTCAACTCTGATATCCAGGGCAAAGTCGAGCAAGCAGTCAAAAACTGGCAGAGCAGCGACAACGCAAAAAAACTTTGGGAGAAAGATGCTTCCCTGTGGACTGGTGACGATGAGAGCAAATGGCTTGATTGGTTGAACATCATCGACGGGCAGTTAGCCGAAGTCGAGAAATTGAAAAAACTCTCCCAGGAGATCAAGGATGCGAAGTTCAAATATGCTCTGCTCCTGGGAATGGGCGGTTCGAGTCTTTGCCCGGATGTTTTGCGAAGCACTTTCCCCAAACAGGAAGGCTATCCAGAACTTCATGTGCTTGACTCCACGGATCCGCAACAGGTGAAATCAGCCGAAAAGGCAATTGATATAAAGCAAACGATTTTTATCGTTTCATCGAAATCAGGCACGACCCTCGAGCCGAATATTTTCGAACAATACTTCTGGCAAAAAACCGTTGAAGCTGTTGGAGAAGAAAAAGCAGGAAATCACTGGATAGCCGTTACAGACCCGGGCTCAAAACTTCAAGCACTTGCCGAGAAGAAAAGATTCCGTCACGTCTTCCTGGGTCTGCCTGGAATCGGCGGACGTTATTCGGCCTTGTCCAATTTCGGAATGGTACCGGCTGCGGTGATGGGCCTGGACGTCGCCAGATTTCTGGAGAGCGCCAAGGTTATGGCACAGGCTTGTGCTGCTACCGTGCCCGTAAAGGAAAATCCGGGCATTGTCCTGGGTCTCATAATGGGTGAAGAAGCTTGCGCAAGCAGAGACAAAATTACGATTGTTGCTTCTCCGAAAATTCGTGACCTGGGCGCATGGCTGGAACAGTTAATCGCCGAATCGACCGGAAAATCGGGCAAGGGCATCATTCCCGTGGACAGGGAAGCCTTGACCTCAACCGACAAATACAGCGCCGATCGACTCTTTGCCTACCTGCGTTTTACACCGGAAGCAGACGCTAAACAAGACAAAGACATTGAAGCACTGAAGAAAGACGGTCGGTCTGTCGTGACTATTTCGGTCGCCGACATCTACAACCTCGGTCAAGAATTTTTCCGCTGGGAAATTGCCACAGCCGTCGCCGGTGCGACCCTGAAGATCAATGCCTTCAATCAGCCGGACGTAGAAGCAAGTAAAGTTGCCTCTCGCGAACTCACGGAGGCTTACGAAAAGAACGGCAAGCTGCCGGAAGAAAAGCCATTCTTCGAGGCAGAAGGGATCAAGCTCTTTGCTGACGAGAAAAATGCAAAAGAAATTGAAAAAGGTGCGGGTGTCGAAAAGACACTTGTCTCATTCATCAAATCTCACTTCAATCGTATTGGTGAGCACAACGACTACGTAGCGTTGCTTGCATACATCGAGATGACCACAGCTCACGAAGACGAATTGCAGCAAGCAAGATTGGCAATCAGAGACAGAAAGAAAGTGGCAACTTGCCTTGGCTTCGGTCCCCGCTTCTTGCACTCGACAGGTCAAGCCTACAAGGGCGGGCCTAACAGCGGCGTCTTCATACAAGTCACCGCCGACGATAGCGAAGAATTGCCTGTTCCGCAGCAGAAATATACATTCGGCGTAGTCAAAGCTGCTCAAGCTGCAGGTGATCTAAAAGTACTCAATGACAGAGGCAGAAGAGCCCTGCGCGTGCATCTCGGAAAAGATGTCGCTAAAGGTCTAAAGACTCTGACTGCCGCTGTGAAGGAAGCATTGAAGTAACTCAACGGCCCTTGTTTTTGTCCCCATAAGAAGGAATAACTTCATGCAATTAGGAATGGTCGGCTTAGGTCGGATGGGCGGCAACATGGTTCGCCGCCTGATGGCGGGTGGACACGATTGCGTTGTCTACGATCGCAATCCCGAGCCAGGCAAAGAACTGGCGAAGGAAGGTGCTACTGCAGCATCGGACTACAAAGATCTTGTTTCAAAGTTGGCAAAACCAAGAGCTGTCTGGGTAATGGTTCCATCCGGAAAGATTACCGAAGATGCGATACAAGAACTTTCCGACATTCTCGAGCCCGGCGATACCATCATCGATGGTGGCAATTCTTACTTCAAAGATGATGTACGCCGCGCTCACATGCTGAAAGAAAAAGGCATCACTTTCGCAGACTGCGGAACAAGCGGTGGTGTCTGGGGAAAGGAGCGCGGCTACTGTTTGATGGTAGGTGCCGAAAAGCAGGTGTTCCAGCGACTGGAGCCAATATTCGCGACACTGGCACCAGGTGAAGGCGACATACCGCTGACGCCAGGACGAGAAAACAGCAAAAATAGCGCCGAGAAAGGCTACATTCATGCCGGACCAGTCGGCGCCGGTCACTACGTAAAAATGGTGCACAATGGCATCGAATACGGTTTGATGCAGGCGTATGCGGAAGGATTCAGCATTCTTGCCAGTGCAGACTCAAAAGAGTTGCCTGAAGACATCCGTTACGACATCAATGTCGCCGACGTTGCAGAGGTTTGGAGACGCGGCTCCGTAGTCGGCTCGTGGCTTCTGGACCTCACATCCATGGCTCTTTCAGAAGATCAGGAACTGTCGAACTACACAGGATTCGTGCAGGATTCTGGCGAAGGGCGATGGACGATCCAGGCAGCAATCGAGCAAGCAGTGCCGGCAGAAGTTCTTTCGGCGGCATTATATACGCGCTTCCGCTCCAGACAAGAACAACCGTTCGGCGAACGATTGCTTTCAGCTATGCGCTTTAAATTCGGCGGGCACCTGGAATTGAAAGCAAACAGCAATATGGAACGTACACCTGCGAAATCTGGAGCATCTTAGGCGTTTACTGAGACTCTGGTCGGACAGTCTGCAGCTGCCCGTGCGCAGGTTTGTCAACAAAGTTAGTGACGCAAGCGTTCAACAAAAGAGGATTGAAAATGGAAAAGGCAATGTTTGGTGCTGGTTGCTTCTGGGGAGTCGAAGAAGCTTTCCGCACTATGGAAGGAGTCAAGGACACCAAAGTCGGATATAGCGGCGGAGCGACCGAGAATCCGACTTATGAGCAGGTTTGCACCGATCGCACCGGTCACGCCGAAGTGATTTATATCGAGTTCGATCCGGCAGTGGTCTCGTACGAACAACTTCTCGACAAGTTTTTCACCATTCATGACCCTACTCAAGTAAATCGCCAGGGTCCGGACGTCGGCAAGCAGTACAGAACAGCTGTGTTCTTCTATTCGCAGGAGCAGGAGAAAGCAGCCCGAGAAAAAATCGAGCAATTGGGCAAATCAGGCAAGTTTCGAGCGCCAATTGCAACGGAAGTCACGGCGGCGGCCAAGTTCTATCCTGCCGAGGAATATCACCAACGATATTTACAAAAGCGCGGTGTCAATGTTTGCCATTGACATGGCGCCTGTATAATGTGCACTCATCTGTGGACTGTCTGGGTAGTCCCAAAAATGGAGGAAAGAGCTCATGTTGAGCACGGCAATTAGCCAAATGAGACGCTTCAAAAAGCTGGCTTTGAGTTTTACTTTAGGCTTGCTTGTGACAACAGCAATCGGATTTGCTCCCTCTGTCGCTACAGCCGACACTGTGCAAAATCCGGCCTTCGATAAGGCTGTTCAATCGATGCAAGCGAAAAACTACAACGATGCCATCAAATCGTTCGATGAAGCGATTGGCTTGCAAGAAACCAATGCCAAAGCTTACAACCTCCGCGGACAATGCTTTTTCGCCCTCAAGCAGTACAAGCTTGCCGTCAATGATTTCGGCGAAGCGGTGAAATACGATGACGACAACGCAGAATATTATTTGTGGAGAGGTTCTGCCGAAGTCAAAGTCAATGACCATGTCAACGCTGTTAAGGACTTCGAAAAGGCGATTAACCTCGATCCGAAACTGGCAAGAGCGTACGCAGGAATGGGCGATTCGCTGAGAGCCCAAGGTCAAATCGATCTGGCACTTGCTCAGTACAACAAAGCACTGGCAGCTTCGCCAAAAGATGCAGAAATCCTCACGAAGCGCGCCGATGC
>CAZBOX010000102.1:0-18846 GCA_964493595.1 uncultured Candidatus Obscuribacterales bacterium | reverse complement strand
GCTCGCGCCGAAGAAGGAAAGAAGCGGCTGGCACTGGCAAAAGAAGCCCTGGAGATTTTTCCTGACTGTGCCGAGGCTCATTCGCTCATTGCAGAAGAAACGGCAGAGCGCCCCGCCCGCATGAAGCATTACAGAAAGGCAATTGAGGCGGCGGAAAAACTGCTGGGCAATGAGTGGGAACGTCGCTACAGAGGCAGCTTCTGGCTCGCCAGCGAAACCAGACCGCTTATGCATGCGATGGCAATGCTGGCGATTGATTTGCAGTGGGAAGATCAAATCGATGAAGCGCTGGATATTTACAGGAAGCTCATGGACTGGAATCCGACGGATCATCAGGGAGTTCATTATCAATTTGCGGCCTGCCTTCTGGAAGCCAACCGCTCTGAGGAGCTGGAGAAGCTGCTCGCCAAATATGAAGATGAAGCCAGCGCTGTCTTGAGCTATACAAAAGCACTTCACCTGTTCAGAAAATATGGCGAATCGGAAAAAACAAATCAGTTCTTGCTGCGAGCATTCCAGGTCAACATGCACGTGCCGATTTATCTAGCAGAAGTTCTGCCTCTTCCCGATACGGCGCCCAGCACGATAGGCTTTGGCGATGAGAGAGAGGCCGAGGCGTATGTCATGGACTGCGGATATCTCTGGGCTGATGTCGCAGGCGCAGAAAAATGGATGGCTCAAGTTCTGGAAAGCGAGCTGGAGAAAAACTATCCTGACAAAGAGCTTGCCGAGAAAGCAATCAAGAATCTGAAAAAAGGTACGAAGGCATAGATGCAGACCATGACTTTAGCGCCGTCTTCTATTCTTATCTACACGGATGGAGCCTGCACAGGCAATCCCGGTCCGGGAGGCTGGGCGTGCATAGTATCGACGCCGGACGGGTGTGTCCATGAGCTTGGCGGTGGCGTTAAAGAAACCACCAATAACCGCATGGAAATGGCTGCAGCAATTAGAGCACTGGCCATGCTGGAGCCCAAAGAACCAACGCCGATAGTCTTATACACTGATTCATCCTATGTGATAAAAGGCATAACGCAATGGATCTGGGGTTGGCGCTCACGCGGCTGGAAAAGCGCGGACGGAAAAGATGTAGCCAATCGTGAACTCTGGGAAGAGTTGCTGCGACAGGTGACGCGGCTGAAGCCATCCAACGTCGAGTGGAGATATGTTCGCGGTCACTCCGGCTATGCAGGCAATGAACGCTGCGACGAGATTGCCGTGTCATTTGCAAAGAATAAACCGGAACAGCTCTATGTCGGACCTCGCGATGGTTATTTCATCGACCTGAGCGAATTGCCTGACGCCGAGCCTGTCCCTGAGACCAAAAAAGCGAGCGGCACCGGTGGTAATACCAGCTTCAACAAGGGCGGAGCGGGCGGCTCCAGCAGCTCCGGACCGGCAACTTACCTGAGCTACCACAATGGCGTTTTGCAACGGCACAAAACATGGGCAGAATGCGAGCGACGGGTTAAGGGACAGTCCGGCGCAAAATTCAAAAAGGCAAAATCCCCCAGCGAAGAAAAGGAAATTCTCAAAAGCTGGGGGCTTGACCCGCAAGCGAGGATTGAGTGATTTAGCTCAATGACTTCAGATAATCTTCGAGATTGTCGAACATTCCACCGTATCCGCCGTTCATAGAGTCGAATCCATCCAAGAACGTCTTGCGCTGAATTTCCTCAGCGTCAATTGGAATCGCTTGTATCGACACTTTTGTCTTATCGCCCAGAGATTCGAAAGTGGTGATGCAGAGCGTCTCCATAGGCCAGTCAGCCGACATAGGATGCGGAGCAATTCCACCTGCAGGATCGGAAAACGTACTTACAAAGACAAGTCTTTCCGGCGGAGTGATTTCTCGGATGACCCATTTCCCCCACATCTCAAAACCGTTAGGCACAGCCATCTTGTAGTGAAAGATCCCGCCTTCTTTCGGCTCGAATTTTTCAATAGTCAGAGCAAATCCTTTAGGTCCCCACCAATGCGCCAGATGTTCGCGTTCGGTATAGACTTTGAAAACCAGCTCCCTGGGCGCATTTAGCACACGCGAATAATTGAAAACAACGTCAGCAACCGGTGGTGCATTTTCTCTACTCATCATTATTTCCTCTTTTGTCGTTATTCTCTTCTAGCTCATTCTTCTTTTCTGATTTTTGCAATTCGGCGAGGTATTCCTCCAGCCGATTCATGCTGTTTTCCCAGAACTTTCTATATTGCTCGACCCAACTTGCGGCATGCTGCAACGGCGCTGCTTCGAGACGACAAGGTCGCCACTGGGCATCACGGCTGCGTGATATCAGACCGGCGCGCTCCAGCACTTTCAAGTGCTTCGTTATTGCAGGCAGGCTCATATCAAAAGGCTCTGCCAGATCGGTAACGGATAACTCCCCGGCAGACAGACGCTCTAGAATTGCTCGTCGCGTTGGATCTGCAAGGGCGGCAAAAGTCGCATTCAACTGATCCTGGACGTCGATTTGCGGTTGCGCAGACACCTTATTTCACCCATTGGTTAATTAACCTGCTGGTAAAATACCATTTGTGGACAGCAGTGTCAAGTTTCCAGCGAATCCGAATGACAAGCCGTCAAAGCCTTGCCTAGCCAGACTTTCCAGGATCAAGCCAAGCGAATCGGTTAACAGTCAGTCCCGCCAGGATGTATTCCTTATATATAGAACGCTCTTATTTTATGGAAAGGGTGACCGGATCACTCACGTACCCGATCATTTTTCCGCCCTGATCGAAAGCAGCGATTCGCACATCATATTCACCCGGAACTTTGAAATCATCACGCCACAATTCCATCTCGCCTTTCAGTCCCTCGAGCGGATATCTTTTCAAACTATTCGAAGACAGCACGTCCTGCCTGTAAGTGGAATTGAAATATTCGAAGTATTCAAAAGGCTTGGATATTTCAGCCATAACATGACTGGCGCCAGGCAGCTTGGTTGCATCAAAATTCAGTATCAACGAATCTTTTTGTTTAGGAGACAAAGTTCCATTTTGCTGCCGGATCCAGCGCTCAGAACTTCCATACAATTTTGGTATTTCGTTATCCAGATTCAAAAATCGCACAGACAGGACTTTGGCACTCGGTGGCGAAATCGTCAATTGCAAATCAGACAAATTGCCGAACAAGATCCAGCTGGAAATTTCAGAGAGATGAAATCGATACTTGTGGGGCTTTCCGTCCGCCTCCATAAAGCAGGTCAGAGAACTCGCCAGAGCATCCGAGTCATCAAGCCGCCAGAGCGAGCGGGCTCCCTCTGGCGTTCTATATGCATTGAGCACGCCGCTCTTACGCCCGGACACATCCTTTGTCCACGATAAAAGCATAGAAGGCTCGATACCGCTCATATTCTCATTGACTACACTGGAGGCGACAACTTCCAGACAATCGACCATACCTTTTCGCACCGGCTTGTCAGTCGCCAGGGAATAAACAGTGACATTGGATGCCTTTGTGACAGGCTTCAATTCAACATCTGCCGACAAAGGCGATGTAAAAGCATCTTCGCTGCTGAAATAATCGCGAGGAATTTCGCAAACTTTCATCTTGTCGCCGTCAAAACCGAAGGCGATTGTATTTGGTTGCTGTAAATTAGCCATCAGAGCACTTTTGTTCACCAGATCAAGGTTGAAGAGATGCGCTCTTAGTGTCGCTATTTTGTCATGCAGCCCGGCAGGAAAAAGAGGCGGCGTGAGACACCCGCGAAGATTGATGAATGTTGGGTACAGTGGCAAGTGCTCGTATGTTGCAGCAGCGTTTAGAAAAACCAGCCTATCGGCAGAAGGGTTATTTTCAGCCAGCTCAGAAATTCCCTTTTCGGTTGCAGATTCGTATCTATTGGCTTGAATCCAGAGTTCTGACGACTTGAAAGCAAGAGACGCTAAAAGAGCACTGTAGACAGCAAGGATACCGACAGAGAGCTTCTTCAGCCTCTTATCGAAAGAGGTCTTTATTGAAGCAGGAATGATCAACAATGCAAATAGAATGCATAGCGGAACACTGACAAGATAGAAGTGACGCCCTCCTGGCAGTCCTCCGGCGGCATACCAGACCCTGGCCACAAGAGAGAATGCCATGAGCAGCCATCCGCAAAGAAAGAGGACGGCTCGCCAGATCTTGAAGTCCCGGACCACAGCAAAACGGACGATAGCAGCTGTTCCAATAACCACATAGAGCCCTATAAGAGTCCTGAATACCGGGTCGAGCTCCTCCATCTGCGGAAGAGAGATAGGCATGAAAACGCCGCGCAATAACTGCCAGTTCAGAAGTCCCGGCAACCAAATTGCATCAAGAGCGACCGAGCCGAATCCATGATAGCCACCATATAAGGTGCCCAATGCCAGAGATCGAATTAACATATAGCCTAAAAGCAATAGCCAATAGACACGAGTTGCTTTCAGTGCGCCGAGAATTGCTCGCTTCCATGACATTCGTTGCAAATTCGAGCAAAGAACAAACCAGGCAAGGACAGCCGGAACCGTTACGCCAACTTCCTTTGAAAGAAACGCAGCGCCACAGGTAAAAAAACTGAGTATGCGAGCGAATCTTGCACTCTTGCTCTCAGTTGTCATCGAATTCAGGAAGAATACAAAAGTGCTCAGATAGAACAATGTACAAACGCTGTCGACTCTCCCACATAGCCAAACGACTGACTCACAATGAAGCGGGTGGGCCGCGAATAGCGCAGCGGCGATAAATGAAATCGAGAGTCCGTCGAAATCAACGAGCGCCGTGAGGAGCTTTCTCGCGAGAATAAATGTGAGTACAGTGCACGTCGCATGAATGAGCAAACATGTGATGTGCCAGCCGATTGTATTCTGGTTCCAAACCAAAACATCGAACACCAGCGGTAGAAGCATCATCGGACGATAATGCAAGCCCCAGAGAGGCTCTTGCATCCAGCAGCTTGTGAAATTTTGCAGCAACATCCAGGGCTGGCTGTGCAAATAGTTGTAGATGTATGTATATTGCTGGCCGTCATCACTGATGAAGCCGGCGAAAAGCGATGGCCAGAATGAGAAAAAAGCGAAGATGGCCAGAAATGCGGAAGCCAGCACATCCTTTTTTGCGAATTTGATTGGCAACGCTTCAGACATTTCGAAAAATCGTTGTTCCTGACCTCCGCCGCGAAATTGAATATGGTCTTGATTAGGCGGACGGAGTGAGATCTCCAGATAGGATAACTCAATGACGCAGAAATTTCGACAATCACCAAAACAAGCGCCTGCGGTGCAGACGCCCGTTAAGGTCGCATAAAAACCGAGTTTCTATACAGTGACGGTGACTTGTTCTTCAGCCCTCCGCACTGCGTATTCAGCCACTACATAAATCTCATCGACAAAGGACAACAAACTTACAGCAACCGAATTCTCATCCAATCCCAGCTTTTTGCTTACCATGCTGACAATACCCGAAAAGGCAGCCGGCAACTGTGCTTCTACTTCTCTGACTGCGACCGGATCTGTAGACGTTGCCAGATGTGCCATCACCTCCAGCCCGAATCCCATATTCTGACAGGCTGCTCCGACTTCAGTCTGTGCTTGCTTGGTCAAACCAATTGCAACAAGGGCACGCGAAATCAGCTTCGAATCCTGGCAGGTTAGCAATGTTTCCGACTTAGCAATGACGTTTTGCAATCTGGGAATGAGAGGCTTCAGCATTTCGATTTTGGATTGTACTTGCGTCGATGTCTCTGCGTTCATTATGTTTTCTCCTTACCATCTTAGATTTGTCATTTACGCTGTACGCATCCTAGAATCCAAAAAGTTTCTTAATTCCTCCACCTATCGCTTTGATACCACCTCCGATGGCACCGGTCAGACCTTTGATACCATGACCGACCAATCCACCGAAGTCACCAATCACATTCGCAACGCCACCCAGGACCTTACCGGCAAGCTTGTCGAGCCCGAGATGCATCAATGCTGCAACACCGGCGCCGAACGGTCCGCCGAAAGCGAATCCGCCGGCAAGGCTGGATAGCATTCCACCGACTCCTTCCTGTCCGCGCCCGAGCAATCCGCCAAGAATTCCGCCGACCGGGCCTGCCCAGTTTCCTAATCCACCGAGAATTCCACCAAATGAACCGGCCTCACCAAATCCGTTGAATAGACCTTTTACAGGATTGGTGATATGTCCCAGGATGCCACCAAAACCTTCAGCACCACCGAATAGTCCATGGCTGACGAGATTGTCGGGGCGGCTGAGCAAATTAGACATGAAGCCAAAGCTATCGCCGAAATTGCCAGCCAAAATACCGTCTAAGCTGAGCGGATTTCTCATGAACGAAGAATGAAAATTCAGACCCAGTATGTCACCGGTGGACGGGAAATCAAAGCCTCTTGGAGCTTGAAAGCGGTCGCCACGGAAGGAAGTCAAAGATTCATACGGATCGCTGAAATCAAGACTTTCCGGCACAATGCGCTGCATACTGGAGGAATTCAGCTCCACGCCTAATTTATAGAGACCTACGGGGTCAAAATCGGTGCGAAATGCCCCTGGAATGTCAAAATCAGGACCAAAATTTTCAACCGTAAACCGGCTCATAAGGAATATCCTCCTGAGGAGAGATAGAAGCGAGCCTTTCTAGTTCAGCTGGAGGGTTGCTTGCGCACTGAGCGCGCGAGAATCTGAATGCATGTACGCTGCATGCAGCATCTCGGAACATCTATGGCTCTATACTAAGTTGTCGCCTGCGATTCGACACTGTCACCTTACACCCGAATAGTGACGAAGTTGTGATCAGCCGATATTCTTGCCTGGGCAAGCGTTTCCAGCCTCACGACCCGAGGTGGAATTACCTATTTGACTATATAAATCTGCCTGGTGAGAGTGCTAAAATCGGGCATGCAAGTAACTCGATCCCCCGGCTAGCTGTTCGTTGGAGCTTAATCGCTCATGACCGAGTCGAATTCAGCCGAACAAATTGCGGCACCACGAATAGCTGAGAGCGGTGAAAAAAACGCGCGGCAATCGCTTCAGACTGTTCTTTTAAGTGCAACTGCGCTGGTTATTTCGTGCATTTTATTGACGCAGCTTTTCTTTCCGGCGCACTTCGAAACAGTCGACGATATCAACTTCACGCTTCTTCTGTCTGGCGTGGGGCTTTCTCATGAGCCAACCTATCTGACCTGGTTCACCAACATTCTCATCACTTATCCGCTCATGTGGCTGTTCAAAATTCTGCCGGATATCCCGTGGTACTCAATTTATCTATTTAGCGCGTTGGCAGCTGGTTTTACACTTATAGCAACAGCTTTGATGCTGCGCTTCAACAGAGCGGTAGGAACGGCACTCTTTCTCGTTTACTACATTCTGTTCGGCGCCTTTATAGTGAACGGACTTCAGTACACGAGCGCAACAGCATTGCTTACGCAGGCGGGATTTCTACTTGCCTGCTGCCTTCCGCTTACACAACGTTTTCCGGCGGGGAAATATCCGACATGGGCAATTATTTCCGCCGTGATTGCAACAGTTTTTGCAGCTATGATGCGCTTCGAGCCATTCATGTTGATGATCTTATATTGCGCAATCACAGCAATTGCAGTTACACCCTGGAATATTCCACGACTCAAAAGCAACGCCAAGCCCATCATTTGCTTTGCTCTGGCAGTCGTACTGGGCGTCGGTCTTAAATTTGCCAACAATTTCTATTACGATAGCCAGCCGGCTTTCGCCGGCATTCGCGAGTTTTTCAAGCCCTTCAGCGATATAGCCGACTCGGATCGTGTCTATCAAAATGGAATAAAGCTCAGCGAAAACGATTACGCACTGGTGAAGCAATTTTTTGTAGCAGACCGAGAGATTTTCACAACCCCACTGCTTACTCAAGCGGCCAAAGAAGCAAAATTACCATTTACTGTTGAGAAATTTCTCTGGACGCTGAAGTCAGATGTATTGCCGCTGCTTCTCCTCTGTCTTGTCGTGATGCCATTTTTGAATGAGAAGATATTGACCAAGCCTGGCTTGTTTTTCTGGTTCACGGGGCTCTCTTCGCTCATTTTCTATTTGTCATTCTGGATGAAACTTCCTCCACGCTTGCATCTCGCCCTTATGACCTGCGCAATAACAACCCTCTTTGTATTTATCGACAGAAAGAAGCTGAAAGCCGCGATTAAAAAGATTCGGCTAGTCAAACAGCCGCAGAAGGGGTTGGTGAGCGTAACACTTGCAGCATGTCTAGGCTGGATGACCTATTCCACAATCTCGGAGCTGCACTTTGATTGGCAATATTACAGCGCAAAATTTTCGAGAATCAGTGGAGCGATTAAGCGCCTCAATCCGCAGCCAGGTCAGCTTTATATAGTGCTTGGAACAGCGGCTCCCTATCAATACATGCGTCCCTTTCAAAATATGCGCGAATATTTTTCGCATTTTGACATTTATAGAACGAGCCTGTGGGGAATACTCCCGAGTGGTTACAACATGCTGGAGAATCACGGGATAAGCAGTCTTCTTGATGCATGCAAATCGCAAAACGTCTATTTCGTCAGTGACCAGAGAACAAATCAGTTATTCGCGGAATTTTGCGCGGAGCATTACAAATATAGACCATTATTCATAAGTGTCTTTGCCGACCCGGAAGCAGACTTCGAAGTCTACAGATTGAAATTCAAGCCGCTATGAATTAGACACGGCTGGGAATCAATCTGTTGCGCAAGTTATTAATTGGTGACTCGAAGAGATACCAGGATGCCGATGCCAAAAGCGCAGTGCTGACGAAGCCGATTGCTATCTTCGCAGGCAGGGGAAAATCGATCAGCAAATACAAAATAGGTAAATGAAACAAATACATGGCGTAGCTGGTCTGTCCTAGATGCACTAGAAGCTTATTAGACAATGAATTGCATACAAACTCATTGCGCGTTCGCCATAGCGCGTAGAAGAACAAAGCCAGAGCAGCCGAATCGATAAAAATGAGCGTATGAGGCAAAGTCTTATCGGTCGACTGAACTGCAATAAGAGCAATATTGAGCAACAGCGCAAATATAAACAGCTTTGTTTCATCCTTGGGCTTGAGCGTCATGTCGAAGTATCCGGCGATAGCACCGAAGAGCAGACATTGACCAGAAGAAGGAAGCAGAAGCTTCCACTTATGTCCCGGAAACATTGTGGCACATGCAGTATGAACAGCAAAAGAAACAGCAAGCAGCGCTACAACCATGTTGAGACGATGCTTTTTAGGTGTAAAGAGAAACACTAGAGGAAAGAGCAAATAGAACTGCTCTTCCACTGCAAGGCTCCACAAATGGCAGACAGGTCCTTCCATCTGATTGATTAAGAAGAGATAGACGTTCGACACGTAAGTGAAAAACGGCAGCGGCTCAGGGAGCCATCCGCAGACAAGAAGAATGCCGAGGGTCAAATAATAGACAGGAAAAATTCGCAAGGTGCGCCGCAACCAAAACTCTCTAAGGTCGCTCCAGGTTTTTCCCGTATCATTGCCAACCAGAATGCGAGTGATCAAAAAGCCACTCAATACTAGATAGGCATAAAATCCAAAGCTGCTGGCCGCATTCACCAGCCCGCTGCCCCAGTAGCTGGAAACATGCGAAGTGGTCACATGACCGGCATAAACAGAGACAAACATGAGCGCGCGCATGGTGTCGAAATGCAAGCGCCGAGCAGGAAGTTTGGCCGCTGGATGCTCTGCGCAATGAGAAGCAAGCGAATCTATCGCCTGATGCTCCTGTCCATCCAGCAAGGCTGAACTATGCGAATCGAGAACTTTTCCGGAAACCATCGTTCTGGCGCCGACCTCAACCGATAAACGCAGCGTCCCTTAAACACAGCTCATCCACCGGGTTTTACGCGCGGTATCTCTCACGGATACGGGATCATAGCACTTGAAGAGAGGAAGTCAGTACATGCCGAATCTGAGATTAAGCCTATCCGCTGAACTTATTTTCACCGTTCCATGAGCAAAACCGCAGGGCGGTATCATTGTCGAGATTCTTATCTTGTGCTCATCTCCCAGAAAACCCAGTTGCCGCTACTTACGGCAA
Source organism: uncultured Candidatus Obscuribacterales bacterium (assembly GCA_964493595.1). Classification (GTDB taxonomy): domain Bacteria; phylum Cyanobacteriota; class Vampirovibrionia; order Obscuribacterales; family Obscuribacteraceae; genus QKMZ01. The sequence continues at coordinate 8,841 of CAZBOX010000102.1, read as the reverse complement.
AAGTGCTATGCAGTGCGACAGCCCGAAAATTGAGGCAAATCCTGCAACGAAGATTCAAAAGCCTCATCCGCTGCTGACCTTCGCACTCTTTGCCGCGATTTTCCTGGTCGCCTTTTCTCCTTCCTTTTTCAGAAGCTACGGTCTTCTGGACGACTATTACCTGCTTTTCCTCACGCTCACCAAAGGTGCCTGGTGCCCTGAAATCGTGGGCAGCATGATGTCGCAAGGACGTCCTCTGAATTTACCTTTTATAGCTGCTGCCTTTTCGCTGCTGCACACTATCGATGATTTAGTCTATTTGCGGGTCTTTGCGACCCTGGGCACGGCGCTCTTAGCGACGCTTTTCTTCAGACAGGCGATGCATGTCGGATGGAATCGCGCCCAATCATTCGTACTCTCTCTACTTGTTTTTTCGCAGCTGCCCTTTCAAGTTCTCGCTGGCTGGAGCCTCGTCGGTTTTCTTGGCGCCTTCCGTATTCCACTTGCATACGTATCATTTTTTCTAGCTAAATACGCTTCTCAAAAGCCGCTTAAATCCGGAGCCTTCGCAGGATTGTATCTGGCGACAGTAGTTGCGCTCAGCGCAGCTATGGCCATGCACCAATCGACGGCAATGTTCTTCTGGATAGGCCTGGCTCAAGACGCGCTTTCCCCCAGGCGATGGGAGATTTCGCGCCGTCTTGCAGCGATTGCATTTTCGGCTTTCGGCCTTGCCTGCTCTATCGAATACGCCATTTGCGCCTGGGGCAAAAAAGCTTACGCAGCCTATCTGCTCGCAGACCGCGATCGCGTTTCCTTTGACTTTATCGAGAAAGTCCAGTGGTTCATCTCAGAGCCGCTCACAAACAGCCTGAACTTTAGCAACCTTGCCGCTAGTGGATTTATAGCGGCCGGAGTTGCTGCGCTCATCTTCATCGGACTTAGCCTTTTCATCAAAGATCTGGAGCCGAAAGAATGGCTCAAAGAAAGAATTCTCCTGCTCCTGGCGCTGCCCATACTCTGCTACACCCCCAATCTTCTAGTCGCCGAATCATGGTCGAGCTATCGCACTCTGTATGCTCTTTCGACCCTCTTGATGCTCTACTTCTTCTGTGCCGTCCAGGGCTTTTCTCAAAGATTCAAGGTGAACAAAAGCGTTGTGACCGGAGCACTTTTCGCCGCCGCACTAATTTCACTTTTTGCAGCTAATCAGAACGTAGCGATATACCTGGCGGAGCCACAGAGCAAAGAACTGGCACTTCTGCGTTATCGACTCAATTGCCGGCCATCCGCCCTCGAGCATCTCGAGGATCAACTGAGCCCACCGAAAGACCACAGCCCCTTCGACATTTGGAAGTACGACACAAAAATGCTGGCGCCCAGCTGGTACGAATATCTCGCACCGGCGGCTTACTATGACGAATTCGGTAGAGCTTCTTCGGCTCGCCCCTATGTGGCCCGGGCAATGGTCGGTCTTTTGCTTCGCGAAAAGAAGGCAGCCGGAGCGGAAGACCCGCCATCAAAGCAAAAGTGAGACGCGATTTAACTGCATGCTTTCAGAGGCTAAAAACGACAGTCGCTTCATGCCCATTCCCGCATCGGGGTGTAAGATTGAGGATTGTCGTGCCGGTTCATCGCTCTTCTCTAAGCCAAACCAGATTAGCGCCCACTAATGGTAACGAACTTGCTTCATCCGCCGCTCAATTCGAACGCAATAAACGCCGATCACTTGCTTGCCGACGGCGGCAAAGCCGATGTACGCAACTTCAAGTACAGCGTGGTAGTTCCTGTCTTCAACGGACGGGACAAAATCGACGAGCTTTTTGACCGCATCAAGAAGACTTTCGAGGCAAGACAATGCCGCTACGAGATAGTCATCGTCAACGACGGTAGCACCGACGACACGTGGCATGTGATCGAAAAAGCGGCCGCAAAAAATCCGAACATTGTTGCAATAAAACTGACGCGCAATTTTGGTCAGCATCCTGCAGTGCTTTGCGGACTCGCTAACAGCTCCGGCGATTACATGCTCACTATCGACGCCGATCTTCAGAATCCTCCGGAAGAGCTTTTCAAACTGATAGAACCGGCCGTTGAAAATAATCTCGATCTGATTTTTGCCAAGTTCGCGAAGAAGCAGCACGCGTTTTACAGAAATCTAGGCAGTAAAGTAATCAGCCGCCTCAACGAAATCATTTTCGGCAAACCAAAAAATCTCAATATCTCCAATGTCAGAATAATGAGCAAAGAATTGGTGACAAAAATGTGCCACCATAAGACAGCATTCCCATACATCAATGGACTGGCTTTGATTTGCTCTGATCCGGACAGGAGGGCAAATGTGCTTGTAGAACATCACAAGCGTATCGGCAGCGAATCTACATACACTCCGGTGCGAATTGCAAAACTTGTCTGCACGATAATTTTCAACTATTCAGAACTACCGAAACTTATTTCGAGTATCGGATACGGCACGGCCTGGTTCAGCCTTGTGCTTGGTGTGGCATTCGTCGCCAAACACGCCTTGCTCAGCTCTTCCTTCCCTGAGTTTACGCCCGTGATTGCGGTCATGGCATTTTGCAACGCTCTGCTCGCCCTGCTAGTCGGTCTGCTCGGTCAATATTCTGAAAAGATGATGGAAACAATGTCAATCAATTCCAGTTACGAAGTCGGAAGCATCATAAAAGGTGAGTAGACATTTTTTCATCGCCGGCGCTCAAAGGTCAGGCACCACCTATCTTCATACAATTCTCACCGAACACCCGGAGATCGAACTTAATCAGCCGTGGTGGCCGGAGCCGAAATTCTTCTTGAATGAAGACGCACCATCTCGAATAGACGAGTATCACCAAAAGTACTATTTCCGAGACGATGTAAAAATCCACGGAGAGAAGTCAGTTTGCTATATGGAGCATTCTGAGGTAGTAGAAAGAATAGCGCGCTCATTTCCCGACGCTCGCATAATATTCATTCTGCGAGACCCAGTGGATAGAGCCATCTCAAACTACTGGTACAGCTTCGGCAACAAACTCGAAAATGCCAGTATCGAAGAAGCGCTCATGGACGAATCTCTGGCTCAGCGTCCCTACGATGCCGAAAAGATAATTGGCTGTCCACCTTACTACTATTTGAGACGTGGAAAATACTCGACCTATCTCGACAATTATTTGAAACACTTCGACCGTGCTCAAATCAAGATATTAGTATCGGAGGAATTTTTCAATAATCAGAAGGCGATAAGCGAACTATTCGAGTTTCTAGACATCAAGCCGGACTTCTCCCCCCCGTCGATAGCAAAGAAAGTAAATTCGTACTTGCCCAGCGACAAGGACATGTCGGGGACTGAGGTCGAAAAATTCCTCATAAATTACTATGCAGAATCAGTCGCCGATCTTGCCGACAGATATAACGTTAATACAGGTCTCTGGAAATCGGCAAAATCTCTGCAATGAGCGACGCAGCATCTATTTCCAGAAGCGAAAAGGCTCAAGCGAAGTCCGTATGGGCGCCTCTTAAGCATCCGGCCTTTCGTATTCTCATGATCGGCAATGTCGCGATCTTGTTAGGCGGCTGGATGCAAGATATCGCCGTCGCCTGGTTAATGACTACGCTTGCTCCCGAACCTATGATGGTGGCATTACTGCAAACTGCTATCTATTTGCCTTTTGTTCTGCTCTCCCTGCCGGCCGGCGCTATCGCTGACATTTTCAACCGGCGCACAGTATTGCTGTGCGCTCAAGTCTGGGTGTTTATCGGCGTTATCATTCTAGGTCTGCTCACTTTAAACGGCGCCATGACCTCGTGGCTGCTCCTGCTCCTTTTATTTTTAGTTGGACTGGGCTGGGCGATGTATTCACCAGCCTGGAATGCTCTGGCACCAGAACTGGTACCAAGGGCGGAACTGGAGAACGCAATCGCGCTTAATGCCGCCAGCTTCAATTTCTGCAGGGGAATAGGTGCGGCGCTTGGCGGTGCAGTAGTAAGCGGATCAGGACCAGGCACAGCAATTCTCATCAACGCGGCTACCATGATTGCCATGTTGTCCGCCCTCATCTGGTGGAAGCCAGCGCCCAAAGAAAGTTATCAACCAGCCGAACGTGTCGTAGGCGCAATGAAGGCAGGCATGAGATATGTACGTCATTCGGAAGCGCTGAGAGCGGTGATGATCAAAACAATTGTCTTTGTCGCAAGCGCAAGTGCAATCTGGTCGTTTCTGCCTCTCATGGCAAAACAACAGTATGGTCTGAATGCCGCGCAATACGGAATCGTCCTCAGTCTCTTCGGCATCGGAAATCTCCTCGGTGCAACCCTTATTCCATTTGCAAGAAGACATTTGTCCATGGACTTGCTGTTCATGGTAAGTGCCCTTATATTTGCAGGCGCAATGGGTGCGTTAGCATTCATACATGACTTTGTCCTGGCATGCGTAGCAATGTTCCTTGCCGGGCTAGTCTGGATTATGGTAAACGCGGCATTGAATGCCGGTGTTCTCACATCTGTTCCGGCGTGGGTAAGAGCACGCGCAATCGCTGTCTTTCTTTTCACTTTTCAGGGTTGCCTGGCTGGAGGCAGTCTATTCTGGGGAACCTTCGCATCTTATACAAGCATGCCGATTGCTCTGCTCACAGCGGCCGCACTGCTGGCTGTAGGTACGTTCTGTTCGGCGCCCTTCAAAGTAGTCTCATCGGAAAACAGCGACCTCAGAACAGAGCGCGCACCGGAGCCGAATATCATCAAAGAACCGCATCCGGACCATGGACCAGTCCTTGTAACCGTGGAATATTTGATCGACCCGGAACGTATGAGCGAGTTTCGACAAACGATGGCCGCACTGGAAATACTGCGACGCAGAAATGGTGCGTATCAATGGTATCTCTTCGGAGATCTTGCAAAAGCAGGAAGATATGTAGAAACTTTCTTCGTCGAAAATTGGGGCGAATATTTGCGCCACATGCAGCGCGGAACAGTTGACGACAACAATGCCGAAAAGAGAGCCAATGAATTTCATCTCGGCGATGGTGCACCGCCTATTTCTCGCATGCTGGCGGAAAAAAGAAAGAGCTGATCGGTAAGACTGATTCTGCAGTAGATGGCTCTAATTGACGGAGCCGACTCTAGGCGGCCATTCCTTTTGCTTCCAGGGCGGCGCCCCATCTAATCCTGAATGCGCACGCAACCAGTTCGTGACCCCTTCCAGCATCATTGGAAAGAACTGCTCATTCTCGAAGATCAGGTGTTCTTTGAAGCCCATGATTATCAGAGTCTTGTCCTTGCCTTTGATGGCATCGTAAAGCTCAATCGTGCTGGATGGCTTTACGAGCGGGTCCGCGCCGCCTTGAACGATCAAAACCGGTTTGTCCAGACGCTGTACTTTCTCTTTCGTGCTCTTCATAAAAGCATCGAATTTGATAAGCTCATCTGTTCCAAGTTTAAAACGAGCCTCTCGATCCTGCTTCCATTCGTCTACGAGTCTTTCGTCATTGCTGACACGCTCTATCACGTCCTTGGTGATATCGTAATCGTTCTTGGCTCTGGCAAGAACATGCCACGCCACTTTCATTTTTGTTTTGGTTCCGTTATACCTGTCAGCCGCGGGAACCGAAGAGATGACGCCGATCGCATCCTTGCAGCTAAGCGCAGACTGGAGCGCGATTGCACCCCCCATTGATTCACCGAGCAAAAAAATTGGTATGTCGGGGTTATTCTTCTTCAGCATCGCAGCGACATGCGAAATATCCGATTCGCTCAATTCGAAATTGACCTTAGGTCGATCGAGCTTGCACCACGAGCCGAAGCCCCGAACATCTAAAGCAAATACCGACACGCCGCGAGTGGACATGGCTTTTCCAAAGGCTTCATAGGCAGATTTATGAAGTCCCATTCCGTGGATGCAGACCAGAATCGCCCAGGGCTTTTGTCCATTGGGCGGCTCCCAGGAGATCGCGGGTGCCGACTCAGGTTCCACCTCCAATGCATCCCATAAATCGAGCGAAACTTGCGACACATTTCCGTCAGACTTCTGCACGCCCGCATTCTTAATCATGGGGCGGAAAATGTCGGATGAAATCTCAAAATATTTGTCTGCTTCTGCCTTCCGTCCCAGTTGCTCATATGCATCACGAAGACTTACTGCAGTCCAGCCGAGAGAAGGGTCATTGGTCGCCTTTTGATAATCGTAAAGCGCCTTGAAAGTATCGATTGCTTTGGAATAACTCTTTTCACGCAAGTAGGCGTCACCAAGGCTGCGCAAGACTTTCTTTTTGAGAGGTGAATCCGGCTCCAATTTGCTTAGCAAACTGGCTGCAGTTTCATAGTGGAGAATGGCTGGCCCAACACGTCCTTCAATAATTTCGCAATCGCCGAGATGCTTATGCAGTCCAACCAATCTGCTTTTTTGATCAGGCGCAGTTTCGGACAACAACTTGATCGCCTGGTTCAAATGCGTTGCAGCAGCCTTAAAATCCTCTTCGGCAAACTCACAGGCAGCTAACTTCGAAGCAGCATCCGAAGCCGAATTCCTGTCTGATTTCGTAAGCTTTGCGAGCTTTTCAGCCAGTGCTTTCTTTGCGCTGGCAATCGCCGGCTTATACACCGCATCGAGGGAAACTGGCGGTTTCTCCGACGGCATATCGGGAGTAGCACTGGCAATCTCGCCTTCCGCGAGAGCCGGAATGACTTGCAGTGCAGACAGTACCAAAACCGATGCCAGAGAAAAATTTCTCTTGCTCCACCTTCTAGATGAAAGCAACATGATTCACGCTCCCTAAACCGCTGAATACCTTACAACTGCGAGACATTTCCGAAAACTGCTAAGTTTAGCACCTCTGAGCAAGCAATGAGAGATTGAAAGGTAACTAGCCCAGATCCGGCAATTCGTAACTGTTAAGGGTATGGAAGTTCTTCATAAGCATTTGCGGCGGCAACTTGCTGAAGACAAAGTCGCGAGCAGCTACAAGCAGAGGATTGCTGCTCATTGAAGCTTTCATCGCTTTTCGTGACTGAGTAACGAAACTCGCCGTGCGAGCCTTGCGAAGATTTTCGTACTTGCGCAACCCGACATTGATCGAAGGCGCCTCTTTCAGAGATGCACCAAGGGCGATACTATCCTCTAGCGCCTGGCATCCGCCTTGACCCATAAAGGGCACCATCGGATGAGCGGCATCACCAAGCAGAGTCATAGAGTCTTTGCCCCAATTGAAAGTTGGGTCACGATCATAGAGATCGTGAGTGAGAAGAGCATCCTTGTCTGTGGCATTGATCAATTGCGGTATCGGCGATGCCCAACTGCCAAATCTATCCAGAACATCCCTCTTTGTGGTGCGCCCCTGAGCACCGCGTTTGTCCGCGACCGCCCCGAACCAGTAGACGCGGTCTTTGCCTATACGCATGGCACCAAACTGCAAACCCGCACCAAAAACCAGTAGGCCGCTGTCAGACGGCAATCCGTCGAAATCACCGGCGACAACGCCTCTCCAAGCGAAGCATTTTGCGTATTTCGGATCACCATCTTTGAGATACTGCCTGCGCACGACGGAATGCAATCCATCAGCTCCGACAAGCAGGTCGCCGGAGGCAAAGGATCCACCAGGAAAGTGCGCCGTCACTTTTCCATTATCATCAAAACTCGTGAGAGGCATACCTAGATGGATTTTGTCTGCGCCTATTTTTTCCAGGAGCGCATGTTGCAAATCGGCCCGGTGAACTGCTATTGCCTCCTTGTCCAGTCCGACATCTCTCAAATCCATCTCCACAAGGATCTTTCCGTCGGCAGTCATGTATTTGCCGTGCCTTCCAAAACTGCCAGCCGCGGCAATCGCCTCATAAACACCCAGCTTCCTGAGCGCATTTATGGCATTCGGATAGAGCACGATGCCAGCGCCGACCTCTTTCAACTCCTGCGACTTTTCGTAAACTTCAACGTTATAGCCGACACGCTGAAGCGCAATGGCGGCGGAGAGACCGCCCAAACCCGCACCAATAACAATCGCAGTCCGCGCCATTTAATCTTGCCTGCTAAGAAATCAGCCATTCCGCACCCTTTCTACCATGAGAAAAGAGATTCCAGTAGGTTTTTCGCTTTGTCTTTAGTGGTAGTAACCATTTATAGATCCTATCCGAGGCCTCAATGAACGGAAATCTCCGCGCACACAACTGTCTGTCGCTCACTCTGGCAACCTTTGCGCTCTCACTGAGCTTGGCAGCTTACGGGTCCCCCCAAAAAGCAGCCAAAAACCATTCAGAAAAGAAGGCGGCAAAGCAGACACAGGCAACATCGACAGAGGAAACGTCGCCCGGCGAGAAAGCGTCGAAGGGAAAAGGTTCTAATCACGCGGCAGGCAGAAGAGCCGATAATCACGTCGTCATGAGTGCGATGCGCAAAGAGCTTGACCGCTCGTTCAGCCGACTCAAGAATGCAGGCAACGCGCCTCTTTACTTTCTGGCGTATCGCATATATGACACAGAAACAGTTGACATCAAAGGAAAATTCGGCGGACTCATAGGCTTCGACGAACCAAGAAAAACACGCGTGATCGACATCGATTTGCGCGTCGGCTCTCCAGAACGCGACAGCAGTCACCCGGTTCGTGGCGGCGGGTTTGACTTGAGCAGCATGTTCTCCGGGTCTTCTCCATTTAAAGCCACGCCAATCGAGGACAATGAGGACGCACTCAGAGTGGCGCTCTGGTCGCGGACTGATACGGAGTTCAAATCAGCGCAAAAGAAGTACATGCTGGTGCAGGCGAACAAAGATGTAAAAGTGGAAGAAGAGGACAGTTCTGCAGATTTTTCGCTGGAGACTCCGCAAAAGGAATTCAAATCGAGCGAATCACTAAGTATCGACAAAAAGCTTTGGGAAGACCG
>CAZBOX010000101.1:10652-18983 GCA_964493595.1 uncultured Candidatus Obscuribacterales bacterium | reverse complement strand
TGCCAAATCCATTGCATCATCGAGTACATATTTGGCCGTCGAAAAATCTTTCTTAGCTAGATAGACTTCAGCAAGTTTTTTCATCACACCCACTCGATGCGCGGTTGATACCAAAACAAGATCGCTGACATCGCTGATTTTTGTTTGGTCCGGCCCTTTTGGGGCCACATCGTAATCTTCCGGAGCGGGAGTCGTCATCGAGGAGGGCGGCTCACCATGCAGTAGTCCGGACATTTTTGAAAAACCGATAAACGGTTTGTTCTCCTGTCTGTCCAATGCGGTCAAAGCGTTCTTATATAGTTCAATCGCCTGATCGAATTTATTTTGCTTGAAGCACAAGTCAGCCTGGCGGATGGAACGTTGTGGACTCAGCAATTCCATTGTCGCTTTCATGATTTCATCAAGACCTGGAATCGCCATAGACGGTCCGACCTGGAACATTTTCGAGTGCGCCTCCTCGGCTTCGGCATAACGCCCGGTTGTCTCATACAACTGTGAAAGCGCCATCCAACCGGATGTTTTAAGCGGCTCTCTCATGGCATCCAGTCCGGCAACATTACCCAATGGGTGCGTATCTGCAACAGACATCGCAAAATTCAAAACCAGCTCGGCTTCCTGGTGAAATTCTTCTTGCAAGCAAGTTTGACCAAGCTCAATAATATTGTGTATAGCGTGATAGCCATCCATTCCATCATCCAGACCTTCGTACATCAGGCTTCTCTGCCATTCTGACAGGGGCAATTCGACGGTCATATTCTCGTCCATGAGAAATTGCCGCTCCTTAATACCACGCTCTACATCAGCGTTGCAGATATCATGCTTCGAAAGTACATCGGCCAGCTCGCTGCGCCAGGAGCCGCCTGCCAACGCACGATTAATAGCAATGTGCAGCAGAACATCTCTCAACAAAACTTTGTCGAGCGGGAAAAATCCAATCGCATTTTTTCTAAATCGTCGCGCTTCGCGCTTCGGTGGATCGACAAAATTTGATTTGCAAAACTCACAAATCGTCGCGTCCGAGGCACTTCTCTCGCGGCAGAACTTGCACTGGCGACCGTCCACTTGGCGCTTCAACCTTCTGGCATAGGCGTCATCGAGAGAGTCTCTGGTTAATTTCAGAACACGCAGCTTGGGTGTATCAAGCATTGAATCAATATGGACGCCGGCATCTTTGAGATGCAGAAAAATCTCACTGATGATGGTCTTCTCTTGCTCCAGAGGAGGACGCTCCAATCCAACATTTGACTCATTGAATTGACGCTCGGACTCTTCGTCTCTCTCGTACATAGCCATCGTCGGCAAGCGTCCGCGCATATGCAGTCCATCTAAAAGGTGCTTCTTGAACCTTGATTCCGGAAGCATTTCAATAAGGTTGTTCAATTTCGGCACCCAACGGCGCGCCGCATCGAATTTCGATTCCGGTCCGAAGAACGGATCTTTGCGCTGCTCTCCCAACAAAAGATCGTTTCTGCAAAAGCGGCAATAAATCGCAGCTTCATCGATGCAGCCGCTGCAACGATGACACCACTTGTAGTTACGATCTTCTAGATGCATGCGAAATTCTGAGATGCCTTGTACGTTTGAATTCCGGTTTCAACCAGCAAGAGCGGTCCAAAGTCGCGCTCCGTCCCAAATTAGAACACATAACAGAAGAACATTGCTGAAATGAGCCTTTTGGCGATGTTGGCAAGTAGCAGAATGGAAGCGCACACACTTGTCAACACCCAAAGCGCCTCTTCTTCTTCAGATTGGCGCGCGCGCTATTTCCTTGAAGTTTTTCACGAACAAACTCAAATGCATCTTGAAATAGCCGTTATTGAGTTGCTCGAATCTTTTGTGTTGCGGATCATCTTCAAGGCGAAAACGTCTCGAATTAGAGCCGTGGGGATTGCGTAAAGTGATCATGCCGGTAGCAGAATCAAAATCAATGATCGTGTATCCAGCGAATTCCTCCACCAATTCAGGCTCTGGTGGCGAATCGACCGAAAGACAGACGACCGGATACTTTCTCTTTGTGCCTTCTGAGATAAACTGAGAAACAGCTTGCTCTGTAGTGTTGTTCGCCAATATTTTCTCTGCAGGAGTGCCAGTAAGCAATGAGAGTCCAGCATCAAGGCTCATCGCCGTACTCTCTCTTACAGCCGAATGGATCAAAGACGCCCATAGAGCTTTGTCTTTCATACGATACTTTTCCATGCTGGCCGCGGTTATAGTGTAATCTCTGGCGCTATTTGGAAAGCGGACTATATAAGTCTCATCGGTCCCGGGTTTGCGGATTGTACCGGCCAAAAGTTCTTGACCCCGAGGCAATAAAGCCAGAGCAGCCATCGAGCATTCCAGTCCGGCATCCGGATATCTTACATAGGGAGTGATACCATCCGGGCCATCTGCTGCTATCTGAGCGGCTGTGAACACAAGGTCTTTGGGTCTGGAAGCAGTCGCGATCTTTACCGCAGTCTTGCCAACTCCTGACGCAGCAGTCCCGCCAGTCGCAGCGGTGGAGCCATTAGCTGCACCGGTTGCGCTCATTGCATTCTTTAGAGCCTGCCTTCCCTCCTCCGTGCTCATCAATTCATCGATGCTTTTGCCCTTCAAATGAGCAGGCAATCCTGATTGCGAGCCACCGGAAGCCGGGGCCGCCGAAGCAGCCTCTTCTGCGAACAACTTCTGAGCGTGCGGTGCCTCGGGACTGCTTGCAAAATTTGCAGTTATGTACTGGCACAGCTGTTTTGCCCTCGGAATTCGGCCAGCCGCTTTATTTGCAGCAGCGGCATAATAGTAAAGCCTGGCACTTGGGGCGGATGTTCGAATCAAGGCCTCGAACGCATCAGCAGAAGGTACGTACCTCTGTTGTGCGTACATAGAATACGCATTACGGATCGCCGCTTCATCAGCAGGTCCTGCGGCGACGGCATTAGTTTGCGCTGCTAGCAAAATAATTGCCACCATTTGCGCAGCACTCAATTGTCTTACTGCGGCAACCGTTTTTCGCATCATCCTTCTATCTCTCTAAATGTTTGCACGCGCTACTTGCGAAAAGAAGTGTTTGAACAATGACATGTGAATTCTAAAAACACCGTCATCGAGCATTTCAAATTTCTCGTGACGCGGGTCGCTCTTCAGAGCAAAACGGCGTGAATTCGCACCATGCGGATTTCTCAGCTTGATGAGACCGCTCGCAGGCTCGAATCCGATAATCGTATACGCGTGACTGGGCTCAACGAGAAGCGCCATGTCTCTGGGCATATAAGAATAATGGTTAGAGCCGCAAATGATCGGATTTTGAGACTTAACAGCACCATCAATGAATGATGACAATTCTTGGTCAGATACTTCATCAGGATCAAGAACTTGAGCCTTCTGTCCAGTCAGACAAGCCAGTCCTTCTGAAAGCAAATTGCCGTTATCTTCTGGAAACTTCAATACCTGCCCGCATTCGATCAGTGTCGCCCAGAGCGCTTTGTTGTGAATGCCCTTATCCTCCAGCAACTTTTCATCGATGTTGTAGATTTTTCCATCGCCTGGAAAACGCACAACATAAGTACCTTCCTTTGGACCATAGCTGACCATTTCGGACATCAGCCGCTGCCCTCTCGGCAGTGAGGCAAGGGTCGACATCGTACTCTCGAACCAGCAATTCGGATAATACATCTGGTCGATACCGTTGGCTCCCTCCCTGGCAATCTCTTCCGGCGAAAAGACTCTCGCTCCAGGTCTTCCAGATTCTCGCCATCTTGCCAGCATCGGCGAAACATTGCCCGCTTTGGCGCTTGAGCTCTCCTTCTTCGCGAGCTGCTCGGCAACGTACTTTCTGCCTTCTTCAGTCTTCAACATCTCCTCTGTAGACTTGCCCTTCAAAGACGCAGGCACAGGATCGGCAGCGGCCCCAGAGGATGAAGCAGTTGCGGAAGAAACGGTCCCAGGAAAGAGTCTGGCTGCAAAACCAGCTTCTTGAGTCGAGGGGAAATTATTAGCTATATACTGGCAAAGTTGCTTGGCGCGAGCGTTTCGGTTGCACGCTCTCAATGCCAGAGCGGCATAATAGTACAAACGAGCATTCGGAGTTGAGGATGCAATCAGCGCTTCAAAAGCATCCGCCGATTCTCTGTATTTTTGAGCGGTGTATAGCGACCAGGCACTGCGCAGCGCTGTTTCATTGACGGGACCTGCCGCGCACACAAATGGCGTGGAACTAGAAAAAACAAACAAAAGCGCTGCTGTTCTAATGAATGCATTAGCGCGTTTTTTGACGCGTTTTGCACAAAGAATTTCACTCATCGACAATTCACTCAACGGGATGAAAACAAAAGATGCGAAGATTATTCCTATTTATTACCCCATTTGAATGTCTGAATTAACCTTTTCAGCAAGTCTGGCGGCAATTTTTACCTTTTATTCCAATGTCCATAAAGACACGAAATTGGGACAGGTTAGCCGGGCAATTTGCGCCCATGCCAGACAGTAACCAAGACCCCTTGTGCCACCGGGGTTTTGAGGTTAGAACGTCGCACTTAGTCCACAAACCGCATAGAATACATATTAATTTAGAGGACCGGGGGCTAAACAAGGGGGCATAGTGTCGGATTTCTTAAGTCAGCTGCAAATGGTCGAGGATGCCGTAAAAAACGCGACCAAAGGCTTAATGGCTAAATTGGACGCCGTGACATTCAAAATGACTATCGGCGGGCTCAAGAGTAACGACCCTACGGCAGTCATGATTTCCATCGAGCAATTGGCCAAGGAAAAGCGTGAAATAAGCATTCCTCCGTTGTATGTCGTCGCCAAAGGTCATCCGGTTCAGCAGGTGCGCAACAAGGCTGAAGAAGCGCTGAAAGAGTTGGATAAAGACAATGAAATACCGGCTCTGGTCAAAGGCAAAGAAGTGAAAGAAGCAGCGGCGGCACTGGTAGCGCGTTTCGGCAATTTCAAAAAACTCTAGAAGAAAGAAAACAGGAGCCGGCAAGCGCCAGCCCCTGCTGTAGTGTAGAAAAAGCGACACAGGGCGCTCTTCCTCTACCGGCCTTTGTCAAACTATTTAGCAGGCACGCAGACTACATCCTTGCGACTGGCAGCCCAGACCTCGATTTCATGCGGTGGTTGTTGCGGCGGCAGCGCAGCCGATGACTGCTCGGTTCCGCCCAGACCATTTAAGGAAGGTGGTTCGGGCACGTTGAAGCGAGTCGGCTCGGGCAAAATTGCCACTGCTGGATCCGCCTTTACGGTCTTCGCGAAAAGCGAGGTCACATCAACAGTTGCAATCGGCTGATGGTCTTTCTCGTTGCGCAGGGAAAGATACAGCTTGCTTGCGGCCACCGCTTTGACAAGCTTCTGCGCGTCTTCCGGTGTGACGGCGACGGTCACCGAACTTGCCGGAGTAGCTGCTTGTTGACCAGGTTGACGCTGATAGGTCTGACCAACCGCAATCACTTCGATATCGGAAAGAATAGGAGATGCTTTCGTGTCGGCACCTGCACCGACCATGGCAAGCACATCGACGTGACTTTCCGGATTCAAAAATCCAGCCACACCTGAATTATTGTCGACGCCGAAAGTAATCGCCCGCATACCTTGCTTCAGGCGCGCTTCAAAACCGAGCGTCATACCTTGTGGTGCCAGGTCGTGCTGCGACAACAATTGACCGGCGGCAATGCCGAATTTGCTGACGCGCCCGGCAACGAGACTGGCATTCGAAACACTATCCACAGGAATTTTTCCAACTTCCAATTCTCTTTCTTCGAGATAATCCATCGGAATTGACGTCCCCTCAGGGATATCTCGAATCGCATAGACAACTTTTCCTTTAGCTGCCTGCGCCTGTTTCATACGATTGAGCTCGTCATCGTATTTACTCTTTGTGCCGTTGACATAATTGCTTACCTGGAAAGTAACTAAGGACGCCAGGCCCACAATGAGCAATAACATCATCGCAGGCGGAATTCTCGAAATCGAGAGAAACAGTGAACGCAATGGATTCATAATCCAACTCCTTCGCGCACTGAGAAAGACCAACCATCCCCATCATTGGGGATGCCGTTTGCGGCGGTAATAGGGTTTACCCTGAACCGGCATGCGGGTGTTTCGACCTATAGCAAGGAGCGCCGCCGGCGAGACACTTTGCAAGATACGCCGAATTTGCTCGCTTCATTAAGGATTTGACTTTCGCTGTTTTCAGTCAGCATGCCAGACAATACAATTGTTCAGAAGCGGGCAGATAGATAAAGCGAAAGGAATTTCGAAAACTGTGTTTCGCCATAAAACCAATAAATACAAAATTGTTTTTCAACTCGCGCTATTTATAACGGCCGCGATAGCACTGAACGGCTGCCAATCGATGTTCGAAGCAATGCCGCATAAGAAGTGGGGATTCATCGACAAAACAGGCAGGATGGTTATCCAGCCTCAATTCGATGATGTCCTTCGCGATCAGTATGGCGGCTGCTTGGTTTATTCACATAAGCCGTTCAAGAATTTCAGCGAGGGTCTTTGCGCCGTCAGGATAGGAAATAAATGGGGCTACATAGACAAGACAGGCAAATTCGTTATTGAAGCGAAATACGACAATGCCGCAACCTTCTCGGAAGGTCTAGGATGCGTTCGGCTGGGCAATAAAATCGGCTACGTAGATAAGACAGGAAAGTTAGTGATACCACTTCAGTTCGATGCATACGAGCAGTCCAGCAAAGCTCACAGCGACAATCCCGATTGGGACTTCACCTCCTCGCTTGTGGAAAAACTCAATTTTAGCGACGGACTGGCTGTAGCACGAAAAGATGGAAAAGAAGGATATATCGATCATAACGGCAAATTTGTCATCGAGCCCAAATTCATGGCAGCTGGATTATTCGAAGACGGTGCAGCAAGAGTGACAAGGCCTGAAGATATGAGCACCCGCCCCGGCTACACTACATTCATAGACAAGACAGGAAAACCAATAATAAACACAGACGCAACCTGCATCGATTTCTCGGACAAAATATTTCTTGCTGCCAACGGAAAGTACGACGCTAATCGCCGGATGTATTATCTGGACTCAAAAGGTGAGCGAGTGGGCAACCAAGAATTTGTCGACGCGCGCATTTTCAGCGAAGGTCTGGCAGCAGCCGCAGTAAGCTGGGGCAAAGGCTCGCTCATGGGGCAAGACACCACATACGGTTACATAGACAAAACCGGCAATTTCGTCACGCCGCAGAAATTTCAAATCAGCGGCAACAATATTGCCGGCAATTTCCGCAACGGGCGCGCCATAGTCAGCACCACAGAAAGCGATATTATGGGCAACTACCACGTGAAGCATGGCATCATCGACACCAGAGGGAATTGGATTCTATTGCCCAAGTACAATCACATATCCGCTTATTGCGAAGGGCTGGCACGAGCGTTTGCAGACGAAGGCACAGTCTATCTGGACATGCAGGGCAAAGAAGTGTTCAAAGCCAATTCGCCATGGGGAAACAGCTTCAGCGATGGGCTGGCAGCCGTGATGGATCAATAGACATTCCGACTGAACGACTCAAGCATTCAGAAAAGCTTTGGAAAGTTATTTGCGACGTGTTGCGACAACTTCCTTGGCCTTGCCGATTTCCAGCGAAGAAAGAAATGAATCGTTGACTTTGTACTCGTCGGCATATTCCGCATCGATTTTAGCGAGGTAGTGGGACAGGAATTCGTAACCCATCCATACTTGCTCGCCGACAACTCGAGGGTCAGCAGTCATTCCGTGTTCTTTCAGTGTGACCATCTGATGGAGAATATCTTCCAATTTAGTAAACGCCAGCACGGCTGGAGCATTCTCTCCGTAGACCTCTTCCATCTCTTTCAGTCGTTCTTGATCGTTTACGTAATCCAATTGATTTACCCCCTGGTCAATTGCAACTAATACTAAGACTTAAATTCCGAAAAGTGATTTGAGCCAACTGCTTTGCTCTTGTTTTTCTTTGTCCTTTCGAGCCAGCTCAGACTCTAAAAAACCGATGCGTTTGTTTGCGGCATCGAGCCTGTCTTGCGCATCGGTTAAAAGTCTCTTCTGCAGTTCGATCTGAGTTTTAAGCTCAATCAATTCCTGGTTCGCCTCGGTGACCGTTGATAGATTCATATCAACAGCACCGGCTTTGACGTTCAAACTCATCGTATGCGTGCCGGTAAAAGAGCCAGCCGTCGCGCAAGTCGCCGTGCCGCCTCCGCCTTCCTCGAGCATCTGGCGAAGCTGTTGCGCAACCAATTCTGAAACACCGCCTTCGTTCTGACTGAGTTGACCGGCAGAGCTTGCCGTAACGGACAGCTCGGTATTATCTGGAACTGCAAGCTCGGTGCAATCAACAACCAAAGATTCAG
>CAZBOX010000101.1:0-10552 GCA_964493595.1 uncultured Candidatus Obscuribacterales bacterium | reverse complement strand
AGCTCGGTATTATCTGGAACTGCAAGCTCGGTGCAATCAACAACCAAAGATTCAGCCGCCTCAGTCGCCTTCGGTGCTCGCTCTTCGTTTTTCGCGTTTTCCTTTTTCTTTGCCATCTTTCACTGCTTCGCTGGAAAAGCTACATCTTCTCGTACCAAACCGGTCCTTCATTGACCACCGCTTTCTTGGGCTCTCCGCCCGCTTCTCCTTCAGCGCCGACAGCGGCCGGCACACCCGCGGCAGGGGCAGCGGCACCAGATGCAGTGTCACTTGAGACAGCAGCTTCTGCAGGGATATCTTCCTCTTCCGGAGCCATCAGATCAATCATGCGGATATACAAATGAGACATGGTCTGGCATTGCACGTCCGTCCATTCCTGCTTTCTGAATTCATCGAGAATGCGGAAAATCTCTTTGCGCGTTTTAGCTTGCTTGACACGCGCAAGCCAAATATTGAGATCCTTGTTTTTGTCGCCTTCGGTCATTGTCTTCTTCGCTCTTGACCTGTTTTCCTTTCCTCTCGGCGTTTCGCCTATCTGAATACGTGATGCCCACAAAGCAAACAGGCTGGCTTTGCCCGCCTTTCAGACCGAATGCCGAGTTTCAATAAACTCCAGTATCAGTATAAAGCGTTTCTTTGCGACCATGTTTAACAATGAAAGGATGCCCGGGCGGCAGCGGCGGCAAACGCGCAAACGAAAGGACCGGAGTCGCCCCCGGTCCTAACAATTGATTCTTCTTAGCGAAGCCGCTTCAGTGACTAGTCTTCCAACTTGCCTACGCTGAAGGAATCCGGATGGAAGGGCTCGTTGAAGCCGTGAACGAAGGCGTTCTTGCTGCCGTAGAACACGCCGGTAGCTCCGCCGTATACGAGAGCGGCAGGAACGGTGACGACGCTAACGAGAGCGCAGGACGGGCCAAATTCGTGTCCGCCGACTTTATCAGCGCACTTCTCGGTCAAATCTTTGTAGGACTTGACGACTTGACGGGTCACAGCAACCGGGCAACCGAGTACCATGCCTGCGCCCAAGCCACCCATGCGGGTAACGATGAGCGAACCATCAACTACTTTTTCTACGCCTTCATCAGAAGCGAGTGCTGGTGTAACCAAACCAGCTGCCATGACTGCTGAGAGCGCAAAGGCTTTCAAATTCTTCACGGTTAATCCTCCAATCAGATTCCCTGTCTTTTTTGCCCCGGTACATCTCTTGAATTCTTCCACAGATTGTGCGGAATGAAACTAGTAAGTCTCTAAGCCGTTACATGCATTAGGTTTTGAGCTTCGTCAGTGCAGACCTTCGAATTTCACTTTGCATCGAACGGATTCACGGGCTACAGGTGGGATGTTAGCAGATTTTGGTGTTCAAGCACCTTCAGGATTTTTACACAGACAAAACGCTACGACTCTGTGCTCAGCCCAAAATTTGTCGCTGCGATCGCGTCCAGTTGCCTCGCTTCGGGCGCCTACGAAGCCGCCGTGCCCGCCAGACTCAGGTGTAAGAAGCGTTACGAACGGTGTCTTTAATTTGTCAGAAAGAAACGAATTGAAAGGAACGATGGGGTCGTCCTTGGAGGCGATAATCAGCGTAGGCACGCGGATCTTGTCGATAAGACGAATAGAACTGGCCTGCGTGTAGTAGTTGTCAGCGTCGCCGTAGCCGCCATCCGGCGCTGTGAAAATGTCGTCAAAATCTTTGATAGTTTTTACCAATCGAAGTTTCCTAACGTCATATTTGTCAGGAAATAGAATGCTCTTCTGGCGGATTTTCGCTGCCAGCCCACGTAAGAAGTGCAATTCATATATCTTGTTGATACCTCTGCCCAATGATTCGACACTGGCATGCAAATCGATAGAGGGCGATATGGCGCAAACGCCCGCGAATAGTCCTACAGCATCATCCGAAAGTTCGCCTGCCGCCTTGAGAATAATGTTGCCACCCAGCGAGAAGCCGGCCAGAAATATTTCCTTGAGTTCGAACGTTTTTTGCAAGTGGCGCACCACAGCGATGACATCAGCGCTCATGCCGCCGTTGTAGAGGGTATTGGTGAGATGCAACGTGCCACCACAATTACGCAAATTCATGCGTACGACATTCATATCCTGATTCATCGCCTTGCGAGCCAAACCGAGAACCTGCGAAGACTCGGAAGACCCCTCCAATCCATGAACGATAAGTAGAGTGGGGCGCTGCTTATGATTCGGCTGCAAGTGAACATGGCAGAGAATGGACGAGTCGCTTTCCACCTCAATCAGCGCCTTTTGTGCAGCCGGCAAATTGTGCGGCAAACGCGCGCGCGGAATGAATGTCGGCACTATCGTCATTAAATGAGCCGAGACAAGCAAGGGATGTGGGATGAAATCAGTCATGTTTTAAGCAGGCATAAAATGCAGTTGTGTAAAGAAAATGCTCCTGTGCAAGAAACTGCATTTGTGTAAAAAAAACTCGCTGCGAGTGTTGAACAGTAAAAACAGAATTCAAGAATGCGCCTATTTTTTCACGAACGCAGAGAGCGCCGAGACAAAACGCTCGATGTCCTCTTCTTTCAGTGAATAGTGGCAAGAAATACGAACTCCGTGCCCTGGCGTCTGCAGCAAGTAATCAGGTTGAATCCAAATTCTGTCTTTCTGCCATAGAGCCTGGACTAAATCGTCGACAAGCAAGCGCGAAGGCTCGAAGTCGAAGGCAAGCAAAGCAGTCAGCTCGCTTTCAGGCATATCTTCAGGTGCAGGCAGCAAGAATTTCGGATTGAGTTTTTCAGCAATCAACTGGCGAGCAAAGCGCATAAGCTCGAGCTGTCGCGCCGCTATATTGCGCTCACCGAGCTGCTTTTGCAGTTTCAGCGCAGCTTGCAACCCGAGAAATTTCACCATATCTTCAGTGCCGCGACACTCTAATGCCCACACCGGAGATGAGCTTGCCGCCCGTGTTTCAAAATACTTGTGCCCTACCCACACAGGCTTCAGAGCTTCGAGAATTTTTCTATCGAAATAAGCAAAACCGATGCCGTTTGGCGAACCAAGCCACTTGTGAGCGGATGATACCCAGGTGTGATAGCGAGAAACTTCAACCGGTCCTTGCCCGGGCGCATGCGCACCGTCGATGAGCAGAGGCATTCCTGACAGGTGACACTCTGCGACTAAAGTGTCGAGATTCGGTCTCCATCCAGTAAAACAATCAATTTCGCTGACGGCGACGAGTTTTGTCTTGGGCGTCACCAATTTCTCAATGCTCTGGCAATGATGATGGCTACCTAATTCCGGCTCAACCTTATGCTTGCGTACTACGATACCGCGCGTCTCTTCCAGGTGCCTCGCGATTGTGTTGAGGCAACCGTGCTCGTGATCAGTCGTGACCAGCTCATCACCTTCCTCGAGCAAATAGCTCTGCATCATCAGCTGCAGACCTTCGGTCGTGCTTTCAGTCAGCATCAACAAATCCCGCTCCACGCCAAACATATCGGCAGCCAGAGCACGGGCGTCTTCGCGCAATTCGGTCTCGAAAAATGTTGTCAGAGTCGGATTTTGATTTTGCTTGCGCCAACCTTCTTCCAGCGCTGCGACGACCGAAGCAGGCTTACGTCCGCAACTTCCGGTGTTCAAGTAGAGCGGATCTTTGCCACCATATGGAAACTCGCTGGCTACAAGGGTTTTGTTCAGCTCATTTGCCGCCGGCTTTGTTAACAGAATTTCGTTTTTGTGCACGATTTATCGCCTTTTCGCTTGTTTTGCCACTGATGACATAAAGATTTCAACAAGAATGCGGGAAATACGCTAGATCCGCTTGTCACCACTGTTTTTTTGCATACAATACAGGTGCAAGACGTGTTCATTTTCAGGTGTGACTATGTTAGCCGACGGCGAACCAGCGTTCATAGGTCTATTTGTAATCTTTGCCATTATGGTTTTCCTGGGCATCGGCGCAAACATGGGTTGGCTAGGCGTGGTGTACTAAATCGCAGTCTCAGTAATTGCCCGCCCTATTAAGCGTCATGTACTCCGGATCTAAACAGGCAGAAAGAAAGCTCTCTAAGAGGCTTTCCTTTGTGCTGTCATCATTCCTGGCGATTGCCTGCATGGTATGCGGCGCGACGCTTCTCACCAGCTGCGGCGGCGAGATGGGCACGGATCCCGAATTGTCGAAAAATGTATATATGGAGCTCGTCGACTGGCACGTATCCGGGCTCTGGGTAATCAATTGCCCGGTCGCATGGATTCGCGTGATGAACTACAACCACGTGCCTGTGAAGAATCCGAAAATCAGCTACGCGACATATGATTTTGAAGGAAAGCTGCTCAACCACGGCACCTACACGATGGAAGGCGAGGTACCGGCCGGACAGGTGAAGAACTTCATCGAGCAATACTTAGGTCTCGTAGACCTGCACAGCGACAAGCTTGCAGTGAAACCTATCGGGGTCGAGCGCGAATAAAGCCGCTCGAACAGCTTAGTACTGTTTGTATTCCTTGTTGAAGAAAGAACTCTTCAGCACAAAGTAAGTGATGGTGCCGTAAAGCAGGATGAGCACCACGAACATGAGAAAGGGGATCTTCTCGTAGATCTTTGCGAAGGGTCTAGCGATAAAGTCGATTAGGAACAGTCCACACGCGGCGCCGGGCATTTCTCGAACTCCATCTTGACATTGCCATCGATTATATGCATCGAAGCGGTTAAGAAGAAGTGAAAAGCGCTCAGGTTGCGCTTATTATTCTGTAATGCAGTCAAGTGGAAGCGAACGGATATATCAAATCCGTCTATTCATGCTCGTCTTGAAGAGCGTTCGAAAAGCGACCAAAAGCCGCCAGTGAGCAAATTCTTAGTTAACGCCAGTACGTAAAGTACTTCTTCCAGTGATCGACAAGGAAGGGCGCGAGGAGTTCAGGGCACAAGACGCAAAGCACGCAAATGACCAACGTGAGCGTTAAACCGAGGGAAAAAACCCAGATCATGATTCGTGAAAAAACTCCGACTTTCTCGAAACTTACTACCAGCCAAGATGACGAACATCATCGTGCCGCCCTGTTTAAGGACTGGTTAAGGAAAAAGTTTATTGAGTTTAATGAAACCTGTCTAGTCTGTTTTCAGAAGGTCAAACCGAGTCAGTGGGCGGCTTTACGGAGCTTGAAACCCTCATGCAAGGCGGGCTCGATCGCTTGAAAACCGCCAAGAGCCTTTGGAAAGATAGCGGAAAAATTTCTCCCGAAACGCTGATTTAATCAACGTTTCCTCAACAAAGTGGCTTGCTCGCCGCCTTGAAAAACGCTGACACATGCCAAACCAGTTGCCAGAACAGCCAAGCAAAAGGGGCTGAACTCACGTCCAGCCCCTTCGAATTCTTGTTTCCAGCCTTAGTTGTGGTCCAGAGCTACATCCACCTGCAATGCACCGGTGCCTTGGAAAACAACGGTAGTTACCGAAGGATCGGCTTCCACATCCATGGATACACGGGATCTGAACATCTCTCTCGAGGGCTTCTCGGCGATAAGGCTGCTAGAGCCATGACGCTTGGTCGAACTCGGGCGATGAGCCACCGTTGTGGTCGTGGCAGCCGGCTTATCGTTGTCATCCTTAACTGCGGAAGCCGCAGGCTTCTTAGCCACTACAGTCTTTTTGACAGGCTTCTTGGAGCCAGACGTTGAGGCAACGTCCGTCTTCTTATCAGGGACTGCAGCTGCAATCAGCTCCTCTTTCTCGCCGATCGGTCTTCCGTGCGGTACACCGTAGGAGACGTATACCTTAGTTGGAATCAGGTCCTTACTTCCACCTTCAGCCGACGCGATCATCACTGGTGCGCTTTGCTCGTTGAGATACGCGGTTGCATTGATTGGCGCGCGCGAGACGACCAGCGAAAGCTGCTCAGTGCCCGGATTTTCGTCAAATTGCAGGTAAGTGCCGTCGCCGGGAATCATGACGTCGCGACCGTGAGCGACATGGTTGTCTTCATGCATGCGCTCGTTGGGGAAGAGTACAGCACGCTCTCCGCGGCTGCCGTTCTTCAAAAGGACATAAGCATACCCATCTATATTAGGTATGACGTGGAAGCGCACCTGGTCGCCCGTCTTGAAAGGGTACTTATTGCTGACTCTCATGTGTTGAGAGCCACGCTTCAGCTCGATCCAGTACTGAACCCCAGTGTTGGATTCTTCCTTCTGGTTGTCCAGCTGAGTGCGGAAGAGGTCTTTCGGACCAGGTACCACTTTGTCAGCATGCCCCGCCGACAACGCCGGCATCGCCGCCGTTATAAAGGCACAAAGTGCCAGTGGAAGGGTTTTACGGAAATTCATTACTAGTCCTCCATATGCTTTCATTCTTGCACAAGCGGTCTATTTATGTAGAACCGCTAGTCGGGTCAGAAAAACCTTGCTGCGCGGGCGGTCCTGTAGCGCTGATGTACTTGAACTTCCTTTCTCTACGGAGAGCAATCCAGGTTTTAGGAGGTCCGCTTCAATTTCTATTCCAGAACTTGGCTCGTGCTGCTTCAAAAACTCTGAAGCCTTTGCGAAGAAAGCGTTTGTGGCTTCCTGGTCACCGTAGATGGCAAAGGGGGAATGCGAGGAGACGGCAATGAAAGTTTCCGCCCCAGCCGGATCACCGAGCGCATAGCAGTCGTGAAGAACATTCTGTTGCTGTTTGACCTGGATATTGGCGAAGCTGGTTTCCAGATTGGACGGGCAGGTGAAGTAATCGCCGGCAGACAGTGCATACTCTTCGGCATGCTTGCGCTTCGAATCGGCGCCTGTAGGGGCTTTTGCGACTGCAGGCTTAAGGTCTTTCGCCCCGCCATCACCTTTGGCCCCAGCCTTAGCAGCCTTGGCTGCGGCAATAGCGGCCTCTTCTTTAGCCATATCTTCCTGCGAAGGCGGGAAAAGTGTGTCTATATCGCCACCCGAGCTGGATTGGTGGAAGACATAGATATAAGAAGGCTCGTCCACATTCACCTTCATGTAGAAATTTGTGCCGTTACGCAGGGTTCCGCCCTGCTGATACCGCTGAAAAACGTTCTCCTTGCCGCGCCTGGGGTCGTTGTACTTACCTTCCAGCGTCACCCAGGGAATTTCCGGCTTCATCACGTATTCCGGGGGCAAAATGTTGGGCTGCGGAGCGTTTGCCAGCACCATTACTGTTCCGGCGCCAATGCCGAGCATGAGGAGAACCATAATGAGCGTACTATTCACAAATGCCGCCTTCCGTGGCTTGTACTCTATATCCGAAATCAGTTTTTGACCGCAGGTCTTGCAAAACCGCGAGGACTCCAAGTGCGATGCTCCGCACTTAGAGCAGTTTACACGAGCCACCTCAGAACAGCCTGCCTTAGGCGTAGGCGCGCCAGGCGCAGGCTTTGGAATGTCGATCGCGCTCTGGCTGAGTTTGCGAGCCAGAGGTGCCTCACCACCCTGCATAAGACACTGCAGAATGACATCCACCCAGAGCATTTGCTGCAATTTCGTGCCGTCGCTGGTATCAGGCTCGGGAGGCAGCGAGCCGCAGTGCATGCCGATTACATGACCGTCCTTGAACATCGGACAACCGGCAGACTCGGGCGAAAGCACCAGATTGTGCACGAGGTGATTTGGATCAGCTTCGCGAAGACTGCCTAGTAGACTGCCTTTACGCACATACGGTCTGCCATCCTCTGCATCAACGGTAAGGCTCTCGATCTCGTCATACGGTCTGAGCTGGACCTGGACCGCGACCGGAATAGGCATGGTCTTTCGGTTGTAGTCGCGCTTGATCGGGGCCTGATGGTGAATCTGCGAGGCTTGTCGAAGTTCGGCGATGGTTTGATAAACGGCATAATGATCAAGTCCGGCAAGCCGCCAGAGCTCGTTGGCAGGCGTTATTCCGTCCAAGACCGGCCAGAGCAGTCGTGCTCTGTCCAGGGCGTCGCCACTCAAACTGCTGGCATTCAACTCCGGTGAAACCCTCAGCCAGAGCGTATCTTCGCCACCTATCTCCTGCTGCAATTTCGGCAACTCATCAAATCGGCGATGCGATTCAATCAGCAACATATCGGCAGGACGGTGAATTGGGCGGCGGGAAAGCCAGTCGGGCTGCTTGGCAGAGCGAAAATGGAAATTGCCGTCCAGCTTCGACTCGAAAATCTGATAGAGCGCATACTCATTGAGAAGCCCGCCGTACTGGGCATGCAAGACCTTGCCGTCCTGGCAGAAGATGCGAGCAATGGTGCGATTGCGCTCGTCCGTGATGACGAGAATGCCCTCTTTGCGGGCATTGGTGATGGTCTGCAAAACCATTGCCAGGTCAAGCTCTGCCAGCGAACCGCCCATACCATGCTCGAGAGAAGCTTGCGGCACGCTGTTCTTCTGAATCAGCTTGGCGATCGTGTCTATGCTCAAATCCGGCAAAGTCGGGCGCGTGACCAGGACCACGGCATTGTTTTTCTGCAGCGGAACTTGCGGAAGGTAGTCCGTCATGGCTTGTGTAGCCATCTGAGTGGTCGACGAGCGACTGAAGCGCGGATGAAATAGAGCCTTGCTGACGCCCCGCTCCTCGCCCGAGCAAGGGAAGCGAATCTTCAGAGCCTCCAGGTGCTCGGAGAAAAGGATGATGGAGTGCGCAGTCGTGGCAACCTTGTCCTGGTCGATCAGCCAGCAGGTCGCCAAAATCTCGTCGTTCGACGACGTCCGGTCGATGATTACCCCAACCGACCCGGCGTACTGCCTGGCTTCAATCTTGGTAGACAGACCTAAAGCCCCTCGAAGTCAAGACCCGGAAATTCGGTCCTATTCACCCACTCCGGCGACAGGTTACCCGTAGGCAACGACAGCCTCCGTATACAGTATAGAAGGCCTTATCTATATTGGGGGTTGTCGGGCGCAAATTAGTGGCGGGTCCCGAAATTGCTGCCTGGCGGAGGTCCGAGGGGGAGTTTCCAGGTGGAACAACCTTCCTGACGACGCGTCATTTAGACTCCGTCCATTTGACCGCCCATTTGACCTCCCATCTGGGCGGCTATTTGCCCAGCCGGCAAAACCCTGGCAGCGTGCCGTTCTCGGAGCCGATGTTTCGAGAGATTAAGGGACTGCGTTATAATGAACGTCCGCAGGCTCCGAGACACCAGGTATATCTGGTAACCTAATGTGTCTCACGCGATGCGGATTCGGGCGCTCGTAGCTCAGTGGATAGAGCCCCCGCCTTCTAAGCGGGTTGTCGTTGGTTCGAATCCAACCGAGCGCGAATTTTTCCCATCGCAAGGGTCATTAGCTCAACGGCAGAGCAGTTGCCTCTTAAGCAATTGGTTCCAGGTTCGAATCCCGGATGACCCACCACTTTCGAAGAGCATCTCTAACGAGATGCTCTTTTTGTTATGCGGTTTATTGTCCGGCTGTTTTCAAGAAAAACTTTTTCGTCCAGCGGGTTTCATAACTCCTTAACCGAGGGCTGAAAAAATTTGGGAAATCTTGTGCGCAATCTACAGCGTGACAGGATTTAAAACCAACGGCACCGTATATGGTGCTGACACGAACCTTTCTATTTTATGTTTGCTCAAACAATCGAAACTAATTTAAGGCGCTTTGCCTGTGCGGCAGTCATAGCGCTCACATTACTGCTAGCAACGGCATCGGATGAACTTTCCAACCCATCGAAAGGTTTCGCCGATTCAGTTATAGAACAAGGAATCAAGGAAGCTTTCAGCAACATCGCGCTCACGCTAGAAGCAGCTAGCCATGCGCCTTTCGACGAAACTTTCAAAAAGCATTTTGATGGAGATTTTCGCAAAGCCTTCAGCCACAAGCTTTTAGAAATTTCGCTTGCCAAGCAGTCAAATTTGAGGTAAGGTAGTTGGGTAACAAATACGCCCGCCCAAGCAACCAATCAAATTGGCTGACAGGTACGGCTAGTGTCCCGCCCGGACCACCACTTACGGATGGCCGAGCAACACCAGAACAGCAAACCGCGAAAGCGGTTGAACTCGTATGGTCGTTTTTCCAAAGTACTTCTCTCTGCCAGTCGCTTCTCTAGCCCATTCCAGGTGCCCCGGCATCTCGTTTTAACTCGCCACCACTATGGGAGGTCCACCATGATTCGATGGAACCCACACGTGACGACTCGAGAATCTCTCACTAAAGATTTTCTTGCTTCGCTTGTAGTTTTTCTTATGGCAATGCCGCTTTGCATGGGCATTGCCCTTGCGTCCGGCGTGCCTGTCGAAAAAGGCATTCTCACCGGAATTGTTGGAGGCTGCATCATCGGATTCATCTCCGGCAGCCCGCTGCAAATTAGCGGACCAGCCGCCGGTCTCACAGTTCTTGTATATGAAATTGTTAGCAATCATGGACTTGCGGGGCTCGCCATAATTTTGGTTTGCGCCGGGCTTCTGCAGCTTGGCATGGGACTGGCACGCATCGCGCAAATATTTCGCGCGGTATCACCTGCGGTTATCAATGGAATGATGTCCGGCATCGGCATCACTCTCATGCTCAGCCAACTTTATGTAATCGGCGCATTGCATCCAAAAGCGCACGCATTGCACAATATCAAACATCTGCCCGAGCTTGTCGCCAACATTCTTAGCCCGACTACTACGGCTCT
>CAZBOX010000100.1:0-19015 GCA_964493595.1 uncultured Candidatus Obscuribacterales bacterium | reverse complement strand
AGCCGCCGTTTTCGCCGCCTGGATCTTGGATATGCTGCCACCGGCAGCCTGCGCAAAGCCGAAACCCAGTCGCTTGTGATAGTCATGTTTTGCAGATGAATTGATTTAAGGCTCTTGGAGCCGGCTAGTTTCTCTATTCCTTCTGCTGTCACATTCTTACAATTGCAGAGATAAAGGTGTTTGATATGTTTTAGAGAGCCGAGAATCTTGAACGTTTTACTGTCAAAATCTGAAGCGCGAATGAGATAGCTATCGCATCCAAAGGCGTCCAGCCTTGGAAGTTCCGCATTTTTGAAATATGGAATCCTGACGTAAATCTTTTCATCACCGTACGAGAGTACAGCCCAGGGCTCATAAGCGTTTCTAAACTGTCTCACCGGAGCCCTTTCCACCGGGAAAAAGTATTTGGCTTCCTCGGATTTATTGCTGACCTCAGTTCTTTCTTTCTCAATTGGCTGAGTTTGGCTTACTGTCGCACTGCCTTCAGGAGCATCTATAGGTTTGTTCTTTTCCTTTTCCAGGTTTTTTGCTACGTCACCCATGGTGTCAACGTAAGGATTGTAGAAGCTAATTCGTTTTCTCGAAATCTCACTTTCAACCTTGGGACCAAATCGGCCGATTAGAAAGACAGCAAATACGCAGACTAATAAAGCCTGCAGGTACATTCGAATAAAGTTGATTTCTTCTGAAGCGGATGGTGGCTTAAGCAGTCTTTTGGCCAGGTATTTTTGCGCAAGTGAAGAGTTTGTTGGTTTTTTCCCTTGAGGAGCGTTACCTCCTCTCACCAGTATCAAATCTTTCTTTACTGCAGTGATGCTGTCGTACCTTTCTTCAGGGGTTGGCTGGATACAGCCAGCAATTATTTGTTTCAGACCGTTGAAGCATTTGTACTGTAAGGCGGCATCGCCTTTCTTGAGCTGCGCCAACTCTCTCATTGTGATACCGCAATCAGTAGCATCCATGTCAATCTTGAGTCCGTTGATATGCTGCATCAATATGTCGAAGACTGTCTCTGCGTTGGCGGCAGGAGCGCCTGTCAGAGTTTCGTACATCAAGCATCCGAAAGAGTATAAATCTGCTCGGGCATCAAGCTCTCGACCCTTGCATTGCTCTGGACTCATATACTGAGGACTTCCGAAAATCTCTCCGGTTTTCGTAAGTGTGTTTTGAGAGGAAACATCTTCTTCTAGTTTGGCAATGCCGAAATCTACAAGTTTCACGACATCTTCGCCATTCTCTCCTGTAAGAATAACTACGTTGTTTGGTTTAAGGTCTCGGTGAATGACCGAATGCTCGTGCGCGTGTTCGAGTGCTTCTGTAATCTGTTGAAAGATTGCCGCTGCTCTGATGGGTGGGAGCCCGTCGGTTTCCTCTATCAACTCCGCAAGAGTCTTGCCTTCCAAAAGGTCCATCACCAGAAATGGTTGCTGGTTTTTGTCGAGGTTGAATTCATGAACCGCTACTATCCCTGTATGTTTCAGCCGCCCGATCGAACGACCTTCTTGCTGAAATCTCTTGATCATCTGGCTGTTAGGAACACGATTCGTCAGCAATATCTTCACTGCAAGTTCTTTGTCCAGAAGCCGATGTCTGACTCTATAAACAGCACTGGCGCCGCCCTCTCCGATGAAGGAGATGATTTCATAATGCTCGCCAATAACTTCTCCGGGTTTTCTTCGGGAATTATCATCAATGTTTTCCAGAGCTATCTTGGAGGGCTCGAGCGATTTCTTCAGGGCTGGAAGACAATTGCATGTCTGTCTTCTGAAGGCCCACTGCGTGATTGAACCGGTGTTTTTGTTCAGGTGCAAACCGCAGTAAGTGCAGATTGCATCGAAGTTTTTCGATGTGCCTTGGTCGCTTTCGAATAAAATTTGACATTTGCAGAAGTCGCCCAGTCCCAACCACTGTGTCAGTGAACCGCTTTGCGAGAGAGGTTTTCCGCAGGATGAGCAGTTCATTTCCGCACGCACCACATGTAAGGGCGATTTTTTTCCTGAAGCACACGCCAGTTGCCGTCGTTGAGTGCCGCTGGCAAGGCGCCATGCTGAGCCTGGTCGACAAGAATGAACCTGATAGTCTTGGACTTTGCCAGCTGACTCAAACCCTTATCGGTGATTTTGCAACCTAATAGTCCTATAGTATTCAACGGCAGAGCCGCTAAAATGGGCGCCCAGCTGTCATCAGCTGGTGTTCTTGTGAGATGGAGCTTTCTCACAGAAGAGTGATTGAAAGCTTTCAATCCCTCTTTCGAAAAGCCATTGGAATAAGAAAGCGTTAGCCAGTCGATTTTCTTCAATCTTGCCAGTACCGACAAATCCTGGTCTGTCACGAAAATATTATCCAGTGCATAGTCAGTGCAGCCCAGATTCTCAATTTTTTTCAGGGTTGCCGGCTCAAAAGTTGAGCATTCGACAGTCAGGTCGTCATTTCTAACATAGCTGAAAACTCTGGAGGGACCAGCGTGAAACGTTTTATCGTTGATTATACTGGCGGGTGTTCGATCCTCTAAAATCCTCTTTTCAATGAGGTTGCCGGTCTTTAGTATAGGCAGTCTTTCTGCTGCTTGCTTGTGTTGCGATTTCGGGGCATCCAGTTCGGCAAGAAAGCCAGATAGTGTTGCGTCCATATGAGACGAAGCCTTTTTCTGGGACGAAGTGCTTTCGGCTCGCATCAAAACAATAGGGACAAGAGCGGCGATCAAGGCGACCAACACGACGCCAAGTTTTAGTATGTTTTTTTCGACAAACCAGCTGGATAGCCCGCTTACATTGAGACCTAGTTCAAGCGGCGCATGGCGATTTCCAGAAGGGGTCTTGCCTCTGTCTATCGCACTTAAATCCAAAAGAAGCTCTTGTGCACTTCTGTATCTCTTCTCCGGCTCGCGCGCAGTACAAGTCTCAATAACCTTTCGCAGACCGTTGAAACACTTAAACTCTGAAAATTCGGCACTTGATTTTTTGTGCGATTTTTCCTTTAGTGCTACTGCCGGTGGTGTATTGTCGAATTCGAGCTGCAATCCATTGACGTGCAGCATCAGGCTCTCTAGTACGCTATCTGCCGCCGCAGCGGGAATTCCGGTAAGGGCTTCGTACATCAGGCAGCCGAACGAATAGATATCCGAGCGGTGATCGACCGCCAAACCCTTGCACTGCTCGGGGCTCATAAAAAGTGGGCTTCCGAAGATTTCTCCGGTTTGCGTCAAAGATTTGTTTTCGTTTTCCGCCTCGGTAATTTTTGCAATTCCAAAGTCGACGAGTTTTGCACACTCATTCTTTTGACCGGTTCGCTCGACTATTACGTTCTTCGGTTTCAAATCTCTGTGTATTATTGCTCGAGAATGCGCATGTGCAAGCGCCTCCGCAATCTGAATAAACAGCGCCAGGGCGCGCCTGGGCGTAAGAAAACCCTCTTCTTCGATTATCTGTGCAAGGTTTTTTCCATCGACGAAATCCATGACAAGGAAGGGATTATTTTCGTCATCAATGCCGAATTCATGCACGACAACTATATTAGGATGTTCCAGTCGGCCTATTGATTTCGCTTCCAGCTGAAAACGCTGCAGGACTTTTTGATCCGGGATGCGGTCCGGCAGGAGTACCTTCACCGCGCAGTCCGTGGCAAGTACAGCATGCTTGCAACGGTAAACTACACTGGCACCGCCTTCTCCGAGTAACTCGACAACGTCGTACTGTCGTGCAAGAAGGTCTCCGGTTTTTTTGAAAGTCGGCGCGCTGTCGGATCCACCGACGGCCGCATCTTTCGATTGGTCGTGAGACATGCTCTGAATTATCCGCCCCAAGGTAGTGCCATGATAGCAGTACTAGTGGCAGATTTGAGGACTTTAGGGCGATTGATTTTTTCAACAAAAGGATACGCTGTCCGGTTTGCCTCGGTTACGTATTAGCGACAAATGTCATTAAGCCGACTTTTCAGCCGGCTCAATGCGTTGCGTTTTGTCTCTCTTCTCGAAATCTATGGTTGACTGGTTGGTTCGATTCTTGAGTGAGACCGGCAGCCTTCCCCTGTTTGTCCGCACTCTCTCTTCGCACCGGGCAGTCAACCTTCTTTCATTGTCACCAGAGAGCGTTACTTTAGCGTTAAGATCCGAATTTTCTGTCCGGTGCCTGGTTTTGTCTGGACGCGCCCTTAAACTACAACTGCCAGGTTAGGCATTTTTCTTTACCGCTTTTGCTTCTTTCTGCAGAATGCTGATGCCGCGTTTGAGCTGTCTGTCTAATTCCTTCATCTGGTTATCCAGGCTTTTGGAGGCGGCGGCAATGGCGTTGTTGTCGTAAGTGTTTCCTGCAGTCAGCTGCTGCAATTGCTGATAAGTTGCGAAGGATGTTTTGACACGAGCGAAAACATCATCGCGCAGCGGATCGAGGGATTGTCGTGCATCTTCGCTGACCTGCGTGCGCCTGTTGCTTTCTATCGCAGCATCGACGTCTTCTTTGAAGAGCTCAAGTATGGGACCGATATCATCCATTGATTCTTTCACCCATTTTGGACGCGCTGGCAAATAAGCGCCGGTGAAAGAAGGCCTGGGCATCATTATCACGGTCGTGCCTATGACATTGGGATTAAAGCCCATGGTTACTTGTTGGCGTGTAACTTCGTCATAGAGGTTGGCAGCGGCTTTTCTGAGCCGGCTGATGGCCAGGCGAGCATCGCGCAAGTCGTTCAGTGTTACGTCAATCTGGACGACCTGCCCTTGCAGGGGTGCTTGCGATTGGCTTTGGGTTTGAACTGGATTTTGGATCTGGCTTTGCGCCGCGTTTTCTTCAGCAAATGTTGTGGTGCATGAGGCTGAGAAACAGAGGGAAAGGATACCGAGCTTGAAGATGCCGCGCATTTTTTTGTACCTCGATTGGATGAAACAGGCGTGATCGAAACGGCTTAAGAATGGTAGCGCTCGTTCCCGACTCTGTGCAAAAATGACATATTAAACAATATAGTAAAAGCCTTTTAAAAATGAAAGAGACGGAAAAATTGCTTCTTCCGCCTCTTTCTAGTGCGAGCGACTTAGCGAATCACTGTCCACACGGGGGTGCTGGTAATCAGCTCTCCCTTGGAGTCGCCCTTGATCTTTGCGATTACCGTGTAGCCGGTTTGCGGTGAGATCTTATTGACCACGACCTCGCCGTCCTTGATGTACGCATGGCGCTGCGACAGCATCTTGGCGATCTGCTCGGCAGTGTAGCCTGCGGCAGGTTCGATGGTGATCGAGCCGGCCACTTCGCCGTGTGCCGAAAGCGTAAAGCTCGCGCTTTCTCCTTCGCCCGAGGCGGTTTCGACCAGATCATCGAGGAGGTGTTGCCACATCGGGTTGACGACGAGCACCGAAGGCTGCCTGTAGTCTTCGAGTTTCTGCCGGAAGAGAAAACCGGCGCGAATCAGGTCGAAGGCATAGGCCGCAGGGAGTTTGTTGGGGTCGAACTTTCCCTGGTTCTCCTTCGCCGCTGCCTTCAGTCGCCCCATATTGAGGTCGCTGAAAGGCGAACTGACCACGCCGAAAGGCGTGTTTTCACCGATGATGCGCTTCTTGACCGTTTCCAGGTCGAGAGGCAGTGCCGCCGTGTCTTCGCGGAAGAGGGAAAACACCGTGTCGTAGATGTTCGACCAGAAGACATAGGGATTGTAGGAGTGTTCGATGAGGAAGTCGACAGCTTCGGGAGTGAAAGCATACTCCAGAATCTCGCCCAGCAAGAGCCCGCGGAAAATGCCCTGACCGCAGCAGGAATCCTGCTGGCGAGCGTAAGAGCGAGGCAGCAGCGAGAAGATCGAATCGCGGTACTTCTTGCGCGTGCCGTGGGCGACGACTTCGAGGTCGTACATGCAGGAGTGTTGCTCCGCCATTCCGGCGCGAGCCATCTCGACGAGGTCGAGCTTCGCAGCCTTCATCGCGTGAGCGGTGAAATCGAGGGAGGGTTTGCTCATTTTTAGCTGCTCCAATTCATGGCAGGGGGGGAGGAGAAGGGCAGCGGGAAACATTCTCGCTGCCCTTCTTTGTGGTTAGTTACTGATCCGTCCTGTCGGCGTCCTTCTTTTCTGCGGCAGGCGGCTGCGCCTCTTCCTGTGCCGGTACCACAGGCGGTGCCAGCTCCTGGGGCGTCAAAGCCGGTGCGAACATGACTGCCGCATCGGAAAGCTGCTTCGGCGTACCCATGAGGATGAGCACGTCGTCAGCCTGAATCACTTCTTCGGCTCGCGGGTTGGGTATCATCAGACCTTCGCCGCGCATGATCGCCACCACCGTAGTGCCCGTCTTCGTGCGCAAGCCCGTCTCGAAAAGTGGCTTGCCGGCAATCGGAGAGCCGACTGCCACTTTGCGCATTTCGACCCCGAAATCGGGCGGCAGAGAGCTGCTCTCATTGGGGTGCAGCGCCTCGAAGAGTGCCTGCCACTTCACCGCCTGGTCGGTGCGAAGATTGGTCAGCTTCTCGTCGATGACGTCCTTGCTCAAGAGATACTCGTTGAGCACGTGCGAAACCATCTCGAGAGAGCCGGCGAATTCTTCGGCAATGACGCGGTTGGCGCCCACCTTGATGAGCGATTCGACCGTGGCCATGAAGCGCGAACGCGCGACGATGTGCAGGTTCGGGTTGAGGCGGCGCGCCATCTCGATGGTGCGCAAACAGCCTTCCTGGTCGGAGATTGCCACAGCCAGCAGTCTGGCTTTGCTGACTCCCGCATGGGACAACACTTCCTGGCGAGCAGCGTCGCCGTAGAAGATGGGCAGCCCCTTGCTCGCTTCGGCGCGAACGATAAGCGGGTCGTTCTCAATGACCACGAAAGGGATGCCGAGCTGAGTGAGAGTCTTGACCAGGCTCTGCCCGGCGACGCCGTAACCGACCACAATCGTGTGGTTTTCCGGCATCTCCTTGCGGGGGTCTTCCTTCAGCCGTCCGTTGATCCAACCTTGCGGAAGGATGCGTTCTGCGATAGCTACGGACTTTTCGCCCAGACGCAGGAGCGCAGGCGTGAAGAACATAGACAGGATGGCGACCGCGAGGAAGAGCTGATTGGTGCGGTCGTCCAGCAGTCCGACGTTCAGGCCGAGCTTGGAGAGAACGAACGAGAACTCGGAAACCTGTGCCAGTGCGACACCGGTGAGAATCGCGACGCGAGCCGAGTGACCGGCGATTGCCGTGACGCCTGCTCCGATGATCGCTTTCACGACAATGACGACCAGCAAGCATACTGCGACCATCCAGGGATGTTCGATAAGCGTGCGAATGTCGAACAACATACCGATGGAAACGAACACCAGGCAGTTGAACACCTCGCGGAAGGGAAGGATTTCGCTGAGGGCCTGATGGCTGTACTTCGAGTCCGAAAGAATCAGACCGGCGATGAAAGCGCCCAGAGCCATGGACAGACCGAAGTGCGAAGTCGCGACCGCAGTACCCAGGCACAGGAGGATGATGCTCAGCACGAAAGCTTCGCGCTTCTTGGTTTTCGCCACCTGATTGAGCAGGTATGGAACCAGGTAGCGGACGACCGTGCCTGCCAGAGCCACGAACAAGAGAGCCTTGCCGATGACCAGGGCGACATCCAGCATGCTGCCGCCTTTGCCGCCCAGGAAGGGCGTGAGCAAGACCAGCGGAACAATGCAGAGGTCCTGGAAAATGAGGATCGACATCGCCGAGCGTCCGTGCGCAGTATCGAGATCGCCCCGGTACTCCAGGATGCGAATGACGATTGCAGTGGAACTCAGCGAAACGAGCATGCCCAGGAAGATGGACTGCTCGATGGCGGTGCCTGTGTAGGCCGCGATGACGGCAGTTGCTGCAATTGTGCCGAGCAATTGCAACCCGCCGGCTATGAGAAGAAATCTCTTGAGTCGTAGGAACGTCTTTACAGAGAACTCTATGCCTGCCTCGAAGAGGAGCAGAACGAGTCCGATTTCTGCGAGTGCCGCCACTGCATCGATGCTTTCCACGAGCTTGAAGCCGTATGGACCGCAGACGATGCCGGTGATCAGGAACCCGAGCACAGGGGGCAGATTGAGGCGGTGAAACGCGACAACCATAACCACGCCCATGCCGAACAAGACCATCAGGTCTTGTAGGAAGTGCATATCGTGCATAGTTTGACTCCCGGTTTGTTGAGAGTTAGATACGAAGCTACGGCTCATCAGGCGTGCAGAGCGGTGTGGGCTGCTGCTGTCCTGGCGAAACCAACGCGTGACATGCCGAGAGATTGTCGAAGACCCTTACTCAGTGTCATTTACAAGCACGTTTCTTCTGCACTCCAGATTGAGGAGCGGAAAACCTATGCGCTTGTGAATGGAGGAGTTTTGTGGGGGACTAAGAACAAAATCTTTGGCGAGGGCTTTTATAAAACAGATACTGGTTAACGGTACTCAGTGCTCGCTCTGTACTCAATCACGTATTAGAAAAGAAGAGGTAATTCCGTCTCATGATTGCGTAAGAAGTTAGCGTAGCTAGATCAAGAATAAGTAAAAAAATCGAGGAACTAGTGATAGACTCAAGCATTAGCGCTGTCTTGCAAATTGCTTGCGCGAAAGCATGTGCGGGTGAGCTGAAAACGCTCTCACAATCACGTTTTAGCGGTCGGCATTCTGTATAAATGACGGCGACTCTTTCGCTCTCGTGCCGCGTAGCCCGATTGACGTCGGCGCAGAAAGCGTCAGCGAAAAGTCGCAGTAATTGCGCAAGAGGAACACACATAAGAGGGACATGATGTCTACGTTGACTTTGGTGCGTGACGACGAATTTCAGGAGCATCTCACTCCCGAACTGCATCCCGAAGCACCCAATCGTTTGCAGGCAATTGATAAGGCTTTTCTCAACAGCTCGCTTGATGATAGCGTGCCTCAGTTGAAGCCCAGACTTGCATCAGAGGACGATATCACCACCGTGCATAATGCGGGCTATATCGAAGATTTGGAAAGAGATGCGCGTATTGCCAAAGAGCAGGATCGCATCGTTCAGATTGATGCTGACACTTTTATGAGCCCGCGCACTTTCGATCTTGCAAAACTGGCTGTAGGTGCCGGAATGGTTGGAGTCGATTCAGTGCTGGACACTGATGCAAAAAGCTGTTTTGTATCTGTGCGTCCTCCGGGCCATCATGCTCTTGCCGATAAGGCGATGGGTTTTTGCTTTTTCAATAACGTCGCTGTAGCCGCCAAGTACGCGCAAAGAAAAGCAGGTTTGAAGCGCATTTTGATTGTCGATTGGGATGTACATCACGGCAACGGGACTCAGGATATTTTTTACGATGATCCGTCCGTTTGCTTTATCTCTTTCCATCAGTTTCCCTTCTGGCCGCCTGATACAGGCTGGTATACGGAAGACGGAACCGGTGACGGAAAGGGTTACAACATCAATATCCCCATGCCCGCCGGAACGGGCGATCGCGGATATTTAGAAGCCTGGAAACGAATCGTCGAGCCCGTCGCCATGGACTATAAGCCCGATATGATCTTGCTTTCTGCCGGCTATGACGCGCATCAGGACGATCCGCTCGGACAGCAGCGTATCTCCACCAAAGGCTATGCGGAGCTGTCTCAGCGTTTGCTGAATCTGGCTCACGAAAACAACGCCAAGCTGGTCAGTTTTCTCGAAGGCGGATATAACGTCAAATCCTTGTCCGAATCAGCAGTAGCAACGATGTCTGTACTGAACGAAGACACGAATGGCACCGTTGTTCCGGAGAAAGTCCTCCATTCCAAGTCAATTGTTGCCGCCACCCGTGATGGCATAATGCCGGATCGAAATGCTTCGCTGGTTGATGAAAGAATCAATGATGTCTGTAAGCACTTCAAGCGGTTCTGGCCGTCCCTTAAGAGCAAATAGCGCCTACTGACAACGGTCCGCTTTGAAGATCTGGGCGTGACTTTGTTCTTCTTGGCTGCCTTCGTGCTATAGCTGCGCTAAGTACAAACCCTCTCGCTCTTGACTGGTTGTGGGTTTGCGGCGTGTGTGCGAGTTCTTAAGCGTCGAAATGTCAAGTGGTGAACCTTTCTGAAACTGGCACAGGGTAAAGCTTTCGAAGCGGCCCACTTGGCTTCGAAGACTGCCTTTCTCTCGTGTGCCTGTGCGCGTGCCCGGAGTATATGCTCAAGAACTTATTGCTTATAAAAACTCCTGTCTGTAAATCTAAGCTCGTTATTTGCAGTCCCTTTCCATTTTTCAATCCAAATTCCCGACAGAGCCAAGTGTAGGTCCGGATTCACGAGCTTGATCACCACCGTTTTCGCGGTGCAGTATTCGTGCGCGTTCGCAATCCCTTCCGCATCTTAGCTTCTGCTTGTCGCGCCACCTGTTTCGGTGACGCGAGAGCTTTCCTCTCGTAAAGCTTGCCTAAAGCCAAGCAGTAAACAGAAAAGGAGGGAGCCCCTATGGACGGCTCAACTAATCTCTGTCAGGTCTCCGCCGGTCAAGAACAAGACTGGAAGGACTTGTACAACACTGCTTTCCCTGCCGATGAAAGGACTCCTCTGGATGAACTTCAGCGGCTTCTCGAAGCGGGTTCGATACTCCTGCACAGAACCACCAACAAAGCTGGTGAACTTCTGTGCTTCAGCATCGTTTACCCGATGAGCAATTTCGCTCTCCTGTCATACATCGCCAGCGACGCAACCAAGCGCTCCACGGGCATTGGCTCGAAGCACATGAAGCGCCTTCTGGAAATCCTGAAGTCGAGTTACCCAGACTTTCTCGGACTTGTGCTGGAAATTGAATCGACCAGACAGCAAGGCCTGGAAAGTGCTGATAAGACTGCGCGCCAACGTCGGCTCAACTTCTATCAGCGTCTCGGAGCTAAGCGGTTGTGCCGCACTTACGTGTGGCCGAGCTATGCTCTAAAGGGCACTTACCGGCTGGCTGAACTAATGTGGTTCGACTTTGACCCGGCGACGATCGATGACCCGCAACTTCCGGGCATCATCAAAGAGCTCTACATGAAGGGTTATGGCGCCCAAGAGGACGATCCGATTCTGGAGCTGGTAACCCACCAGTTCAAGTGTTCGGAGAAGACCGGCTCGGCTGCTGTAATCTGCCCTGTGGAGCCCGCTGAAACCGACAAGAAAACGACTGAGCCTTCTCCTGCGAAGGATTCGAAGTCGGATGAAACTGTCGTCGAGGCGCCTGCAAAGGAAAGCGTGCCGACCACGACAGAAGTCGCTGAAACTGCGGCGCCGGAAACGACGGATCCCGTCGTGGAGACAATTCCTGTTACTGCTCCCGACCCTCAAGGTGAGAAGGGCGGCGACACGGAAAAGGACGGTGCCTAATGGAGACACTTCTGCTCTTTATGAGTGGTGGTGTTTCCAGAAAGGGCACCGTCCATGAACCATAGTCAATCGCAGTCACAGGCACTGTCACAAACACAGGTACACGGGGGCGGGAGAGATTCTCCTTAACTGCTATTGGGATTCACCATCCAATGCAGTTACTGCCTGCCCCCGTTTATCTTTTACAGTGTTCTACTATTGAATATAGCACTGCAGGGAAGATGAATAAAAATTCCTCTTGGCATCTGTCATATCTGTATACCAATCGGTTCGTAGCGGGTTTTGATCTCTATACTATTTGCATTCGGCAATCTAGGTTTTCCTTTGGACGACTTGCTTACACATAAGCGCAGCCCTCAGCACCGCACTGAAATTGAAATTTCACCGAAAGTTTCTTGCGGTGGAAATCGCCTTATGCTGGTTGCAGGACCTTGCGCTGTAGAAAGCGAAGAGCAGATGCAGGCGTGCGGCGAGGTGCTTTCGAAAGCGCCGGTTCAGGCTCTGCGCGGCGGTGTCTTTAAACCGAGAACTTCTCCCTATACCTTCCAAGGTCTGGGCGAAGAAGGGTTGCAAATTCTGGCTGAAACAGGAAAACAGCACGGCATGCCGGTAATTGCCGAGGTCATGTCGGCCAAACAATTGGAAGAAGCGCATGACAGTTTGGATGTGCTGCAAATTGGCAGCAGAAACATGCAAAACTTTGAGCTTCTCAAAGAAGTTTCTCTGACACGCAAACCAGTGCTTCTGAAACGTGGTCTTGCCGCCACTATAGAGGAGTTTCTCCTGGCAGCCGAATATATCATGGCTGGTGGAAATCATAATGTCATCCTGTGTGAGCGAGGAATTCGCAGCTTCGATTCGATGACCAGGAATGTTCTCGACCTGGGTGCCGTTGCCGTTTTGAAGCAGATGACTCACTTGCCGGTTATTGTGGACCCCAGTCACGCTGCAGGGCGTTGCGAGCTGATCGCAGATTTGGCTCGAGCTGCTGTGGCTTGCGGTGCAGACGGTCTGATGATTGAGTGTCATCCAGCTCCCAAAAAGTCTATTTCAGACGCCAGACAAGCCCTCTCTCTGTCCGAAATGAGCGAGCTGGTCAAATCGCTGGCGGCCGTTGCCGCGGCAGTTGGAAGAGAAGTTTCTGTGACTTTTGCTGAGACGACTTCAGCAAAAATGTAATTTCTGCTTATTGTTTGCTCCAAGACGGGTATTACTGATCTGTCAGGAGTCATACAGTGGGCGAGCACAATCATGGCTAAGCGCAAAGAAAGCAAGACTGCAAATCCAAAACATCATTTCCAAAGTCATTTCAAACCGACGCTGGTGGAAGCCAGTTACATGTCGAAGCCGCTGCACCTGCAGACACGAAAAGACCGGTATGAGCTGGGGAGAGCTTTGCGTTTGAAGTGTTCGCGTGAATCGCACGCTGAGTATAACTCTCAGCGCAAGGATCGCGATGACCCGATTGATATTTTGATCGCATCCAGCCAGGGACGGATAGAGCAGCTTGTGCCAATCCGCTACGGGCGGATGGTGACATCGCCTTTTGCTTTTTTTCGAGGCGCAGCGTCCATAATGGCTGCCGACCTTGCTTCGACGCCGTCAACTAACTATGCGGTGCAAAGCTGCGGAGACTGTCATTTGATGAACTTCGGCGCATTTGCGACGCCGGAGCGCAATATTATTTTCGATATCAATGACTTCGATGAAACATTCCCTGCTACCTGGGAATGGGATTTGAAGCGGCTGACAGCCAGTTTTGTAATCGCCTCCAAACATAATGGACATCGAACGAAAGATGCAAAAGCAGCGGCTTTCTATGCGGCCCAGTGTTATGGCGATAAGATGCGGGAGCTGGCTGAAATGAAGACGCTTGATTCCTGGTATTCGTATCTGGATTACGAGGAATTGATAGAACAGACCGATTGCAAGAAGCTGAAAAAATTGCGGAAAGCAGTTTTGAAGAAAGCGATGAATCGAAGTGCCAATGACGAGCTTGTAAAGCTTGCTTGCATGGAAGGTGAGCGTCCCAGAATAAAAGATCAACCGCCGCTGATTTATCACGAAGACGACTTTGAATCGAAGGAGTACCAAGATCGTGTAAAAGAGGCGGTGGCTGGATACAGAGAATCGCTGTCTCTGGAAAGACGAGTATTGTTTGATAAGTATGAGCTCGCCGACATAGCCGTGAAGGTGGTCGGGGTAGGCAGCGTCGGCACTTACTGTCACGTCGGGCTCTTTTTTGCTGCCGAGCGCGATCCACTGTTTTTGCAAATCAAAGAGGCGCGTACATCGGTCCTCGAGCCGTATTCGAATTTCTTGAATCTGCAAAGCAACGGAGAACGTGTCGTCTCCGGACAACGTCTGATGCAGGCCGCCAGTGACTTTTTCCTGGGGCACTTTATTGGAGGCACCGGGCGCCACTATTACGTCAGGCAGCTTCGCGACGTCAAAGTCAAACCGCTCGTTGAAATCTTCAACCCCGATCATATGAAAGGTTTCGCTAGAAATTGCGCTTGGGCTCTGGCTCGTGCTCATGCGCGTTCCGGCGACCCGGCTATTATTGCCGGCTATATCGGCAAAGGAGATGTTTTTGCAGAAGCTATTTCGCAGTTTGCTCTCGCTTACGCAGAACAGAACTCTTTGGATTACGAGTCTTTGAGAGAGGCGGCCAGGGAAGGGCGAGTCGAAATCATGACCGAGGACGCGTAGACGGACGGGCGGTGTCTGAGGGATCGCCAGGCGGCGCTAACAAGGCAGCGCTAGCGAGAAGGGCATCTTAAAAGGGTTTCATTGATGTCAAGCGGTGTTCCCCTGGCTTGTTTCGCTGGGGCATGAAATCAGCCCCGGCGTCAGTTATCGCCATCGCCGCTAGCCGCGCTAAGAAGTTCTGAGCCATGGCTCTGGGCCTGTATTTACAAAAGCTGACAGAGCTTGTTTGTTGTCAAGGATAACAAATAGGCTCTGTGTATCTACTCTCGCACCCAAATCTTAGGCACGTAATCACACAGCAGTTCACCGTTTATCGCTCATTTAATTCTCGCATCTTGATGCGCGATTAAAGACGTGATGCCGGTTTATCTCTGAGAGCGTGTCTTTTGGACGGTGCATGAAGATGCGCCTTAATGGCAATTCACATGAGCTCTAGCTGCCTGCTTGAAGGGTCGTCGCTTGGCGTCGCCCCGACAAGATTCAGGCGGGCAGCGCTCAGCTTTCTAACGAAGGCAGCAGCGCTGCCGAACAGGAGATCACAACTATGGCTAAAATCAAGAATCTGAGGCGCCACCTGGGTCTCGCCCTCTACGGAAAGCCGCTCAACCGGCGTCCGCGGATCGGCATCTACGGTGGCCAGTTCGATCCGATTCACTACGGGCATCTCGTATGCGCGCAGTGGACCTGCTGGTCCGAGCAACTCGACCAGATCGTCTTCGTCACCTGCGGCGAGTCGCCCAACGAAAAGTCCGACTCCCTGCCGGCCAACGACCGTCACGACATGGTGATCGCCGCCACCGCGAGCAACCCGCGTTTCCGGGCGTCGCGCAGCGACATCAACCAGAAGGGCACGTCCTACATGATCAACACCGTCGAGGGCATCCTCGAGGAGTACGGTGAAGACATCGACGTGTACGTCATGATCAGCGCGGAATACCTCAATCCCGACCACAAGTACTTCCTGCCGAAGTGGATCGGGGCGGAGCGCATGTTCGCGATGGACAACCTCACTTTCCTGGTCTTCCCCCGTGAGGAAATCACGGTGCCGCAGATCGAGAAGTGGGCGAAGCTGGTTCCGCAGGCGCGCATCAAGCCGCTCTTCGCGCCCAGCCCGCCCCTGTCCAGCACGAATATCCGCCACTGGGTGGCCGAAGGCCGTTCCATCTGGTACACCACCCCCTGGGACGTCCAGCAGATCATCGCCAAGAAGGGTCACTACCTCAAGCCCGGCCAGCGGCCGTACAAGCCTGAGGCGCCCGCCCTGTGCGATGTGAAGCGCGTTGGTCTCTTCCCGGGGACGTTCGACCCGGTGAGCCAGGGTGACTTGCTGCGTGGCGAATGGGCTCGTCAGGAGCACAACCTCGACCGCGTCGTTTTCGTCACCAGCGCCAATCCGCCCAATAATCGCGCGGTCAAGGGCAGCGCCGAAGAGCGTCACGAGATGGTGGTGGCGGCGACCGCCGGCAATCCCTACTTCGATGCCTGGCGCACCGAGGTGGACAGCGGCAAGGTGAGCTACACGCTGCAGACCGTGCAGGAGGCCCGTCGGCGCTTCGGCAAGGACGTGGAACTGTTCGTCATCATCGGCTCGGAGTATCTCGACCCGAAGCATCCGTTCACGTTGTCCACGTGGATGGGCGCCAAGGAACTCTTCGGGATGTGCAAGTTCATCGCCATTTCCAGGGGATGGACCGACATCGAGAAGGCGAGAACCTGGGCAAAGCGTGTGCCCAACGCCGACATCGAGGTCGTCAACGCGCCCAGCATCCCCGTCTCCGCCGAGCAGATTCGCAAGCTCGTCAAGGACGGACATCCGACGCTGTACTGCACGCCGTACGACGTGGCGCAGCTGATTCGCAAGAACGGCATGTACGGCTCCAGTGAGACCACCGCCATCAAACAGCGGAGGTAGAAACGAGAGGACCCAATTATGAAGCGAGACCGTATAAAACCGGTTCGTAAGGGCGTGGTGCTGGGCGATTTCTGCCCGGTCACCAACGCCCATGTTCACATGATTGAGTTCGCTCGAAACTACGTCGACGAACTCATCATCGTTGTCGACGAGCACGCCGCCGATGCGATCGATGCGGAGCGGCGTGCTGCCTGGCTGTCCGGCCTCTTCCCGGGGGTGACTATTCGACGCATGAAAAGCGCCGAGTGGCACAAGTCTGACGCGAATGATTACGGAAATCAGCTTCTGGCTGGGCTCCGTCGCATTCTGCCCAAGGCTTTCGCGGGCGAAAAGTTCGTCTTCTCTCTGGAAGCACGCGGCAAGCTCCTGGCTGAAAAGCTGGGTGCCAAGTATGTCCCGTGCGACCCGTCTCTGGTCGGTCACAGCGTGACCGAAAAGGAGATTCGCGCCAATCCGCTCCAGCACTGGGATTCTCTGCCGCGCATCGTGCGCCCGCATTACGTGCGGCGCATCTGTGTGTTCGGCCCGGAGTCTACAGGCAAGAGCACTCTGGCGAGAAAGTTGGCGGCACATTTCGGTACTGTCTGCGTGCCCGAGTATGCAGAGAGCTACATCAAGGCCAACGGCAAGGACATCGACGAAAACGACATGGTGGCGATCGCTCACGGGCAATGCGCGTTGGAAGACGCCTGCGCTCTGGACGCCCATCGCGTCTTGTTCTGCGACTCGGACATGGTGACGAGTTCGATCTGGAGCGGGCGGCTGATCGGGGC
This sequence comes from uncultured Candidatus Obscuribacterales bacterium, assembly GCA_964493595.1. Classification (GTDB taxonomy): domain Bacteria; phylum Cyanobacteriota; class Vampirovibrionia; order Obscuribacterales; family Obscuribacteraceae; genus QKMZ01. The sequence goes on along the minus strand of CAZBOX010000100.1, from coordinate 2,352 downwards.
TATTCCCGAGCATCTGCAGCGCGCGGCGGACAAGCGTCACTATGACCTCTACCTGCTCACGCATTACGACGTGCCCTACGTGGACGATGCGCACAGGTACATTCCCAAAGAGAGCCCGGCGTTCTTCGATCGCTGTGTTCACGAATTGGACAGTCGCAAGCGTCCGTTCGTCCAAATCAAGGGCAACTGGGACGAGCGTTTCCAGCTCGCCGTCGAAGCCGTTGAGCGGATGCTCAAAGGCTGATCGCCAAAGCCACAGCCCGTCGACAGCGTGTCGGCGGGCTGCAGTGGCTGAGAAAAATAACTTTGAAACTTGGAGCAGAGGCACCATGCCGATGCTCCGAGAAGGAGAATTGAATGGCGAAACAAGCCAACCCTAATTGGTGGAAGTCGTTTTACGACGACACACCGTTCTATCTCTACCTGGAGCGCAACGACCCTGCCGAGCTCGAAGCGACCCTGTCCTTTCTCACCAACGTGCTGCAAGTCAATCCGGGCGACCGGATTTTCGACCAGTGCTGCGGCATGGGCAGTGTCAGTATCCCCCTGGCGAAGCGCGGCTTTCGTATGGTCGGCGTCGACCTCTGCGAAGGCTTCATCAAGCGTGCCAAACGTGATATCGCTGGCGGTGAACTGCCTGCGAAATTCTATGTTGGCGATGCTTTCGATTTCGTGCCGGAAGAGCCTTGTGACGCTGCCTTCAACTGGTACACCAGCTTCGGCTACAGTGCCAGAGACAGCGACAACATCCGCATGCTTCAGCGCGCCTTCGAATCGTTGAAGCCGGGAGGCTGGTTCGCTCTCGACTTCCTGAACGCGCCCATGATCCGCAACAACTTCCAGTCCAACATGGTGCGCCGGCTCGATACTCCGGACGGCGAAATCGTCATCACGCGCCAATGCGAGATCGACGAGGACAGCGAACTCATGAAGCAGGTCTGGCACTGGCAGCTCCCCGACGGTCGGCGTCTCGAGAGCCCCAGCACGCTGCGTCTGTACATGCCTGGGCAGCTGGTGCGACTTTTCGAGCGCGCCGGTTTCACCAACGTGAAGCTGTTCGGTAATCTCGAAGGAGATCCGCGCAGCGACCGTAGCCCGCGCTGCATTTGCGCCGGAAGGAGACCGGGATGATGGAAACACTGCGAAGCAAGAGCAATCAAGCTTTGCGGGAAGCCATTTATTCCGGCAAGGTGATTCGCATCCCAGCCTGCGCACGCTCGAGAAATCTGGTGGCGCGGGTCTGGGCTCTTATCGAGCAGGAATTCGGTGTCTCAACGCCTCGCAGGAAGCTGCAGTTCAAGCTCTCCGGCGAGGAGTTCTATGCGCGCATCGGCAAGGTGCGTCAGCGACTTGCCGGCGAAAAAGCCTACCAGACGTTGCTCTTCGAGCTACTGGCGGCAAAAGGCTTCGCAAAGGGCGAGCACGCAGTGGACCCGGCCAGGCTGCGGGCGGTCACTCATCTCGGACATGAAAACCCGAAAGCCGCTCCTGCCTATACTGCTCATCGCGACAGCTGGTACGCCAATCCTGAAGCACAGATCAACTGGTGGATTCCCCTGCACGATGTGACCGAATCCGACAGTTTCAAGTTCTTCTACGACCGTTTCGACAAACCGGTCCTGAACAACAGCGGCGACTTCGACTACGACGCCTGGATGAGTAGCGTAGGCTGGCAGAATACCAGCGGCAAGGCAGCTGTCTATCCTTGCGTTATCGAAGACGGCTTCGATGACGAGAAGGGGGCAGCCTTCAAGGCGAGCGCCGGAGATATGATTCTTTTCTCCGCTGCTCATCTGCATCAGACAGTGAAGAACGCGTCCGGTTCGACGCGTTTCAGCATCGACTTTCGTACTGTGCATCTTGCCGACCTCCAGAAAGGCAAGGGAGCGGTAAACGTCGACAATCGCTCGAGTGGCTGCTCATTGAAGGACTATCTGGTCCAGATTTGAGCGAATTCAGTACAACCAAGAAAAAGAGAGGCAAGATGAGCGCAGAATACGACCCCACAGAATTCGGTTCCGACGAGGAATACGCGCGTTTCCGCGCGGGCATGGAGCGCGAACTCGGCATGCCGAGCAAGCCGCATCCCGACACGGCGGTCGGTCGTCGCATCAACGAAATCCATGCGGATTTCGATGACGAGATGAATCGTGAGTTCGGGGGACCGTCGCGTCAGCAGACCCGCGCCAAGTGGGGGCTGGCACACGTTCCCGATACGAAACCGACTGTCAATGGCTACGACCCGTAAGGACTGGTCGAGCGCAGTTTAGTAGCCAGGTACTGGAACGACTGGGAGTGACGATCTCGAATCGCTCGCTCCCTTTCGTTTTTGACCTTGCAATACTAAATCGC
>CAZBOX010000099.1:0-19050 GCA_964493595.1 uncultured Candidatus Obscuribacterales bacterium | reverse complement strand
GGCAAAGACTGCGTCAATGCATTGCTCACGCATCCGCTTATCAAAGCAATCTCTTTTGTCGGCTCCACTGCAATCGCCAAGCATGTATACGAAACCGGCACAAAGCACGGCAAGCGTGTTCAGTCGGCCGGCGGCGCGAAAAACCACATCATAATCATGCCGGACGCCGATATGGATCAGACTGTTCAAGCGCTGCAAGCATCCGCCTTCGGATGCGCAGGAGAGCGATGCATGGCTGGCAGCCTGGCGATTCCAGTCGCAGAAGCAGGCGACATGCTCATCCCACAACTCGTCGAATCAGCAAGCAAAATGAAGGTCGGACGTACTGATGTCGATGAGACAATCGACATGGGTCCTGTTGTCTCCAGAGAGCACCTGGCGAAAGTCACATCCCTCATAGACAAAGGCGTCAAAGAAGGCGGAGACCCAGTTTTGGACGGTCGCAAGCTGAAGGTCAAAGATGCACCGAATGGTTATTTCCTTGGACCAACTATTCTGGACAAACTGAAAGCAGACAACACTGTCGTCAAAGAAGAAATCTTTGGACCGGTGCTCTCCTGCGTCAGAGTGGACACGATTGAAGAAGCGATCAAGCTTGGAGAAAACTGCGAATACGGCAATGGAGCGGTGATTTACACATCCAGCGGTCGCGCCGCGCGGGAATTCAAACATCGGTTCAATGCCGGCATGATCGGCATCAATGTCGGCGTACCGGCGCCAATGGCGTGGTTCCCCTTCACCGGATGGAACAATTCATTCTTCGGCGACTTGCATATCCAGGGCAAGGAGAGCGTGCACTTCTACACTCAACAGAAGATGACCATGACTCGCTGGGTAGCTCCATCCAAGGGCAGCGCTAAATTCCACGACCCCATCTGGAAGGCTAAGAGCTAGATTCTTCCAGCCGCGGACGGTGAAACGGCCCGGCACAGCAAACAATTCGACAAAAAGGATGCGGACGCCAGATCAAAATCGGCGTCCGCTATTTCCATAATAATTGGAGTCGCTTCGCTGCTAGCTACGTGCAGTTTCTGCAGTAGGAACCAGTTGTGAGATAGCGATCTCAGCTGTTTCCAATGCTTCTCGTGCGGACTTGTTAGCAACTTCAGCGGCTTCGTTGGCTGTTTTGCCGGCAGCCAGTGCAGCTTCGCGCGCGGTTTTTCCGGCATTCTCGGCAGCTTCTCGGGCTGCATGCATCGCTGCATCAGCAGCTTCGCGAGCAGACTTTCCGGCAGCTTCAGCAGCAAGGAAGGAGGCTTCGGCAGCTTCGTGCACAGCTTCACGCGCAATCTCAGCAGCCTTCTGGGCGGCTTCGGCAGCTTGAGTAACCGCAGCAGGCATTTTGATTTGACCTTTGACGGTGGCCTTCTCTTTTTTCTTCTCGAGCAATTCTTTGCTTGGAATATGCACTTTCGTAGCCAGTCCAAGTTTTTCGAGAATCACGATGCAAAGGTAGGTGAAATCGAATTCCCACCATTCAAGACCATGTCGTGCACTCTTTGGAATGGCATGGTGATTGTTGTGCCAGCCCTCGCCAACAGCGAGAAGACCAACCCACCAGACGTTTCTCGAATCTTCGGTGGTTCTGTAAGTGCGATATCCGAGGCTCGGCAAATGGCAAAAAGCATTGACGAACTGGGTGCTCCAGAAAATAGTGAAGGTGCCGATCAGACTGCCGACAACACACTGCCATCCGAAGATGAAGAAGAGCAGAACGCGGAAAGCAATGCACAAGGTCAGGTTGAGCTTTGCATGATAGGGGGTGTGATCGATTCCAAGCAGCTTGTACAGCGGGTCTTGCATCAAATCATGAGCTTGCTTCTGCAATTCCTCGTTGGACTGAACGCGCTCTGTGTAGAACATCCACTTGTAGAGTGCGTGTGCAACGCCTTGTCTAGGAGAATGCGGATCAAGAGGGGTATCGGATTTCTGATGGTGCTGGCGGTGTACACCGACCCAGACGATAGGAGAGCCCATCAGTGCAAAGTAGCCGCCTGAGCAAATGAAATACTCGAGCCATTTGGGAACGACGAGTGACTTGTGTGTCAAAAGCCGATGATATCCCAGAGTGATGCCGACTCCGTGCCAGTGATGCCAGAACACCGCCCAAGCAGCAATGATCAAACTATTAGTCACAACGGGGTTTTCAAAGATGCCCAAAATGAATTCCTCTTACTTGTCTAATCTGACAATAAAGCTAGATTTGCACAGTTATATCATGTAGTTCTCAAGACACGCCTGCGCCCCAAAAGCGTTTAAGCGAGCATGCCCCCGAATTGGCGGCAGGCCTACTTCTGAATATTATCTTATGCTGCAACAAACCGCATCGTTCGAAAGGTGGACACCTAAATGTGTGTATACTGACAAGCGTTCTAGTGGAACGACGTTATGCAGCTCGCCCTGCCGAAATTAGGCATCTCCCAGTCAAGATATATCCGCGCTCTAAAGAAGAAAGCCGCTCTATTGCTGGCTTTGTCCTCGCTTTTGCTGGCGCCTTACGCTTCCATCGCCCAGCCCACTTCGGACATGCCACTAAAGGCGGTGCTGAAACATGACTCATCGTCAAAGCGAGCAAAAGTTATTCTCGCGCTGGGCGGCGGCGGAACACGAGGATGCGCTCACATTGGCGTCCTGCGCGTCCTGGAGAAAGAAGGCATTCCCATCGATGGAATAGTCGGAACCAGTATTGGAGCGATAGTCGGTGGACTTTATGCCGCCGGCGTGAAGCCGGACGAAATAGAGCATCGCATGCTCAATCGCTCGCTTCTAAAGGCGTATCAAACCGTCCCCATTCCCTTGCGTGTCGCCCTCATCCCGGTTTTCTTCGTCCCGCGCGTATTCGGTTATCGCCCATACGACGGGCTCTACAAAGGCAATAAATTTCGCAACTACCTAAATAGCGCAGTCCCCGAAACGGAACGCGCCATCGAAGCCTTGCCGATCCCGTTTGTGGCTGTGGCATCCAATTTGTTGGACGCCAAGCCTTACGCGATTGCTCGCGGCAATCTAGGCATGGCTATTCAAGCATCTTCGGCAATTCCAGTATTGCGCCGCCCCGTTCCGATGAATGGGCTGCTTCTTATTGATGGAGGTTTGCAAGCCAATCTGCCGGTCAAACAAGCCAAGGAATTGGGCGGAGATATAGTCATCGCAGTTGACGTGGACGAAAAATTCACTCAGCTGAGCGAGAAGGATTTTCGCCGCATCGGCAGTGTCAGCAAACGCGTCATCAACATGGTTTTGTCCAAAGTAGATGAAGACCAACTCTCCGCTGCGGACCTGGTTATTCAACCAAACGTAAACAACATCAGTCTTTTGAGCACCAAAACAAAAGATGCCCGCAGGGCAATCGAAGAGGGCGAGTCCGCCGCCTCCAAAGCTTTGCCCGACATAAGGGCACGTCTGGACAAAATTTCAAAACTCAAGCTAGCAGACCAGGCTCCGCTGAGCAGCGATCTAAAAGACCAGCAAGAAGTCAAAAGCGCAGAATAAATAGCGGAGTGAAACGTGAGGCTCAAACACATTTCCCTCGTCCTTTGCTGCCTTCTCTTTATCGCGATAGGCATACTGCACTTCACCAGCACCTCGACCTTTACGCGGATTGTTCCGGACTTCATTCCCTTTCCGGACTGGGCTGTCTACATCACCGGAGTCATGGAAATAGTCGGCGGCGCTCTGCTCTACTTTTCGCGGACACGCCGCTATGCCTCATATTTCCTCATATTTCTTCTCATCATCGTCTTTCCAGCCAATATCAACATGGCCGTCAATCACATCGATTTCGGCAAGGTACCCACAGCTGTTCTCTGGGCCAGGCTGCCGCTGCAAGCGCTGCTCATATATTGGGTTTACAAGCTTAGACGCCTTGAATAACAAGGAGAGCATCGCGGCTGTGCCGGGTGCTTTTCCAGGTTAAAACCGGCTTGCTTTATCCGACCGATCGAGAAAGGGGTGGGGATAACCGCCAAACCTTGGTTTTATTTAGCTTGCCGAAGACTTTTCAATTGCTTATTGTTGTACAAAGACTTCTTGATTACCCGCCCTCCTGCAAGCGGAAGAAGTCGAAGTTGGGACCGACGGGACGCAGGAAATGAATGGATGCCGCATCAAAGCGGCAAATGGCAGCGGCAACAAGCGGGGACGGAAATCGGCATGCGGATAGTCATCACCGGCGGCCCTTCGGTGGGCAAAACGACCATCGTGTCAGGTGTTGCCGAACGAGGCTTTCCATTTGTGCAGGAATTCGCCACGCAAATCATCAAGGAAGGCGTCTTTCTGCCCTGGGTGGACCGATGCTCTTTCCAGGACGAAGTGCTGCGCCGCCAATGCGCTGCCGAGAAGGAGCTGGACGACGTAGAAGGTCCGGTATTTCTTGACCGAGGCTTGTTCGACGGAGAAGCCTATTACATCTACGACCAGCTGGAAATACCAGCCAGATTTGCTCAACTTGATGCCTCGAAATACACCCTGGCATTCCTTGTTGAGCCCCTGAACTTTTTTGATAGAACAGACGTGCGGCGAGAAGATCTCGAATTTACGCACAAGATTTCGGTAATTCTGGAAAACTGCTACTCGAGCCGAGGTGTTGAGGTCGTCAGGGTGCCAGCCATGACGCCTGATGAACGGGTCGATTTTGTGATTGCCGAAGTACGCAAGAGAATGCAAGAAAGGGCTGAAGCAATGACTGTTGCCGAAAGGCATGTCGTGCATGCGGGACATGCAAACCACCGCAAAAATAACCGCCGTATCGCCGGAGTTACATAAATCGGCGCGATGCGTTGCCGTAACTGGCTTCGCGCTGCAAATACGCTTTCCAACAGGCTATCCTATATGAGGCTCGGCAGTGCATCAGCCTCCGGCGTTTGATGGTCGGGCCGCCAACTGATTAGCGCCTCGAGTTAGGAGAATCTGGATGCACGCATCGGAAGCTACGGCTTACTACTTCAAGAGAGCGTCGAAGCACCTTGGCATGAGCGAACGGCTCGAAAAAGTGCTGATCATGCCGAAGCGAGAGGTCAAGGTAGAGTGCCACGTTGAACTTGACAATGGCGAGCTTGTCTCATTTACAGGTTTTCGCGTCCAGCATGACAATTCGCGCGGGCCAATGAAAGGTGGTTTGCGCTACCACCCGGAAGTCGACCCGGACGAGGTTAATTCGCTTGCCAGTTTGATGACATGGAAAACAGCCGTTGTAAACCTACCCTATGGTGGTGCCAAAGGTGGTATCAGTTGCAATCCGTCCACACTCTCTCATTCCGAACTGCAACGACTGACGAGAGCCTTTGTTGATGAGATTCACGACGTGATCGGGCCGACCCTGGACATCCCTGCTCCGGACATGGGCACAAATGCGCAGACGATGGCCTGGATTGTCGACCAATATTCCAAGTATCACGGTTGGACACCGGCAGTAGTGACCGGTAAGCCGGTCGAACTGGGAGGAAGCAAGGGACGCGACGCGGCGACAGGCAGAGGAATACTTTTTGCCATTCAAGCGTTCATGCAGGATGAAGGCAAAGCTCTCAGCGACCTGAATTTCGTTATTCAAGGATTTGGCAATGTCGGCAGTTGGGCGGCTTTGCTCATTCATCAAGCGGGCGGCAAAATTATCGCGATATCTGATCTGACCGGCGCCATTCACAGCCCCAAAGGTATAGACATTGAAGCGCTGCAAAGGCACGCGAAAGAAACAGGCGGAATTGCGGGCTTTGCCGGAGCTGAAAGCATGGACGCCAATAAAATTTTGACGATGGAATGCGATGTTCTGATTCCTGCAGCGCTTGGCAATGTTCTTACCAAAGATAATGCGGCGGACGTAAAGGCCAAATACATTGTTGAAGGTGCCAATGGTCCCACATCACCGGAGGCTGATGAGCTCTTCATCAAACAAGGCAAGCATGTCATCCCGGATATCTTTGCCAATGCAGGCGGCGTAGTCGTCTCTTATTTCGAATGGGTGCAAAACATCCAGCAGTTCCGCTGGAGCGAAGATAGAGTCAATGCGGAACTGCGAACAATCATGATGGAAGCGTATCAGGACCTCAAGGCGCTGGCGAAGTCGAACAAATGCGATTTGCGCACAGGTGCATTTCTTTTAGCCATATCACGCGTGGCCCAGGCAGCAGCGGTTCGAGGACTTGAGAATGACAGCTTCTGCATGATCAAACCAATGTAATCACGGAACGAACTGGCGAGTGATTCGTCAACGTTTTTGTTTTCAGTTTTACAAACTAAATCAGCGAGGACTGCCCGGTGGCGGATGCGGAAATGAAAGGTGAAACGCCTGAAGAGAACCCGATCAACAGAGAGGTTCCGGAACAAACTGCCGTAATGGCGCAGGGCGAACATGCTGGGGAGCCGCATCATATAGAAGGCGGCGAATCAGTGGATGAGGCCACTGGCAATTACTCGCAAGAATATTGGCTCAAAAATGTTTATCAAGGTGATTCAGTGCCGCAATTGACGGTGCGCGCAGTAATCATGGGCGGGTTGCTTGGCGCCTTGATGTCTATTTCAAACCTCTACACGTCGATCAAAGTAGGCTGGGCATTTGGAGTAGCAATTACGGCTTGCGTTCTTTCCTATGTGATCTGGAATTCAATTAGAGTCGTAATTCCCAAGCTCACACCAATGAGCATTCTGGAAAATAATTGCATGCAGTCGACAGCGTCTGCTGCCGGCTACTCTACAGGTGCCACGATCGGCACCGCATTTGGTGCATACCTTTTGATTACAGGCAACCACGTTCCCTGGCAGATCCTCCTGCCCTGGACACTGGTAACCGCATTGCTTGGCGTTTTTCTTGCCGTTCCCATGAAGCGGCAGATGATCAATGAGGAAAAACTAGCGTTTCCCAGCGGTATCGCAGCGGCAGAAACGCTCAAGAGTTTATACGGACAGAGCAAAGAAGCAATCCTGCAAGCGCGCTTTCTAGTCACTGCACTTTTCAGCGGACTTTTCATCGGCTTGGTCAAGGGCGAGTACGAGTGGCAAAAACACTTCAATATCAACTATCCAAAGCTTCCTGAGCTTGTTCCTTTTTCTGCGAACATTCGAGGTGTCGATATCTCCAAAATGCCCGCTTTCGGTTTCGAGCCGAGCGTGTTGTTGGTAGGTGCCGGCATGATTGTCGGCATGCGCGTCTGCGCCACAATGATGTTCGGCTCAGCCCTTCTCTATTTTGTCGTTGGTCCCTGGGCAGTCAGCATCGGTGAAGTAGAAGCGCCAAAACTTATCAAAGGCTGGGCTCTCTGGGGCGGCACAGGTCTGATGGTGACATCCGGGCTGACTGCATTTGCTCTGCAGTGGAAGACGATCGCCCGCTCTTTCGGAAGTATGCGCCCGGGCGCCTCGGCTGCCGACGCCAGCGATGAAGAAAAAATTGCTTCTATTGAAGTGCCTCTGAAGTGGCTGGTCATTGGTGCAGTTCCTCTCACTATCGCTATGGTGATTCTTGAATATGTCGCTTTTTCGATAAACCCAGTATTGGGCTTAGTTTCCGTAGTAGTCAGCGCTTTTCTGGCATTGGTCGCTTGCCGTTCGACCGGGGAAACCGACATAACCCCTATCGGACCAATGGGCAAGCTAACACAGCTGACATACGCGTTCCTCGCGCCGTCAAACATTACAACGAACTTGATGGCAGCAAGCGTAACCTCCAATATTGCATCCAGTTCAGCCGACCTGCTTACCGATTTGAAGAGCGGCTATCTTTTAGGCGCAAACGCTCGCCGCCAGTTTATCGCGCAGTTTATGGGGGTTTTCTTTGGTACCGTCGCGGTAGTGCCTGCCTGGTTTTTGATGATTGCTACCAAAGATGCGTTGGAAAAATACAACCCGCCATCCTCGAATATGTGGCGAGCTGTCGCTGAAGCCTTGTCGAAAGGTATAGATTACATCCCGCTGACCGCACGTTACGCGCTTTTGATTGGCGCGACTCTCGGTATCGTAATGGCTCTAATTGACCATTTTGCGCCCAAGAAGTGGAAACCCTACATGCCTTCGGCAATGGGATTGGGACTGGCTTGGATTATGCCATTCGCTAATGCGTTTTCGTTCTTTGTCGGAGCTCTAATCGCCCTTGTATGGAGCAAAATGAATAAAAAGACGGCAGAGCTTTACGTTATTCCTATAGCTTCTGGAGCAGTTGCCGGAGAGTCTCTAATATGTGCTTTACTTGCTATTACAGATGCCGTACTGGCACTGAGCATGCACTAACCAGACCTTTCAAACAATGCAAGCACAACCGGCACTAAAGACAAAAGAGAAGGAGATTGTCCTCAAGGCAGTCGACTCGCTGGGGCGCCGTGTCACAGCAGCGGACGTTGCAGCGAAAACAGGTTTGCCGGTCTTGGTGGCTCAGGCAGAGCTGAATAAAGTTGCAGCAGAAACCGGCGGGCACATGGAAGTCGCCACCACAGGTGATGTCGCATATAAATTCGAGCCCGGTTTTCAAAACGCTTATCTGGCTAAAGGCATCGCCAAATTTTTTCAAGTCGCCGGAAAAAAGACTTTCGATATTGCCTATTTTCTCCTGAGAATCTCGTTCGGCATAATGCTGATACTGTCGGTTCTGGCGGTTCTATTCATTTTCATCGCCATCATGATTTACGGAAACAAGGGCGGCAACAACGATCGCGACGATTATGGCGGCAGTTTTCACTTCGGATTCTTCGACTATTTGATTTTGCGTGACTTGCTCAACTGGGGCGTCTACTCAGCGTCGACTTCCTATGGAGGTCCGCAGCAAAGGCGGCAGCGCAAAAGCAATTTCCTCTTCGATTGTTTTTCTTTTCTTTTCGGAGACGGCAATCCAAACTCCGATATAGAAGAAAGAAAGTGGACACTCATTGCTAATTCGATTCGCGACCATGGTGGTGTGGTCACAGCAGAACAACTGGCACCTTATACAGGCGCCGAACCAACCAATGAAGATGCAGTTCTGCCTGTGCTTGTGAGGTTTGACGGCAAGCCGGAAGTGACAGAAGAGGGAGGCATCATTTATACATTTCCCTCCATGCAAGTAAGCGCGACAGCAGCAAACTCGCAAGCGAGCGCGCCATTTCTAAAGGAAAATCGCTGGCCATTCGTCGGGCCGCAAGCCGGAAATCTTATAATGGTCTATGTCCTGGCCGGCTTCAATTTCCTGGGCACCTGGTGGCTTTTCCTGCAACCAGGACTGCGCGAACTTTGGCCTCTTTTGCTTCCGCTTGTCACATACGGCACTCTCTTTGTAGCTATTCCGCTAACAAGAAAGTTCGTCCTTGATGCTATCAACAAACGAATTACAGAACGCAACGGAAAACGTTCCACATATGCAGAGATGCTCAAAGCACCGTCTGCGGAACTCACGAAAAAACTTAGATACGCAAATCAATTGCGCACCGGTACACGTTCTATAAAAGCCGATGATATCGTGTACACGACAGAAGAAAGCAATCTGGATCAGGAATCGGCTGACCAGCTGATCGAATTCGACAAGAAGCTGAAAGAAGGGCGTAACAAAGGCGACTTTGACGCATCACCATAGCAAGGAACTAGCAATGAAAACAGTGCGCATAGTAGAGCTCAATCGCTATCCAGTCAAATCACTGGGCGGCATTTCCTTATCAGCTGCGAGCATCGAAGAGAAAGGCATACAATTCGACCGCAATTGGTTGGTCACGCTCCCGAGCGGCAAGTTTCTCACTCAACGCGAAATTCCGAAGATGGCTCTTGTTCGCACCGCAGTTAGCGAAAACGGTGACTTGACTCTGAGCGCTGAAGGGCACGCAGACATTCAAGTACCGCGCGCGTCCCACAGCCCCGATGCTGACTTTAAACGCGTCACTGTATGGAAAGACGAATGTTATGCAATTGACGAAGGCGACAAAGTTGCGGCGTGGCTTTCGGATGTTCTCGAGACTAAATGTCGTCTCGTCAAAATGAAAGACGGATTCAAACGCCCGATTATCGACGAAGGAAAGGAATTCGAAGGCAGCGTTCGTTTTCAGGATCAATATCCGCTTCTCGTTATATCTACGGCCTCTCTAGCAGCATTGAATGAAAAGTTGGAAAAGCCGTTGCCGATGAATAGATTTCGCCCGAATATCGTCATCGAAGGTTGCGAGCCCTTTGAAGAAGATCAATTCAAAACTTTGATTTCCTCGTCCGGCGTCGCCCTGGCGTCGGCGAAGCCTTGCGCCCGCTGTGTTGTGACAACTACGGACCAGTCAACTGCAGAACGCGGCGTCGAGCCTCTCAGAACATTGGCGACCTTTCGCACCTCAGAACAAGGTGTGCTTTTCGGTCAAAACCTCACAGTTACAAGCAGGGGCAATTTGCAGGTAGGCGAACATCTGGAAGCCCGCTAGAAGAGAAAGGCAGGCTGCCATATTGCAGCCTGCCCTGTGCGTCCCTATCATGTTTCTATTGCGTCTTAATGGTCAATTTTTTGCTTTCCTTTTGAGCCAATTGACTCTTTGGAATGACCACTGTTAAAACACCGTTCTTCAAGCTCGCTTCCGCTTTTGAACTATCCACGCGACAGGGAAGGTTGAAAGAGCGCTGGAAAGTTCCATAGAATCGTTCGGATTTTCGAACGTCCTTGTCAGAAACGCTTCCTTCGCGCTTTTTCTCTCCCTTTATTGTCACTGTGTCATCTGTCACTGAGACATCCAGGTCCTTGTCGTCAATGCCGGGAACATCAGCAGTGATCTTGATATCCGAAGCAGTTTCGCTTGTTTCAATGGACGGCGATGAAACGAAACTGCCCAGACGCCAGTCGCCGGCAAAGGATGCAGGCATGTCGCTGAAAGCATCAAAGTCGCGGAAGAATCGGTCATGCATCAAGCTATGCATCCACGGATCTGTTGAAAAAGAAAAACCAAATCCACGCGGGTGCGTTCCTTTCTCGCCATCTGCATGAACAGGGATCTTTAACGGTTCTTTAGACGCTTCATTCATTGAATGTACGGTTTGTCCGCTGGCAAAACCCAGTGATAAACCAACGATAAGAGCCAACACCGTGATTTTGCTTTTCTTGAATTGCTCTTTTACAGAATCAAAGTTCCAATTCGATTTCATATCTAGCCTCCTTTCTGAGACCAAATTGGATACATATTCGGACGATCAATCAGAGAGCGCTACTCGACACTCACTGCAATTTTCTTCGGCATTGCTCTCTTGCTCTTTGGCAGAGCCAATTTGAGAACGCCGTTCTTGAGTGTGGCCTGAATACCGTCGCGGTCGATCTCATTGGAGAGGGCGAAGACTCTTCTAAAATCACCGACTCCATATTCAGAATAAGCGAGCGTGTAGCCCTCTAACTTAGGTTCTTCAACCCGTCCGTAAATAGTCAGGATATTTTGTTCGAGCGTTATATCGACGCCATCCTCGACCACGCCCGGCATATCTGCAAGAATTAGAAGTTGTTCTTGAGTTTCGTAGATGTCGGCACGAGGAACAAAAACTTTCCCGGCGCGTGTCTGCTCAGCTTCCGGCTTCTGACTTACTTGCAGTTTTTGATTTTCTTGCTCTTTCTTGCAAGCTTCCATTACTTCAGTAGACATGTCGTTTTCTCCTTTCAAAGACTTGAGACTATTCAGACACCACACTAATGCGTCTTGGCTTATCGGCTTCCGCGCGCGGCAGTTCTATTTCGAGAACTCCATCTTTGAAGCTTGCTTTGACTTTGTCTGAATCTACCAGGAAAGGCAGCTGCAAGCTCCGCACGAATTGACCAAATCCACGTTCTTTGCGGTGGCATGAATGACAGTCTTTCGTCGACTCTTCCAGACGAGAACCTCTTATAGTCAAGGTCTCATTCACTATGGTTATGTCGATTTTCTCCGGATCTATGCCTGGAATCTCAGTGCGAACAATTGCACCATCTGGAGAGGTCCATACATTTACCGGTGGGAATTCGGCACTCTTTCCTTCCTCGTAGAAGAGGCGGTTCAGCTGTTCTTGAACTCGCTGCATGTCCTTAAGAGAGCCAAAGAAATCGTTTCCAATAAGCCTTGGTAACAACATTTTTCCTACGCCTCCTTTAATTGAATTCGCTCAATGCAGGGCAGGAATTTTTACAAAACGGTAGTCTTTAAACCCCTGCCGCAGCTGATTTACGCTATCCAGCTGAAAGAGCGATTGAAAGTTCACACCAAATAATTTATCGACGCCGGAAAGCAAGACTATGATTTTTACACCATTTTTTAAACTTTTTTGCCACTGCCCCCAGTGCGTTTTTCCTTATATAAGTTTGGGATATCTTCCAAGTACCGTTCCTATTTACTTCGGACTGCCAAGGTCAAGAACCCACGCCAGAGAGGTTCTCAGGGGACAAATTAAAAGTTGGCGGAACCCCCTTGACGATCAAACATTCGGTTTGCTATAAAAAAATTCTGGAAGGTTTTAGTCCTTCCGTTAAGTCAGTGAAGCACCTTGTCTTTTGAGGAGGTTGTTTCGCAAATCTTGAACGGAATTAAAATCTCCACTTTCAAAAGGAACAGCCCGCCAGGCTGATTACAGGATAAAAGGGGCAGCATATCGTCGAGCTGCCCCTCCTGAAACTATGAAACCTTAATACCCAAATGAAATCATCCCACCCGAGGAGCGGAGGTGATACACATGCACAAAAATTGGCTGAGCGATTACATAAAAGCAGGACAAGCGCCAACAGCGCACGAGATACTGGACGCGCTCTCGTTGCATGAAAGCCCCAGGATTAGAAGGCGCGTGGCAGAAAACGAAAGTACTCCCGACTGGATCTTGAGGCGCCTGTCTCAAGATCATGATCCGGAAGTGCGTCTGGCTGCAGGGACTAATCGCGCTGCACCTCTGGAAATAGTACTCAGTCTGGTGAACGATCCCGATCCGACAGTACGTCACGGTTTGGCAGAAGATCCGTACATTTCGATGGGGGTGCTAAAAAAACTGGCACGGGATGAAAATCCCTACGTCAGTTACAGAGCTCAAAAGACTCTGGCCCGCTTCTACACGAGACTAGCCAAAGAGAAAGCACGAGACAATATTCTCGCTTTCCCACAGGCAGCTGGCAACGTAGACTGCATGGCCACATAACATTTTTCATCCGACACAACAGATGACACGTGCAAACGTGTAGCACGGGGAAAGCAGGGTCGACCTGCTTTCCTTGCTTGTACACGTAAAATGCTGACACGAGTTAATCCACCGGAATCTCCATCGAAGTAAAGCCTAGATGCTGGCCGGTTACTCGATCGAATTTTTCTTGCATGTGAGTGTTGCCGTCTTTGATCATCAAATAGCCTTTGCCATTTTCATTTACGCTCTGAACTCCAATTTTATTGACACCCTCCAATTGGAGTTGATACTGAGCGACGAATGCAATCTTGCCGGTAATATCGGCAGGAATATCTTGCAAGATCTTTGTGATTTGTTTGTCGTCGTTGCGCTTTATGGCATCGGCGAGATCTGCAACTATCTGCAACTGTTTTGGATTTAGTTGCGCTATCACTTGTTCTTGCCCTGCAACTCGATCGGCCATTATTTCTTTGAATTTTTCCGGCGATAAACCGGGCTTATCAGAAAGAAAATCCCTGATTTCTTCGGGACTTGTATCTCTGGCATAGGCCTTCTTCATCTGAGCGAGCAAGTCTAGTTTGTCGGCGGGTTCGGGACTCGTGGGTGCTGACTGTCCACTCTCATCAAAGCCGGCAAAAAGCAGTTCTGCCGGTGCAAAACCTGCTGCAGTTACAGCCGCATCGGATTTACCGGCGATTGCCTGCATCTCTTTGGCGCCTAACTGCAATGACTGTGCTGCAAATGCAAGGTCGGATGTCTGCTTATCGGTGGGTTTGTTGGCGTCGCTGACTTTAAAATCGAGATCGCTCATCGTGAGTCTCCCTGGGGTGAGGCGAAAATGCTGGGGTTGGTTTCACCTTAAGCGATAGCTTGGACATTGACGGGACAGAAGGGCGAATCAGTCTAAAAAGACCGGATTCGCCCTTCTTTTCGGCAAACTTGGAAGCACATTTCGCCGATGGCATATGAGTTTTTAGACAAAGCAAACTAGAACCGGACAAGCTTTTGCATTGGTCTGCCAATTAATTAGCTCAATCCAGACGGTCTAGGCGTTAGCGGCGGCGCGCTTCTTGCTCTTTTTCTCTTTGCGAGTTTGAGTCTTTTTGGAGCGCGAGGTTCCTTTGGCTCTCTGGCGTGAAGGTTTACCGCCGACAGCTGCAATTTCCAGAAGTTCGCAGTCTTCGATTGATACGACGCTTACACTGTCGATTTCAACTTCAACTTGAGGCCCTTCCTCATTCGCCTCTTCTATCTGCGAGAGAGGATCAAGATTGAACATTGACTCGAGATTAGTGAGAACATTCTGCGAAGCCTTGAACGAAAGCTTTTCAGCTGAATCAAAAACACAGCTTGCTTCAATCGGTTCGCCGTCAAATGTGTGAAGAGAAAACGCTTTGGGATCGAAACAAATCTGCTCGTGAATATGACCGTCAACATCGTCCTTTTCGCAAACGGCTAGAGACTCAGACAAGGTTACGGAAAAATTTCCGGCATGCCCTTCGACAATCTGCTCAGGAGCAAATGAAATCACTGATGTGTCCAGATTGTCTCTCTCATTCGTATCTTCGAATGCGACAGCAGCATCCATACATTCAGAAATTAGATCATCGAGGCAGCCAATCTCCGGCAATACTTGCTCTATCTGAACCAAAATCGGCTCCAGGTCAGGAACAGTATCACAAGTGGCATAGTCGGTCGCAGACGCTGTTTCAAAAGCAGAAACTGGACTCCGGCTATTCAAAGCGTCTTCGAATGAGGCAGCAAACACCGCTGAAACTTCGTCGGCAGATGAGGCTTTCTTGGGCTCACTGTCGGATGATTTGTATGAAACAAAAGAATTGAACGCATCATATGAATTGCTCGGTTCAATAGACTTCTTTGATTCATCATTGTCTCGGCACTCGATCATTTTCATCGAATTGCGCAGAGTGGAAAGCCTGCGGATACCGGCACCTTGACTATCGAGGCTGGCGATCATTTTCACTTCGCCGCTTCCGAAGCTTCCAATGCCTGGAGCATCGTCTGATTTCTGCATCTCGATGAAGCTGCTGCCCTCAGGCATCTCAGAGCCGACAATAGGCAGATTGTCATAACTGCTCGTGTATTTGGAATTTTTCTCGTAAGCTTGCAGACCTTGCTCGACTCGACTATCCCAAACATCTGCGCCGGCCGATTTCCTGCTCGTCCAGTGCGTCATCTTGCGCCCACTCATACTCTGACGAGGAAAACTGCCGCTCAAGCCACTGCGATTTTCGCTTTTGGGTGGCTCGAAGTCGAGTACGGGCAACTCGAGCGTAATAGCATTAGGACCAAAAGCAGGTGGCTGAGGAGAATCATTCGCCCCTGTTAAAGATGTAGTGCCGGCAGTATCAATTTCAGCCGTAATCGCCCGTGAGATTTTGGATGCAACTTTGGCCGCTGCTTGGGCCAGCAGATCCGGCTCCTCTTCTTCTGTCTTTGATGACTGTTCGGAATATTCCGCGATGTTCACCAGATTGTCTATATACTCCTCGTCTTCGACCGGGAGTCTGACAATATTTGAAGAGGCTTGATAGCTGTATGTGGCATTGGTCGCCGCAACAGCCGGTGACGGCGGGTTGCAGTCGATCTGTATTTGCGGAGCAATAGAGCCCTTGGGCGCCTTCTTCAAAGCGGCAAATTGACCGCTCATCTTGCTCAAACGTTTGCGATTACCTGAAAGATGCTCTTCATCTGTGTACTGAGAGATGTCGTGGTGACCACCTTCTACGCCGGATGAATCACCCAACGTCAAATAAGCTTGAAACAGTTGTTTCATCGAGACGACCAGCCTTTTGTCTTTCTCACGCCAAGATCGGAGCCCGCCTGCGCGGACCTGATTTCATATTCGCCACCTACAGATTAATACCGCCCCTGCCAAGAGTCAAATTAAGTACGAGTTAAACTGCCCAGCCTGCGGGCGTTATGGGGAAAATACGAATACCCCAAAAATATATGAAAAGACCCCATGACAACAGACAGGGGGTAAGGTCTGCCGAGCCGCGGGACGATAACGCGGTAACGCCAATCAGACAATATTAAATTTCTGCTAGGCACAAACGGACACACTTAGAAGAGTAACGTCATCGTTCTTCATTGCCGGTCTTCCGTCATCTAATATCAGCTGTCTCTCCTCATCTACCAAGCGATTGAGGTCTTCTTGAGTTTCAATGTTCTGCAGGACTTCGGCCGCATCCTGAAGGTCTTCCTGACGCTTCAAGGCCCAGCAAGCAAGAGCGTCGGATAGCAGGAAGAACGTATCTGCGTCTTTCCACTCTCCTTTGAGAGTCATTTTTTGCATCTGCGCGTCAACGGCAGCAAAGTCATGGCTGCAAATGAGAGCAGGAGAATTATTGAAATCCTCTGATTTTGATACAGGGAAGCTCGTGAGCAGCTGGTTTTCTCTTACGTGCAAAAGACAGCAATCACCTGTTGCCTCGACAATAAAAGGATTCTTTTTGCCGCGTCCCTTTTTCAAATGCAGGCCAAGAAGTGCGGCATAGGCTCCTTTTTCCAATTTCTCTTCTGCGTACCAGGGTAATTCTTTTTGCCGAACGGCCTCATTCCAGGTCTTTCGCAGCTCTTTCAGCTCAAAGTTTTCGCAATACCCCTCGCACAGCAGCGCCGCCCAAAATCCGGCAAAGGAAGTCTCGGTAGCACCATCGGCAACAGCGCATTTAAATTCTGATACTTCTTTCTCGAAACTATCTAAAGGATAGGCAGAGTCCTCGTACTCTTCAATTGAATTGCCCTTCTTAGGCATCCAAAATACTTTTCCGATGACTCGCATGCTTCTACCTTAATTAGCGAAGATTGGCGGGGCGTGTTCCGATATCGAGAAATCGAATCACTGAAACAAGATCCGCGTTAAATACAAAACCGCGTGTCGCAAATGTCACGGGTACACCTTCTGCAGACAACATTTTTTGCATGTACTCTGGAAGAACGCTGGACATACTGAAAAGAAGCTTGGAGAAATCATCCGGCAATTTTTCATCGTCGTTGGGATACTCAATCGGCTTCTCACTGGAGGATGAGAGGTGCAAATTGAAAAGCAAAACTTCACCGTCAGTGCTCGACAAGCTCATCAAATCCGTGGCGGCTTGATAGGGGTCCATGTCTGAGGACTCGCCATCGGAAATATTGATCACGATGGGGGGAAAGCAGTTGGGGTGCTCAGCCAACCACTTGGTCAACAATTTCGTCGCAGTGATAAAAGCAGTGCACATCGGCGTACCGCCTTCACCTTTAGCATCGAACCAGATCGGAAATTTGATCTTTTGCTCGACCAGACCACCGGCGCCGTCATCAATTTTCTTTACCCGTTGCTCCACACGCGTCGGATTATTGGCTATTTCGTTGACCGGCACCATTTCTTTGTCTTTCAACGCACCACCGAATGCAGGTCCGACGCCGGTACCGCCATAACCGATAACACCTACATGGTAGTAATCACGGATACCGTCGGATTTGGCGCATTTTATGACTAAATTCTGCAGAAGACGATTGATGGCATCAGCCAGACTTTCCGCCTTCGTTTTGCCGCCCGATGCACCATCGCTTGTTCCGAATGGTTCTTGCATAGATCCGGATTGATCTATAAGGAATAGAAAACAGGACGGATTGGTTCTGCTGATTTCGGCCGTGTATGGCATATTAATCCTCTAGATTTAACTCGTAACTTTCTTCTTTGAACCCAAAAACGCAGACAGGCGATCGAAAGCCTCATCAAATTTATCTGGCGGCACACTGAATGAAACGCGACTCCAGTCAGGAGTGCGGCACCAGGAGTCTTCATTTATAAGCAGCTGTTTTTCCACCGCGAGTTGATTGCGCAGTCCGCCCAATTTCGCCATGAGAAAAATTCCACCCCGGTAAGGCGTGTCCATTTTGTCATCGACATCATGCTCTTTGAATAGCGTGAGCAATTTCTTGCGGCGGCGAGAAAGCTCGCTGCGCAAGTCTATAAGATAAGTCTTGAGACCCTCCAGCTCTTCTTTAACATCGACAAGAAGGTGAGGTGATTCTTCGAGGAATGCGGAATAAAGAGTGTCCCATGCGCGCAGGGTAGAACGTGGCGGCAGAGGCGTCAGTGTCTGGATTTGAGATGCAAATGAAGAATCCGGGCAGACCAGAAATCCTGCGCGCAAGCCGCCGGCGGCAAAAGCTTTTGCAACGCCGTCGGTGAGAAACAGATACTTGCCGCCAGCAGTTTTTATAAGGGGAAGAAAACTCAACGACTGGGGAGTCCATTCACCAAGGCGGTTGTCGCTCAGCAGGAAGAAGATCTCATCGGCAAGCATGTAGATTCCGCGTTGTGAAAAGGCTTTGTACAGGCTTTCCACTGCTTGCGAATCGTAGAAAAGCCCGGACGGATTGTTGGGTTGAGTCAGCCAGACAAGATCCGGCTTCACATCGAGCGCGTCGATGGCGGCGACGTCCACCATAAATCCACGCTTCTCATCCGTCTTTACTTCAATGACCTTGCCACCATGATAAGTAATAAGAGTGTAGAGCGGTCCATAGCTGCCGACAGGAAGCGCGACAACAGGCGGTCTACCAAGTCGTTGAGTAAGCGTCGCCATCAGTGCAGCCAGCAGAGGAAAAACACCTTTTCCCAGCACAATGCGATCTTCATTCACGGCGGTTCTGCGCGTAAATTCCAGATACGCTCTTACCCGATGACGAACAACAGATGGTAAAAGGTCGGAATCCTGCTCCAGAAATCCTTTGAATACTCCTTTTATGAGAAGTTCAGGCACAGGGTGTTCGACTTCGCCATAGTCAAAGCGAATTAAACGCTCGTCAGCCAGCGATACCGGCTTGGGTGCAAATACAGGATCAGCTTCAATCTGCTCGATTAATTTCAAGACGTGCCCATCTGACTGATTGAGGACAGGCGGCACATCGGCTTCTGGAAATGGGAAAGCAAGCAGTTCTTCGAAAAGCCACTGATAATAGAGCTGTACTTGATAGGGGATACGAGAATAG